>CAZXOJ010000031.1:0-24156 GCA_964642325.1 uncultured Bacteroides sp. | reverse complement strand
TGAAAACAAAAGGAATAGAGGTGGTGGCCGTAAATACACTTTCAGGAGAGGAAGGCAAGGTGAAATGGATAGACTATATTAATGAAAACGGCTTTTATGACTGGGTCAATTGCTGGAATCCATATGATTTTACCTACAAAAACATCTATGATGTTATGACCACTCCTCAATTGTTTGTACTCAATGCGGACAAGGAGATAGTCGCCAAGCGTATAGCACCCGAACAGGCTGAAAAGATCATAGAATCAATGCTTGCTAATGAATAATTTAGGGCAGATGACTGAGCGTAAACGAAAAAAACTGATATTGGAAGATGGATCAGAATTCCCTGGAATTTCTTTCGGTAAAGACCTTTCAATCTCCGGGGAAGTGGTATTTAATACCGCCATGACCGGCTATCCTGAAAGCCTCACCGACCCCTCCTATAAAGGACAGATCCTGGTACTTACCTATCCTTTAATAGGTAATTACGGTGTGCCGGATGAACAGATTGAGGAGAACTTACTCAAACATTTTGAGTCTGACAGCCTGCATATATCAGGGTTGATTGTATCAGATTATTCCATGGAATACAGCCACTGGAATGCAAAAAAAAGCTTGGGTGAGTGGCTGCAACAACATGATGTTCCGGGCATCTTCGGCATTGATACACGCTACCTGACAAAGATCCTCAGGGAAAAAGGGACCATGCTGGGCAAGATCATCCAGGATGGTGAAGATGTAGCACTCTACGATCCTAACCAGGACAACCTCGTATCCCAGGTAAGTGTCTCCAAAAAGGAGGTCCATGGAAATGGAAAATACAGGATCCTGCTGATAGACTGCGGTGTGAAATACAATATCATCCGCTATTTGTTGCAACTCGATACGACCGTTATCAGGGTTCCTTGGGATTACGACTTTTTCGGGGAGGAATATGACGGGCTTTTTATTTCAAACGGACCGGGAGATCCCAAACAGTGCAAGGATACTGTAAAGAATCTCACGAAGGCTTTTTCACAGGATACCCCGATCATGGGCATTTGCCTTGGCAACCAGCTGATGGCACTGGCATCAGGAGCAGATACCTACAAGCTTAAGTACGGGCACAGAAGCCACAACCAGCCCGTATTGCAAATCGGCACGAACAATGCTTACATCACCTCTCAAAACCATGGTTTTGCGATCGATAACAATACCCTGAATGAAGACTGGAAACCCTATTTTATCAATCTCAATGACCAGACCAACGAGGGTATGATCCACCAGACCAAACCCTTCTTTTCCACACAATTCCACCCGGAGGCTTCGGGAGGACCGATGGATACGGATTTCCTCTTCGACCGGTTCATAGAGCTGATCCAGCAGTCAAAAAAATAATCGGACTACTCCCTGATCTGCCCGTCGCCGTATATAATGTATTTTGTTGAAGTCAGTTCTTTCAGTCCCATTGGACCTCTGGCATGCAGCTTCTGGGTACTGATCCCGATCTCCGCCCCAAAACCGAATTCAAAACCATCCGTGAAGCGGGTCGAAGCGTTTACATACACAGCGGCAGCATCTACCTTGTTCAGGAAATCCTGTGCCCTGGTGTAGTTCTCCGTTATGATGGCTTCACTGTGGCCGGACCCATATTGATGGATATGGTTTATGGCATCGCCCATGGAGGGAACGACTGCAGCTGATATGATCAAATCAAGGAATTCTGTTTCCCAGTCCTCATCCGTTGCCGGTTTCGCCGCATCGATAAGCTGGCAAACGGTTTTGTCCCCCCGTATCTCAACATTATGCTTTAATAATTCTGCCCCCACCCTGGGTAAAAATTCACCGGCAATTTTTTCATGTGCCAGCAGGCTTTCCGCTGCATTACATACACCAGGCCGCTGGATTTTGGCATTGACCGTAATAGCCACTGCCTTGTCCAGATCCGCCGATTCATCCACATAAATATGACAATTCCCGACCCCTGTCTCGATAACCGGTACATGGCTGTTCTCCACTACCGCACGGATAAGGCCTGCACCCCCACGGGGGATTAGTAGGTCCAGGTACTGATCCAATTGCATGAGTGCAACCGCAGAGTCCCGGCTGGTATTTTCCACAAGTTGCAGGCATTCAGCCGGGAAACTTTCTTCTGCCAGCACTTTCTGAATAATACCTGTAATGGCCCTGTTGGAAGCATAGGCCTCCTTCCCACCCCTCAGGATGGCTGCGTTACCTGTTTTCAGGCAGAGTCCGAAAACATCCGCTGTAACATTCGGCCGCGATTCATAAATAATCCCAATCACGCCCATGGGCACCCTTTTCTGTCCTATCACCAGTCCATTTGGCCTTTTTTTCATAGCCAGTATCTCCCCGACAGGATCTTCCAATGCCGCAATTTCTGTCAGCCCCTCAGCCATGGATTTAATCCTGTCCTCTGTTAATAGGAGCCTATCCATAATGGCACCCTTCAAACCGGCTTTTTCGGCATTTTCCATATCATCCCGGTTGGCTGACAGAATATTTCCAGATCCCCTGACAATACTTTCAGCAACCTGCCCGAGTACCTTGTTTTTATCGGCAGTGAAAGCCATGGCCAGGAACCATGATGCTTCCTTTGCCTTTCTTCCTTTTATGATGAGTTCTTCCATATATGATGCTTATTTAATTACTGATTATGCGGTGGTAAAGAGTGTTCCAATCTCATGGCCTTCCATTGCCTTGAGTATGTTTTTGGGATTTTGACCGTTCAGGATCAGGGTATCGATGCCATTCTCCCTGCCTATCTTTACGGCATTGATTTTGGTAAGCATTCCTCCCTTCCCGAAGGATGATCCGGAACCCTTTGCAGCCATTTCAATCTCTTGGGTAATTTCATGTACCTCGGACAACAACTCCGCATGCTCATCCTGTTTAGGATCTGTAGCATAGAACCCATCAATATCTGTCAGGATGATCAACAGGTCTGCATCGATCAGTCCGGCTACCTTGGCCGAAAGACTGTCATTTTCGCCGAATTGTATTTCTATGGTTGACACCGTATCGTTTTCATTCACAATGGGTATGATTTTCATTGTGATCAGTTGGTTCAGGGTATTTTGGGCATTCATCCTCCTGATCTCATCATCCAGTCCCTCAGGAGTTAACAGCACCTGTGCCACCATTTGGTGATATTCATCAAAAAATTTCTGGTAGATGCGCATGAGTTCCGCCTGGCCGATGGCAGCCAGCGCCTGCCTGGCTATTAGTCCCTCGGGAGGAGCATCCATTTTGAGTCTTCCCGCACCCACACCAATGGCCCCGGATGAAACGAGGATCACTTCCTTGTCACAGCTCATCAGATCAGATAAAACCATGGTGAGTTTTTCCATCCTGGTAAAATTCATTCTCCCGCTGGGATGTGAAAGGGTGGAAGTACCGACTTTAATAACTATCCTTTTCTTGCCTGCCAATCTGGCTCTACTTTCTGTCATTGTATTAAATCATTTCGATTAATCTTCCAATAATCTTTGCATGGCATTATCGATCTTATCAAAGTTGAAAGATTCCAAACGTTTATCCATTTTTTGACGGATCTCTTCCAGGCAAAGGTTACCAATGCTGCCTTCATGCGTGTGTTCTATATTATCTTCAGGGGTAAAGGTATGTTCGCGAATTTGCCTGGCAATTTCCTGGTATGCCTCGCGAAATGGCTTGCCCTTCATCACCATCTGATTTACCTTGTCAACACTGCTGATATGTTTGTAAACCGGGTCATCCAGAATATCCTTGCGGATCTTCACCTGCAGGAGAACCTTCTCAGCCATGTGAAGACAGGCCTGTATTTCCGAAAAAGCCTTCATCAGGTTTTCTTTCAATACCTGGAAATCCCGGTGGTATCCGCTGGGCAGGCCGCTGATGACAAGGTCCGCTTCCACCGGAAGGGATTTGATCCGGTTACATTTGGCCCTGATCAATTCGAAAACATCCGGGTTCTTCTTATGGGGCATGATGCTGGAACCTGTGGTATATTCTTCGGGGAAGGAAATAAAATCATGGTTTTGCCCCATATACATAGTAACATCCATGGCAAGCCTGGCCAGTGTACCGGCAAGGGATGACAGGGATTGGGCAGTGATCTTTTCCAGCCTTCCCCTCGACATCATTGCATGCATCACATTGTAACGCAGGGATTCAAATCCCAGCAGCTCCGTAGTCATCTGCCTGTTCAATGCAATCGAGGTGCCGAACCCTGCTCCTGCTCCAAGGGGATTTTGATTGGCCACCTGAAAGGCACCGTGTAACTGGATCATATCATCGGTCATATCTTCAGCAAAGGAAGTAAACCATAATCCAAAACTGGCCGGCATTGCAACCTGGAAATGTGTATAGCCAGGCATCAAAGCCCCCTGGTGTTCCTTGCCCAGGAGCATCAGTGCATTGAAAAGATATCCGGCACCCTTAACTGTTTTGCGAATTTCATCCCGGATGTATAAGTGCAGGTCCACCGCCACCTGGTCGTTCCTGGAACGGCCGGTATGTACTTTTTTACCAGTATCTCCTAGTTTTTCTGTCAGGGTTTTCTCTACCTGGGAATGGATATCTTCCACCCCCGTTTCAATCGACAATTTCCCCTCTTTAGCTTTTCTGTACATGTTTAGCAAAGCCCCCTTCAGGTCCTTATGTTCCTGGTCGGACAGGATTCCTATAGACTTGAGCATGGCAGCATGGGCCAGGGTCCCCATTATATCATACCTTGCCAGGGAGCGGTCCAGTTCCCTGTCATTGCCAACAGTAAATTCTTCTATCTCCTTATTGACGGAGACTCCTTTTTCCCAAAGCTTTTTCATTGATCCATGGTTTTGGATTTAGATCTGCAATCCTTTCAGCAGGTGCATATAATTGCTGATCCCCTGCTTGATCTCATCAATACAGATATATTCATCTGCTGTATGGGACCTGTTTGAGTCCCCGGGTCCAATCTTTAGGGTCGGAAAAGACATGAGGGACTGGTCCGAAAGGGTCATTGATCCATAGCTTTTCAGTCCCATATCAGTCCCACGCTTCACCACCGGATGCTCACCTGAAATAAAAGACGGATTCAGCCTGAAGGAGCGAGCCTTTACCTCTCCCTTCATACTTTGCTGAATGACCTCAAAAACGGCTTCATTTGAATAATGCTCATTGGTCCGGATATCAGCCACCCAGTTGCACTGGTCAGGTACTACATTATGTTGTGTCCCGGATGATATCATAGTCACCTGCATACTAACCCGCCCAAGCCACTCAGAGGCCTGCTCAAATTGATAGCCCGAGATCCATTCAATGTCCTTCATGGCCTCGTAAATGGCATTTTTTCCTTCTCCTGAGGCTGCATGTGCACTGTATCCATACCCCTTCCCGTCGATCACCATCAGCCCTTTCTCTGCCACCGCCATCTGGTTCAGTGTAGGTTCTCCTATGATACCCAGGTCGATCTTTCCCAGGTCATTCAGGATGCTTGTTACACCCTTCTCCCCCGAAACTTCTTCCTCGGCACTCGCTGCAAATATCAGGTTAAAGGGATTATCCTGCCTGCCGGCAAAATACAGAAAACAGGCCAGCAAAGTTACCAGGGGACCCCCGGCATCATTGCTCCCCAGTCCATATATCCTATCCCCCTCCACCTCTGGTGTGAAGGGGTCCCTCTTCCATCCGGCCACGGGCCTTACCGTATCCAGGTGTGAGTTGAGCAGGATATTTGGCTTGTTATCTGAGACCTGGTGGGCAGTCCACAGATTATGGTGCCTGCGATGTACCTTCAGGCCATGCTCTTCCATGAACACTTCCAGCAGATCTGCAGCCTGCTTTTCTTCCCGGCTTACAGAAGGATTCCTGATCAATTCCTTTAGCAGGCCCACAGCCATATCCAGACTGGCATCCAGGTCCATACCGGTATTATTTCAGTTTATCAATTTCGTTGTAGGAGGTGATGATCCCCTTGATCACTGCTGAGCTGAGTCCGAAATGTTCCATTTCGTTCAGGCCGGCAATGGTACATCCCCTCGGAGTGGTCACCTTGTCAATTTCATCTTCAGGATGATTGCCAGTCTGCAGCAATAGTGAGGCAGCTCCACGCGCGGTCTGAGCGGCGATGAGCTGCGCTTCATCAGCATGAAAACCAACCTGTATGCCTCCCTGTGAGGCTGCGCGGATAAACCTGAGGAAATAGGCAATACCGCAGGCACCAAGGATGGTGGCCGCCCCCATTAGTTTCTCCCTGATCACCATGGTCGTTCCGAGGTGGTCAAAAATTGCCTTAATTTTTTCCATAGCACTCTCACCGCCCTCATGGGTAGACAGGCAGGTCATGGATTCACGAATAGCAATGGCTGTATTGGGCATTACCCTGACTACATTAACCGCTTTGCCTAATAATTCCCTGATATCATTTACCTCATAAGCAGCAATAACAAATGCGACAATCTGTTTATCCGGATCTATGGCATCTTTGATCTCGGCTATCAAATCAGTAACCTGGGTTGGCTGAACACAGAGAATGACAATTTCTGATGATCTGACAGCCTTAATATTATCCCTTGTCACAGCTATTCCGTCTGCTTTCAGATCGTCAAGATAAGCTAAATTTAAATCGGTAACAACCAGATTCTCAGCCGGAAATTTTCCGGATGCCAGGAGGCCTTTGGCTATGGCTTTTCCAATATTGCCCCCGCCCAGGATAGCAATTTTTTCCTTCATTTTATACCCTTTTAAGATTTATAAGGATGTAATGAGTGATAGAGCCTGGCAGGATTACTCATGATCCGTGTGAACCCGATGACATCCTCTCCGCTCCATCCTTCATGCATCTCGCCATATGTTGCTCCCGAAGCTTTCATCAGGTCATGTTCCGATTCAATCCCATTCACTTCGAAGGCATATGGACGGAGCGTAAGATACACTTTTCCAGAGACAAACAGCTGTGTGTCTTTTAGAAATATTTCAATATTCCGCATGACCGGATCCAGGTACTGGCCCTCATGTAACATCATGCCATACCATTCTGAAAGCTGGCCTTTCCAATAGGCTTGCCATTTCCCAAGGGTATGTTTCTCCAGTTCCTGGTGGGCACGTATGATAATGGCCGGGGCAGCAGCTTCAAATCCAACGCGCCCTTTGATCCCTATGATGGTCTCACCCATATGAATGCCACGGCCAATGGCGAATGCGGCAGCCTCCTCCTCTATCTGTCGTATGGAAGCAACGCCACCTACCAGTTCCCCTTTCTCAAATTCAACTACCATGTCTTTAGGCTTTTGCTCCTCCAGCTGTGATGGGTAGGCTTCTTCCGGCAGGCCCTGACTGGAGGTGAGTGTTTCCTTTCCCCCTACAGTGGTTCCCCAAAGTCCCTGGTTGATACTGTATGCATGTTTTTCAAAAGACTCATTGAAACCGACTTTCTGAAGGTATTCAACTTCTGCCTCCCTTGATAATTTAAGTTCCCGTATGGGGGCCATTACCTCGATCCCAGGTGCCAATATCTGGAATATCATGTCAAAGCGGACCTGGTCATTGCCGGCACCGGTACTTCCATGTGCTATGATATTTATGCCTTGTTGTTGTGCATATTCCACTACGGCCATGGCCTGGAAGATCCTCTCCGAACTGACGGACATGGGATAATGATGGTTCCGCATCATATTCCCGTAAACCAGGTAGCGGATGCATTTCTGGTAATAGGTCTCTGAAACATCTATGCTTATATGTGTTGCCACACCCAGTGACCTTGCCCGCTTTTCAATGTTCTCTTCTTCCTCCTTACTGAAGCCGCCAGAATTGATAAATACCGAATGTACTTCCAGGTTTTTCTCCAGGCTCAGGTATTTCACACAAAAGGATGTGTCTAGTCCCCCGCTAAAAGCCAATGCTACTTTCTGTTTCATCCTATTTTGATTTTATGTTTGATTTCTTTTTGACTACATGTTTGCCATTCTTTTTCAAAAGCTTGCCTTTAATAGACCCGGACTTCTTCTTGTCGGGGTCATATAACATGGCGGTGCACAGGCAGTGGGTCCGGTTGGTCCGGAACAATATATCATAATATGCGCAGCTGTGGCAGCCCTTCCAGAATTCATCATCATCGGTTAGCTCAGAGAAAGTCACAGGGTTATAACCCAGGGCCGAATTAATTTTCATAACTGCCAGGCTGGTGGTCAATCCGAACATCTTGGCATCCGGGAATATTTTCCTGGACAATCGAAATGCCTTGGACTTGATCTTCATAGCCAGTCCGTACCCCCTGTATTTCTCAAGTACAATTAAACCTGAATTGGCCACGAATTTTTCATGCCCCCATGATTCTATATAGCAGAAACCAGCGAAGTCACCACTGTCCGAGATGGCAATAATGGCTTTCCCTTCCTGGATCTTTTCCGTGAGATATTCGGCAGATCTCTTTGCCAGACCTGTTCCCTTCACCTTGGCAGCTTCCTCAATGGCATTCTGGATATCCGGAATATAGTTCAGGTGATCCTTACCCGCTTCTGTTATTACAAACTTTTCCATATCTATAGTTTTCTATAATTGTTCAACCGGGAATAATAATGCCAGTGCATTCTTGATATCCTCCTTGCCTACATCATCACGTGGGATCAGAAGAATGGTGTCGTCACCGGCAATGGTTGCCATGATCTCATAGGCATCCATTTCATCTATGGCAGAGGAAATGCTTTGTGCATACCCCGGATGGGTTTTGATCACAGCCAGATCCCGGGCAAATTCAATGGATATAAATCCGTTTAATGGGAAATTTCCCATGGTTGCCGATTCTCTGTTCTGCTGTTTTCCCCTCGGCAACACATAGATATAGCCCTTCTCCTTATCAGGGACCTTCCCTGCCTCTAGGAATTTCAGGTCCCTGGACAAGGTTGCCTGTGTAACCTCATATCCTTCCTGCTTCAACATGGATAATAATTCATCCTGGTTGGCAACAGCCTCTTTCTCAATAAGCCTGCGAATAGCCAGTAAGCGCTGGGTCTTGGATTTCATACTGTATATTTATACATTCATTTTGCAAAAATATACATTTTTTACAATTTACCATATCTTTAAGCAAAATATTTATATTTTTGTGCGCATATGAAAGAAGACATCCGGAAGGTAGTAGTACTTGGATCAGGAGCCCTAAAAATTGGCGAAGCAGGAGAATTTGATTATTCAGGATCCCAGGCACTGAAAGCTCTCAGGGAAGAAGGTATTACCACCGTTTTGATCAATCCCAATATTGCCACCGTCCAAACCTCAGAAAAGATTGCCGACAAGGTTTATTTCCTTCCCGTCACACCTGGTTTTGTTAAAAAGGTGATTGCCCGTGAAAAACCCGATGGCATACTATTGTCTTTCGGTGGACAAACAGCATTGAATTGCGGGATTGAACTCTACAAGCAAAAGGTCCTTGAGAAGCACAATGTGAAGGTGCTGGGGACGCCCATACAGGCCATCATTGACACCGAAGACAGGGAAATTTTTGTCAACAAACTCAAAGAAATCGACGTCCGGACCCCTCAGAGCAAGGCTGTGGAATCCATTGAAGCAGCCAAGGTTGCAGCCGCCTCCCTGGGTTATCCAATCATTATCCGGGCAGCTTATACGCTCGGGGGACAGGGAAGCGGGTTTTGTGCCAACGAGGATGAACTGGTAAAACTGGTATCCAAGGCCCTGTCGTATTCTCCACAGATCCTCATCGAAGAATCACTGAAAGGATGGAAAGAGATCGAATATGAAGTAGTGAGGGACTGCTATAACAATTGCATCACGGTGTGTAATATGGAAAATTTTGACCCCCTTGGGATCCATACCGGTGAGAGCATCGTCGTTGCCCCATCACAGACCCTTACCAACAGTGAATACCATAAGCTCAGGCGATTATCCATTGACGTGATCCGTCATATTGGCATTGTTGGAGAATGCAATATCCAGTATGCCCTGGATCCAAATTCAGAAGATTACAGGGTGATCGAGGTGAATGCCCGTCTGTCACGATCCAGTGCCCTGGCATCCAAGGCTACCGGTTATCCGCTGGCATTTGTGGCGGCTAAACTGGGACTCGGATACGGGCTGCATGAACTGAAGAATTCGGTTACCAAAACCACTTCTGCCTTCTTTGAACCGGCCCTCGACTATATAGTCTGCAAGATCCCGCGCTGGGACCTGAACAAATTCATTGGTGTGAGTAAACTGATCGACAGCTCCATGAAAAGTGTCGGGGAAGTGATGTCTATCGGACGGACCTTTGAGGAGGCCATTCAGAAAGGGGTTCGAATGATTGGTCAGGGCATGCATGGCTTCACCGGGAACCGCGACCTGGAATTCGAAGACGTTGAACGGGAGCTTACCCAACCAACCGATATGCGGATCTTTGTCATTGCAGATGCCTTTGAGAAAGGATATACGGTGGACCAGATCTTTGAATTGACGAAGATTGATAGATGGTTCCTGGTAAAACTGCAAAATATTTTTACCCACAAAAACCTTCTTGAGCAATATAAATCCCTCGATGATCTTCCCGATGAGGTATTGCAAAAGGCCAAAATCTTTGGTTTTTCTGATTTCCAGGTTGCCAGGCATGTCATGGACCCTGATGCCGGTAGCATACAGGAGAAAATGCTTGAAGTCAGGTCGCACCGAAAGGCAAGGAATATCCTTCCAGTAGTCAAACAGATCGACACCCTGGCTGCCGAATACCCTGCTTTGACCAATTACCTGTATATGACATACAGCGGTGTAGAGCATGATATCGATTTTGCAAAGGATGGTCAATCCGTCATTGTCCTCGGTTCAGGAGCCTACCGCATCGGCAGTAGCGTGGAATTTGACTGGTGCAGTGTAAACACATTGTATACGCTGAACGAACAGGGATACCGATCCATCATGATCAATTATAATCCAGAGACTGTAAGTACTGATTATGATGTCTGTGATCGCCTGTATTTTGATGAGCTTTCCTTCGAGCGTGTAATGGATGTGGTAGATCTGGAAGCACCCAAGGGGGTGGTTGTTTCTATGGGGGGACAGATCCCTAATAACCTGGCCATGCGGCTGCATAGCCAGGATGTCCATATCCTTGGAACATCGCCTGTATCAATCGATAACGCTGAGAACAGGCATAAATTTTCCACAATGCTTGACGAATTGTGCATAGACCAGCCCAGGTGGAAGGAATTGACCAGTATAGAAGAAACAAATAATTTCATCAACCTGGTTGGGTTCCCGGTATTGATCCGTCCATCCTATGTGCTATCAGGGGCGGCCATGAATGTTGTATCCAACAGAGAAGAACTGGAACATTTTCTAAGCCTGGCTGCAAAAGTATCCAAGCAGTATCCTGTTGTTGTCTCAGAGTTTATCGAGCAGGCCAAGGAAATCGAAATTGATGCTGTGGCTAAGGATGGAGAACTTTTAGTCTATGCCTTATCAGAACATGTGGAGTTTGCGGGTGTCCATTCCGGTGATGCCACCATGGTTTTTCCACCCCAGAAAATCTATTTTGAAACGGTGCGGCGGATCAAGAAAATATCACGTGACATTGCCAAAGCGCTGAATATCACCGGTCCCTTTAATATGCAGTTCCTGGCCAAGGACAACGACATCAAGGTCATAGAATGTAACCTGCGGGCTTCACGCAGCATGCCTTTCGTCTCAAAAGTCCTGAAGTCCAATTTCATCGATATTGCCACCAAGGTCATGCTTGACCTGCCTTATGATAAACCGGACAAATCCATATTTGACCTGGATTATATCGGGATCAAAGCCCCGCAGTTCTCCTTTTCCCGCCTGAAAAAGGCAGACCCTGTGCTGGGGGTAGACATGTCCTCCACGGGGGAAGTCGGTTGCATAGGTGAGAATTTTTATGAAGCCATACTGAAAGCTATGCTATCTGTCGGGTACACCATACCGAAAAAGAATATCCTACTCTCCACCGGTCCCATGCGCTCCAAGGTAGAACTGATCAATAGCTGCCGCTTGCTGGCCGAGAAGGGTTATAACCTATTTGCCACAAAAGGTACGGCTGATTTTCTTAGGCTCAATAATATTGAGTCAACGGTGCTCGCCTGGCCGGACGAGGATAAGAAGCCCAATACCCTGGAATATCTTCAGAACAAAATGATAGACCTGGTCATCAATATCCCCAAAGATCTCTCCTCGGATGAGTTAAGCAATGACTACTCCATCCGCCGGAATGCAGTGGACTATAATATTCCGCTGATCACCAATGCACGGCTTGCCAGTGCCTTTATCATAGCCTTTTGCAAGATAAAGGAAGAAGAAATTCCCATTAAGCACTGGGGAGAGTACTAGCTGCCTGGTCTATCCTTTCAGGGCTTCCGCACCCGAGACGATTTCGAGGAGTTCATTGGTAATGGATGCCTGGCGGGCTTTATTGTAGTTCAGGTTTAATTCGCGAAGCAAATCTGTGGCATTGTCAGTTGCCATATGCATGGCAGTCATCCTTGCCCCCTGCTCTGCTGCATGTGAATCTAGCAAAGCCTTGTAAAACTGGATCTTCAGGGATCTTGGTATCAGTTCCTTGATGATGTATTCTTTGGAAGGTTCATAGATATAATCTGCATAGATGTTATCCTCTTCTGTTTTTTCCGGTATAAGCACCGGCAGGAATTGTTCAGTGGTAAGGATCTGGACAGCTGCATTTTTAAACTGGTTATATACCAGCATAACCTTATCGTACTCCCCTGCTATAAATTGATCCATGATCTCCTCGACAACTGGCATCACGTTGTCAAATGTAAGCTCATCAAAAAGCTCATTCTTCACGCCAACCAAGGGGAATTTGCTTTTTCTTAAAAATTCAGATCCTTTTTTACCAATGGCGTAGAAATCCACTTTCTTTTGCTGCATCAGCTTCCCGAAGTCTTCAGCTGCCACTTGCAATGCACGCTTTATAACAAATGAATTAAACGCACCACAAAGTCCCCTGTTAGACGAAATCACAACGATCAGCACTTTCTCCATATTCCGTTCGGTGGCATATGGATTATCTTCCTCTCCCCTGATAGAATCACTCAGATTGGTAAGGATGGTATGCAAGCGATCAGCATAAGGCCTCATTTGTATTATGGCCTCCTGCGCCCTCCGTAGTTTTGCCGCTGAAACCATTTTCATGGCAGAGGTGATCTTCTTGGTGGAAGTTACCGAGGTAATTCGATTGCGGATTTCTTTCAGGTTTGCCATTTACGCGATCTCCTCGTATCTTGAAGCGATCTCCTTGGCCACTTTTTCAAGCTCTTTTTCTTCTTTTTCCTTCAGGACACCCTTCCTCAGTTCTTCCAGCAGGTCTTTGTGTTTAAGCTCCAGGAAGTCGAGAAACTCCTCTTCAAATTCCCTTACCCTTCTCACCGGTACATTAACCATGAGTCCACGGGTTCCACAAAAAATAATGGCAATTTGCTTTTCCACAGACAGCGGCGAGTATTGTCCCTGTTTAAGGATCTCAACATTCTTGGCACCCTTATCGAGCGTTGACAGGGTAGTTTTATCCAGGTCCGAACCGAACTTGGCAAAAGCCTCCAGTTCCCGGTAGTAAGCCTGATCCAGTTTCAGGGTTCCGGCCACAGTTTTCATCGCTTTGATCTGGGCCTTGCCGCCCACCCTGGATACTGAGATCCCAACATTTATTGCCGGCCTGACACCCGCATTAAAAAGATTTGATTCAAGAAAGATCTGCCCGTCTGTGATGGAGATAACATTGGTCGGGATATAGGCTGAAACATCTCCAGCCTGGGTTTCAATAATGGGCAAAGCTGTCAGGGATCCTCCCCCCTTGACAACAGGCTTCAATGCTTCGGGAAGATCGTTCATCTGGCTTGCAATCTCATCTGATTCAACCACCTTTGCAGCTCTTTCCAGCAACCTGGAGTGCAGGTAGAAAACATCCCCTGGATAAGCCTCTCTTCCGGGTGGCCTTCTCAGCAACAGGGATACCTCGCGATAGGAAACGGCCTGCTTCGACAGATCATCATAGATAATTAGGGCAGGCCTTCCTGTATCCCTGAAAAACTCACCGATGGTACAACCTGCAAAAGGTGCATAAAATTGCATCGCAGCCGGGTCAGCAGCGGTAGCAGACACAATGACCGTGTAGTTCATGGCACCATGATGCTCCAGGGTAGCTGCAATATTGGCAACGGTCGATCCCTTTTGTCCAATGGCTACATAGATGCAAAAAACCGGTTCTCCCTTCTCATAAAATTCTTTCTGGTTAATGATGGTGTCAATGGCAATAGCTGTTTTCCCGGTCTGCCGGTCACCGATGATCAATTCCCGTTGTCCCCTTCCTATGGGGATCATGGCATCAATGGATTTGATGCCTGTCTGCAGGGGTTCGTTAACCGGTTGGCGGTAGATAACACCAGGGGCTTTTCTTTCCAGCGGTAATACCATCTTTTCCCCTTTTACAGGTCCCTTCCCATCAATGGGATCACCAAGGGTATTGATGACCCTCCCAAGAAGCCCTTCCCCGACTTCAAGGGCAGCTATCCGGCCGGTTCTTTTCACTAAATCACCTTCCCTGATCCCTTCTGAGGGCCCGAACAGGACGGCACCGATATTATCCTCTTCGAGGTTAAGCACCATCCCGACGACACCATTTTCGAACTCTATCAGTTCACTTGATTGCACATTGCTCAATCCATATATCCTGGCAATGCCGTCTCCGACCTGAAGAACGGAACCTACTTCTTCCAGTTCTTCAGTCGTTTTTAATCCCTCGAGCTGCTTTTTTAGCACTTCAGATACTTCAGCGGGTTTAATTCCTGCCATCGATCAAATTTTTAAAATTAGTTATGATTACTTATTTCTGTAATTCTTTCTTAATCCTTGCCAGTTTCCCTTTCACACTGGAGTCAAGCTGTTTGTCTTCAACCCTGAGTATAAATCCACCGATCAGTTCATTCTTCACCTCCTCCTGCAATTCGATCTCAGCTTTGAAAGCCCTGGTGATGATGGCCACCATTTCCTGCCTGCTTTCATTGGTAAGGAGTGTTGCTGTCTCAATACTGGCCATCATTATCCCTTTCTCCTCTTTGTACAATTTAATGTAATGGCGGCAGATGGCAGCCAAGTAATCTTCCCGGTTGTTGCCTGTAACCAGCCGTATAAAGTCCAGCGACAGATCCCCTACCTTACCCTCAAACAATGTGACCATAATGGCCGTCTTTTTTCTAGTTTCTACAACCGGACTTTCAAGCAGGCTTTTAAGTTCTGTTAGATCGCTAACAGCGGCAAGGATCATTTCCATGTCTTTTCGTACATCGTCCAGGATACCTTGTTCCCTTGCACTCAGGAACAATGCCCTGGCATATCTCACCGCTATCTTACCAACTTTCATCCCTAGTTCATTTTAACGTCTTTCAGAAGCTTTTGCATCAGCTCTTGCTGTGCTTTGTCATCTTTGAGTTTTTCCTGCAGTATTTTCTCAGCAATGTCCACTGACAATTCTGCTACCTGGTTACGAATTTCGGCAATGGCAGCATCTTTTTCGTTCTCTATTTGCACCCTTGCAGATTGAATGATTTTCTTTGATTCTTCACTGGCCTTATTCTTTGCCTCATTCAGGATCATCTCACTGGTCTTTTTTGTTTCCTTCAGCATTTTGTCCCGGTCCTTCCGGGCCTCGGCCATGATCTTTGCATTATCCGCCTGCAGTTTCTCCATTTCTTTTTTTGCCTTGTCAGCGGAACGCAAAGACTCCTCAATGGATTGTTCACGGTTTTTTAGCGCATTTAAAATAGGTTTCCAGGCAAACTTTTTCAGGATGGTCAGCACGATGATAAACATCAGCAACATCCAGAAAATGGTTCCAATATCAGGGGTTACAAGTCTCATATCTATTTATTTATTGATTCAAACCAACCCCGCGTAGAGAGGCCAATCGCCTCTCTTGCGGGGAATATCCCTTTATGCCATAAAGAGGATCAACAGACAAACCACAATTGCAAAGAAAGCTGCTCCTTCAATAAGGGCGGCAGCAACGATCATATTTGACCGTATGTCTCCTGCAGCTTCTGGTTGCCTGGCAATGGCTTCCATGGCAGTACCACCAATCCTACCAATGCCGAGTCCGGCACCCAGGACAGCGATTCCTGCTCCAAGGGCGGCACCCAGGTTCCCGAGTGCTGCTTCCATAATAACCATTAATGTACTCATGATAAAAAACTATTAAATGAATAAAAACGAATTCTATATTAATGATGCTCCTCCGTTGCCATTCCAAAATAAATGGCCGAGAGGAGGGTAAATACATAGGCCTGTATCAGGGCCACCAACAATTCAAGCATGGTCATGAAAATCGTAAAAGCCAGGCTCAGCAGAGATACCCCGAGTCCGAGTCCCACATTCATCTCCCCAAAAATAAAAATCAGGCTGAAAAACCCCAGAACGATAATATGTCCTGCTGTGATATTGGCAAAGAGTCGTACCATCAGCACAAAGGGTTTGGTCATCATACTAATGATCTCAATGACAGGCATCAAAGGAACGGGGTATTTTATCCACCAGGGAACACCAGGCATATTGAAAATATGCCGCCAGTAATTCCGGTTCCCACTGAATGTTGTGATCACAAAGGTAAATACAGCAAGGACCATGGTTACAGATATGCTGCCCGTCACATTGGCACCTCCCGGGAATATGGGTATCAGTCCCATCATGTTGTTGAACCAGATAAAAAAGAAAACGGATAAAAGGAAAGGCATAAACCTTTCATACTTGTGCTCGCCTATGGATGGTTTGGCAATGTCATCCCGGATAAACAATATGATAGGTTCCAGCAGGTTCTGCAGTCCGGTTGGGGCCTTATCCGGGCGGCGGCTGTACGCTTTTGCGACTGACAGAAATACCCATAACAATAATATGAGGCTGAATAAGATCGCCAGCACATTTTTAGAAAATGAGAGGTCCAGTTTGGGTAAGGCTGTAGCACCATCGTCCAGGATCTCCACGATATTGCCCTTGTTTACACCCTGGCTCTCGAACCTGAAACCCTTATAATCTTCGTGCCCATGATGGAATTTGCTGAACAAGAAAATATTCAAACCTCTGGTATCACTATAAATGATGACCGGGAGCGGAATGCTGAGGTGAAAATCATCAAAGGTGAGGATATGCCATTCGTAAGCGTCCAGGATATGATCGAAGATAAAATCTGCAGGTGAAAACCCTTCATCGGCTGTACCGTGATCTGCATTTGCATCCTGTTCCTCTGCTATGTCCCCGGCATGGCTGGCTTCTTCCTGCTGGCTAGTCCGGGCAGAAACGAGGAATACAAATAATAACCCACCTAAAATATAAACAATTGCTTTTCTCTTCAATTTTACTTTTTCATATTAAGCCACTAAAAATAATAAAAACATCCCTTAATCTCAGCATTATTTATCTTTTTTGAGGTAATTTAAAATTGAAATAACCTCGTAGGTTGTAAAGGCCGCATAGGTCGCCAGGAAACTGACCAGGAAGGGAACTGCCCGGGCCGTATCAATGAACAGGAAAATGATAATGAATATCATGTAAATGAACATTTTGAGTCCCATTGCACCCAGGTATTTGGCCGTGAATTTTCTGGTATCATTTTCACTGGCCCTGACAAGGTAGAAATGTACCAGGAGGGTAACCAGCAACAGAAAGGCAGGTATAACAGGGAAGTAAGGGAAGTAGTGTTGTGGGATAAAGAACAGGAATATACCGTACCCAAGAAAAGTGATGACAAACGCAATGATTAAAAGTGTGAAAGTGAACTTTCTCAGCGATTCAAACATGGATTGGACTATTTAAACTTGATAATGTCCTTAACGGCATAATACATTGACATGAATACAGCGAGAATTGTAAGCACCAGTGTGAAAACCGGGAATTCCCATCTGACAACCTGATCCAGCTTTATACCTCCAAACACTCCCACCAGGATGATGGCAATCATTTGAAAAGCAAGGCTGGAATACCTCCCATAATCACTTAGGGCTGACTTCCGGCTTTGGTCCTTTGTCGTTTTGGATGGTGATGGTTTCTTCATTTGTCTGGCCGCCGGTATTCATATCACAATTACCGGAAAACTGGCATCCTGGTTCAATGGCCAGCTTAGCCGCTATGATATCTCCCTTGATCCTGGCTTTCGTCTTCAGTGATAGTAGTTCAGTGACTTTAATTTTACCTTCAATGGACCCTTCAACATCAGAATTTTTGCAGTTTATTTCGCCATTCACCTTCCCTGATTCACCGATCACCACTTTCCCTTTGGTGATTAATTTTCCTGTCAGGCTTCCATCTACCCTGATGTCGCTGTTCGACTTTACATCTCCGTTGATTTGTGTGCCAAGGCCTATGATGTTGATGGCACTGGCTTCATGTTCATTATAAATCTTCGCCATTAGATTGGATTTTACGCACTGTATTAATTAATTCTTTCAGACCTATAAATGTATAAAAAGCGATGGGATTGTTCAAGCTTTATGTGCTCCATTATAGGCCCATTTTAAATAGATGGCCCCCCAGGTAAATCCCCCACCGAAAGCTGAAAGTATGATTTTATCTCCTTTTTTTAGCCTATCCTCCCATTCCCACAAGCATAACGGAATTGTTGCGGCTGTCGTATTTCCGTACCGCTGAATGTTGATCATTACCCGGTCTTTCGATATTCCCATCCTTCGGGCAACGGCTTCAATGATCCGCATATTTGCCTGGTGTGGCACAAGCCAAGCAAGATCCTCGGGAGGAATATTATGCTTATTCATCATATCAACTGATATATCCGCCATTTTGGAAACAGCAAATTTAAATACTGTCTGTCCTTCCTGGAAAACAAAATGCTCCTTGTTATTAACTGTATCATGTGAGGCAGGCCGTAGTGATCCCCCTGCTTTCATATGAAGATGGGGTCCACCGGATCCATCCGTATGGAGCATATGGTCCATCAAACCGTTATCGTCCTTGCCCGGTTCAAGCAATACACAGGCAGCAGCATCCCCGAAAAGGGGACAGGTGGTCCGGTCAGAATAATCAACAATGGATGACATTTTATCTGCTCCGACGACGATCACTTTTTTATACTTGCCGCTCTCAATGAAATTAGTAGCCGTTTCAAGTGCAAATAGGAATCCTGAGCAGGCAGCAGCCAGGTCAAATGACCATGCATTCTTCAATCCTGTCTTATGCGCAATCAGGTTGGAAGCATTAGGGAAGATCATGTCTGGTGTTACGGTTGCGGTAATCAGCATATCGATTTCATCGGGAGATATTCCTGTCCGTGTAAGCAGGTCCTGGACTGCCCTGGCTCCAAGGTCAGAGGTTGCTTTCCCCGGCTCCTTCAGGATCCTTCTCTCCTTGATACCTATACGTTGCATTATCCATTCATCCGTAGTATCTACCATGGTACTTAGCTCATCATTGGTAAGTACATAGTCAGGCACATATCCGCCGACTCCCGTAATGGCAGCTCTTATCTTAGTCATTAGTGAAATTTTTCCTTGATTTTTCCAATAATATTCGATTCAATAACATCCCGCGTGTGCAATATCAGTGTTTTAACTGCCTGCCCGTTAGAAATCCCATGCCCTATAAGGACTGTTGAAAGGATACCCAGTATAGGTGTACCTCCATAACGTTCAAAATTAAACCGGTCCATAAATTCATCCTTTATCTTCCTCCTTTTAAGCATTGCATAGAATGCTTCCATTTCCTTTATCAGGACATTCCCTACAAAGCCGTCACAAACCATGACATCAACACCGTTGTCTCGAAAGAAGTCATTTCCCTCAACATTTCCAACAAAATTGAAGTCTTTCGTCCCCTTCATGGCCTGGAAGGTAGCGCGGGTAAGCAGGTTCCCCTTTTCTTCTTCCTTACCAATGTTTAGCAGTCCCACTTTAGGATTGGTAATACCATGCACAAGTTCTGCATACAGGGATCCAAGTACCCCGTACTGGTATAGCACATCCGGCCGGGAGTCAGGGTTTAATCCTATATCCAACAATATCGTTGGGGTCCCATGATCATTCGGGATGGGACCGGCCAGGGAGGGTCGGATCACCCCTGGGATTGAATTGATAATCTGCATGGATCCTACCAGCATGGCCCCTGTATTCCCGACTGAGGCAAACCCATCCAGTTCACCCTGTTTAAGCATTCTGAGTCCCATTGCTATACCTGAATCTGGTTTATCAGTGAATACCTTGGCAGGATGGTCCTCCATCAGTATAGAGTGGGGTGTATGAAAAACAGTAAACCCGCTTGGATCATATCCTTCGCGGGTTACGATATCTTCTATTGTATGCTGGTCCCCGAACAAGACCAACTCAATATCATCAGGAAGTTCTTTGCGTGCCAGGGCAGCACCCAGGAGGGTCGCATCAGGTGCATAATCACCACCCATAATATCGACACCAATGCGCATGGAATCTTATACTTCTTCTTCGATTACAAGCTTTCCTTTGTAATATAGATTCCCGTCCACATAATAGGCACGGTGGTATTGATGCACTGTGCCAGTGGTCGGACAGGTAGCAAGGGTTGGTAATTCAGCCTTGTAATGGGTCCGTCGCTTGTCTCTTCTCTGTTTTGAAATCTTTCTCTTTGGATGTGCCATATCTCTTATTTTTGAATCAGTCCTCTTAATTTTTCCCAGCGGGGATCTTCGGTAGCATCTTCCTGATCATCAGCATCAAGGGCATTAAGTTTTTCCATCATCTCGGGATTACAACCAGACATCCCATCAATTTCAGGATGAATGCGCTGTATCGGGAGGGCCAGATGGATATATTCATAAATTAATTGATCCAGGTGAACCTCGTTTGCCGAATCAGCGAGTATTAGTAATTCATCCGACTGTTCGAGTGTCTCCTCACCAAACCTGATATACAGCATGGCTTGGTGAGTTATCCTTATAACAAAGGGTTCCAGGCATCTGTCACAATTTACTGTTATCTTCCCGTTAATATCGAACTGAAGCTCGAGGAACTGGCTGTGCTTGATCAGTTCAACCTGAACATTTACCAGCCCCCTCTTGACTTCTGATGATTCGAATTGCTCAAAGAACGAATTGTCAACAACAAAATTTAAGTCGTGCTTTCCTTCCTTCAAACCCCTAAAGGGGATTGTATATTGCATCAAACCTCCCACAGCACCGAAATTTTGTCGTGCAAAAGTATAAGAAAATTATCAAATTACAAAAGTTTTTCGTCTCTGACTTTTCCTTGCGAAACTAATTGACTATTAGAGGCTACTGAAGCTTTTCCCCTGGCTGGTAAGAATCCCAATTCGGGTGATCAGGAAACAGATCCTACTTCCGCTTCAATCGTCTCAATCAGGGTATCTATAAAATAATCATCCTTGGAGATGTATTGTTTGGCCCCGCTCTGGATGAAATCCTCGATAATACTTTCATCTTCCTGGCTGGAAAGAACAAGAATGGTGGCATCCTTGTCAATCTCCCTGATTTTTCTGACTATCTGCAGCCCGTTCATCTGGCCCTTCTCCCCCATAAACATATGGTCAACCACTACCAGGTCTGGCTTTAATTGCATATGGTCGAGACACTCTTCTCCTGAGAAAAAGGTTTTTACATGTATACCTCCCCTGCTCTTGAATGTATATTCAAGCAAGTTCAGGATCAATTTGTCATCATCAACAAAGAAAACCAGTTTATTGGACATAGTTGAGAAGCGAAATTCGTCTCCCTTTACGTATATTCCAAGCAAAAAGTTACTGAAAATTTATTGCAACGTTTAATTATTTCAGTCGTCTTATAGAAAATCTTTCTCATGTTAAAAATCTATTTCCTTACCGGTATCCGCAAACTTCTGAAAGACAGGTTCTATTCTGTGATCAATGTAACTGGACTGGCCATAGGGCTGGCCGGCTGCCTGTTGATAATCTTTTATATCCAGGATGAGTTATCCTATGATAAATTTCACGAGAAATCTGACCAGATATACAGGATCTGTGCCCTGGGATCAATTGGCAACACACCCATCAAACAGGTATATACATGTGCCCCCCTGCCGCAGACCCTGATCGCTGACTACCCTGAAGTGATCCAGGCTGTACGGATTGCTGGAAAATGGGATGCTGTGCTGAACTATGGGGACCAAACATTTTATGAGGACCAGGTCCTGGCTGTGGATTCGACATTTTTCGATGTATTCAGTTTTCGGTTGCTGGAAGGCGATCCCGCAGGGATATTGCGTGAACCTAATACAGTAGTGATTACTGAATCCATTGCCAGAAAATACTTCGGAGAAGAAAATGCCATGGGTAAGATATTCAATCATATCAACGAGGGCGAGGAAAATACTGTAAGGGTAGTAGGGGTAATGGAAGATGTTCCACACAATGCTCATTTCCACTTTGATTTCCTGATGGCACTGAGTACCTTTGAGTTCAGCAGAAGCGAGAACTGGTGGAACAATAATTTTAAAACCTACCTGGTCCTCCAGGAAGGAACTGATTACATTGAACTGGAGAAGAAACTGCCTGAATTCATCCGTAATTACCTGTCGGGAGATATTTCAGGATGGGATGAATGGATGGAGGCCGGCAATTACTGGAAGTACATTTTACAACCACTGGAAGAGATCCACCTGACATCAGATCTGGATGGTGAAATTGAACCGAACGGCAACATCCAGTATGTTTATATTTTTTCTGTTGTGGGACTGATCATCCTGCTGATTGCCTGCATTAATTTCATGAACCTGAGTACTGCCCGGTCTGCCAGCAGGGCAAGGGAAGTGGGTGTCAAAAAAGTGGCCGGCGCCTCAAGGGGATCCCTGATCAAGCAGTTCCTTACTGAATCTGTGATCTTTGCCCTGTTGGCCGGGCTTGTTTCCATCCTGCTCATCCAGCTCATTCTTCCATTTTTCAACCAGCTGACACAGAAGGATTTTACCATTCAAGAGGTATTTTCACCATCCGGCATCCTTTTATTAATCGGATTAATGGGAATTATTTCCTTTGTCGCAGGGAGTTATCCTGCCATCCACCTCTCTTCCTTTCATCCCACTGTGATTTTCAGGGGATTAAGCCAGACCGGACGTGGTAAATCCATGCTCAGGGCCATCCTTGTTGTTTTCCAGTTTTCACTGTCCATCATCCTGATGGCCGGTACTTTTATTGTCTATTCTCAGCTTGCCTATTTTCAGAAAAAGAAACTTGGATTCAGTAAAGAACAGATCCTTGTCCTCCAACGCCCTGAATCCCTCGGTGATAAGATCCCAGCTTTCATGGAAAGCCTGGAGCAACATTCATCCATTCCATGGGTCACCTCATCCAGTGCCATTATGGGAATTGGATTTAATAACTGGGGCTGCCAACTAGAAGGTGCTGCTGAGAACGATTGGACCACCCTGAATATGTTCATTGTGGATCATGATTTTCTAAATACTTTTTCCATGCGGATGGATTCGGGGAGATTTTTCTCCAGGGATTTCCCAACAGATTCTTCGGGGATAGTCATAAACCAGGCAGCAGCCAAATTGTTTGAATCACCAGAGGTTTTAGGGAAAAAAATCATGTTCGGGGGGGAAGATGAGTTTCACGTGATTGGGATCATGGAGGATTTCCATTATGAATCCTTCCACCAGGCCATTCGTCCTTCAGCCATGATGTTGCTGCCCGGGATCTGGGGCATGAATGAAAATTTTATCGCCATCAAAATGGATGATCAAAACATCCCGGAAAAAGTTCGTTTTATTGAAGATCAATGGGAAGAGTTCACCGGGGGTTTACCTATCGAGTACAGTTTCTTTAATGAGGAATATGACCAGCTCTACCAGAATGAAATGCAGACAGGAAAGATAATGACCCTGTTTTCCATTATTGCCCTTTTCATTGCTTCACTGGGGCTCCTGGGACTTGTCTCCTTTACCACGGAACAACGTACCAAGGAGATAGGAATAAGAAAAGCCCAGGGAGCCTCATCGGGCCGGATCCTGTTGCACCTCTGGAAAGATTTTGGCAGATGGATACTCATTGCCGCCATAATAGCAGTACCGGTAAGCTGGTACCTGTTGAATAACTGGCTCCAAAACTTTGCCTACAGGATAAATTTCCAGTGGTGGACACTTGCCCTGGCTGCTATCATAGCCCTGGTAATCGCCATTATCACAGTCAGTTACCAGACCATCCGGGCCGCCCAGTCCAACCCGGCTGAATCACTGAGGTATGAATAGGAAA
>CAZXOJ010000030.1:0-24366 GCA_964642325.1 uncultured Bacteroides sp. | reverse complement strand
TGGAATTTCCTGAGATTCTTCCCTGGCCTGGTCGGCGGGCACTGCAATTGTTGCAGTAGTTGTCAGCCTGTCAGTACGGGATTTCAAATCTCTCCTACTTGCATTTGGATTAGGTCAGTTCACCCGCAAAGTGTTTAATTACAGTGTTGCGGGGATTATTTTTGGGATGCTGCTTGGCTTAGCATACAATTTCATCAAGGCGGACTCTCTGCTTCCCGCTACCCTGACAAAGTTCGCCTTGATAGCTCCGCTGATTGGAATTATGGAGGAACTGGTTTTCAGGGGATTCCTTCAGTCAAGGTCAGTGTCATCAGGTCCACTGGCCTCAGTAATCTTGGCAGCCTCCGGACATACTCTTTATAAATATCTTGTGATCAGGACAGTTTCTGTCGATCTTAACACAAATATTTTTTCCCTGGTAATTTTAACATTCCTGGTGGGAGTGGTTTTCGGCATAATGAGAGAAGCTTCCAGGAGCGTAATCCCTCCTGCCCTTGCCCATGCTATTTTTGACATCATTGTATACGGAGGAGCCATCCTGGCTCCTGTTTGGATATGGAGCTAACGCGCGATGGCTATAATATCATCAACCGGGATCCTGTTGGCCATTCCAATTACCTCATTTTCATCCTCTATGCCGTCACACTGAAAAGTTAGCAATGATCCGCTGAAAGGCATCTGGAGATCATAGGAAACCAAACCTTCGCTATCTGAATTCCTGGTAAGCAGAGCCTTGTAGCCTTCAATTTTGATCCTCTTCTGGTTCTCATCTGAGGTCATGAAACCCGGCATGGCAAGTATGATATTTATACCTGCAAGCAATGGTGAATCACTAACGATTTCAATGGAAGCATTCCTGTTTTCAGCAGTATAGGAACGACTTATAAATAGTCCGGCAAAACCAGTATTTATACCTGTTACATCATCTCCTGCTTCAACCTTTGACATGCCATTCATCTCCTCAGGAAGAATGGCAAGTATCTCTTTGCCAATCACCTGGTTTATTTCATTCAATGCTCCCTGCAATGCAAAGCGGGCATCCTCGAGATTATCAGATTTGTATGATGAAAGGGCTTCATCCAGGCTGGCAGTTACTTCCTGGGCCTTAATGAAAGCACCCGGCATGGTAAACACAGTCAGGGTTAAAAGGATTAGTATTTTTCTCATTGTTCTCCAAATTCTTTTTTAATTTTTTCAATATCAAATTCATTTGCGGCAGCCATAATTTCCTGCTCACTCTCAAAATTGACACCTTCAGCAACAAAAATTGATGATTGTCCGAATGGCACACTGAGGGTATATCCGGAATAGTCATCATAGGCAAGTACTCCACTGTAATCTTTAAACTTCACCTGTTTGTGGTTTGGATCCTCAGCGCTTGATGCATAAGCGCCACTGGAAAGGTACATGTTCACAGAAGTCAGCATGACCGCATCATTTCCAACAGTAACCTTCAGTTGCTTGTCATTTCCACGATATACACGTTCAATAATCAGGCCCACGAACCCAATGCTTGCGCTTGCCACATTATCATCTTCAGGAACCGTTTTAAGCCCACTCACAGTTTCCGGGAATCCATCAAGGATATTCTGCCCTATCTCCATTTCTACGCCCAGAATTGCCTGGCGAACAGCATAACGGGCCTCCGTATAACTGCCCTGCTCAAAAGCAGACTCTGCATTACCGATGTTTTCGGCTACATCCGGGGCTGTGTTCGTAAGTCCCCCTCCCCGTGTATTTTTAGCACCGGAGGCTGAATTGGTTTGCTGGAAACTGGCATTATCAGTTTTCTTTTTCTCACCGAACACATCATCAATTATCTCATCTTCGGCTCTTTGCTTGAGCTTCTTCAGGAATGACTGGGCAGATAATTGCTGTCCCGATATGAAAATCAGGACCAGTCCCAGAGCCAATCCAGTGAAAATTCGGTAGTGTTTCATTTAGTACTAATTTTAATTAGTCTAAATTAAACAAAAGAATTATATTATCAAGATTTGAATAAAAAAACAGGAATAAAATTAAAGAGTATACATGTCCTGGTATGCAAGTTTCATGTTTTCAATCCTTTTTCGGGAAAATTGCAGAATCCTGTTCCGCAATAAACGAAACTTACTGTGCTGTACACTGGCCATGCTATCTTCCTTGACAGGTAGGTCTATCTGAGCATTAATCTCAAAGAGCTTATCAATCAACTCCATAGACATCTTGTCCAATTCCTTCAGGGATTTTTTCAAAGATGAATTATCGTCTGTAGTCGAGTCAAGTTTTTTTCTGACTTTCTTTGACCTTGAAACCATTGTACAGCCAATATTGATAGCAGTTTCAAGCTTTTCGTTGACAATTCCGTTATATTCTCCGGATAGATTCATAATAACCCTCCCTCCTTTACCCAAATATACGCAAAGCTTAACATTAAGTTAACATTTATTTAATATTTAATTCACATTTGATTAACATTATAGTGTGAATAACTCACTTTTTACTTCGAAATTACTGCTGACATCATCAAGCATTGATTAAATCAAATACCAATTCTATGAAAACCATGAATGTTTTTACTAACGCGCTTTTTTGTACTATTTTTCTATTTTTACCAGATATGGTTTTCAGCCAATCCAGACCTGTGGCCTATGAAGAATATCTTAGGAATGCTGCTGCCTCGGAACAGGAGATAGATGTATTCCTGAATAAACCCTCCTGGGCTCAATTTGATCCTGATGTAGGCTACATCCTTGGCAACTACTCTCCGCATGATGGTGTAGATGGAAGCAAAACCATATCTACAATCCGAAAGGATGGTGCCCGCACCTCCTTTGTTTATACAGATCAGCCTTGCAGGATCAATACCTACGGGAACAGCTTTACACAATGCCACCAGGTCAGCGATGCAGAAACCTGGCAGGAGTACCTGGCAGGACACCTGGGTGAACCTATCAGGAATTATGGCATGGGTGGATTCGGTGTGTACCAGGCCTATCGCAGGATGCTCCGGGAAGAAAGTACGGAAAAAGGTGCTAAGTACCTCATGTTGTATATCTGGGGAGATGACCACATGCGTACCCTGTTGCGTTGCAGGTATGCCCTAACAAGGAGCTGGAATATCAAACAGGATAAGAAGGAGGGCGTGGGAGCCATGTTCCACGGGAATTTCTGGTGTAATATTGAAATGAATATGAAAACCGGCATGCTCGAGGAACATGAAAGCCGGATCAGAACGCCTGAAAGGCTTTACAATATGTGTGATCCGGACTGGATGTTTGATAACCTGATTGATGACCTGGCCCTGCAGATGTACCTTTATGAGAAGGGCCATATTACTGACATTAATAAAAAGGAGATGCAAAGACTTGCAGGATACCTGAATACCGATTTTAATCCCAATGCAGAGGATATGCGGCAGGAAATCAGGCAATTGCTGCACAAATATGCGTATACAGCCACCAAATATATATTGAAGAAAAGCCAGGAATTTGCCAGGGAGAATAATAAGAAACTAATGATTATCCTGTTTGATCCCTATGGTGCCACTAAACAACTGCTGAATGGTGAACCTCGTATTGACATGGAGATCGTGGACTTTCTGGAAGACAAGCAAATCCAATATTTCGATATGAACCAGGTGCATGCTGAGGATTTTAAACATTTCAGGCTAAGCCAGGATGAATATTACCAACGCTATTTTATCGGTCATTATAATCCTATGGGAAACCACTTCTTCGCCTTCAGTATTAAACCCAGGATAGTTGAGTGGCTGGACCAGCCCCCTTTTACATACCGAAAATCTAATACACTGCCGATTGATTTTAATAATTATCTCGAATAACACCAGCAAAATGAATAAAGCAATTCTTTCACTGATCAGTCTACTTATTATTGGAATACCTTCTCACTCCCAGCCTACGGAAACCAGCATCAGTCAAAGCATCTATAAGCAGATAGACACTGTTTCACTGGTCATGGATATCTACTATCCACCGGATATGGATATGGCCAAATCTTACCCTGCCATGATCTTTTTCTTTGGTGGTGGCTGGAAGGGAGGCTCTGTAAAACAATTTGAACCGCATGCCAGGTACTTCTCCGGGCGGGGGATCATTTGTGTCCTGGCAGATTACAGGGTGGAGTCAAGACAAAAAACAAGTCCTTTCGAATCACTCAAAGATGCAAAATCAGCCATCAGGTTTATCCGGAAAAATGCCGCCACCTTCCAAATTGATCCAGGTAAAATCATTGCCTCCGGAGGTTCGGCAGGAGGACACTTAGCGGCTGCCACAGCTTTGGTCAGCAAATTTAACGAAATGGGGGAAGACCCTTCTGTGAGCTGTGTCCCAAATGCCCTGGTGCTTTTCAATCCGGTCATTGATAATGGTCCCGCAGGATATGGCTTCGAGAGAATTGGAGATGCCTACAAAGATTTCTCACCCCTGCATAATATCAGGGAAGGTGCACCTCCCACCATTTTTTTCCTGGGGACAAAGGATAAACTTATACCTGTAGCAACAGCCAGGTATTATCAAGAAGCCATGGTTAGGGTCGGCAGCAGGTGTGAGTTATTTCTCTATGAAGATCAGCCGCATGGATTTTTTAATTTCGGAAAAAGGGAGTATTACAATAAAACAGTACTGGAGGCCGATAAATTCCTGATATCACTGGGCTACCTAAGTGGACAGCCCGAAATAGTGTTAGAATAATCTATGTATTACTTTAGCCCTGGCCTTTTATTGATGAGATAAAAGCCCGGATATTTTCAGTTGGAACATCCGGGGGCATTCCACCTCCGCAGGACCAGATCACATTGGTAGCCTCCCCGGCAGATTTTTTCATTTCCAAAACAGAGTTATGTACTTCTTCCGGTGATCCATTTGCAAGTACATCACGAGGTGGGATATTCCCCAGTAACACAACTGAATCACCGGCCAGCTCCCTCATTTGAGCAATACTGTGCTCAAAACTAAAATTGAATATATTCACGCCAATCTCATCCAAATAGGGTGCACAGACAAGTCCATGTGCATCATTATGGAATAGCTTGACAGGTATTTCAAATGACTGAAAGATCTGCTTCAGGTAGGGAAGAGCAAAGGCATTGAAATCCTCATCACCAAGAAAACCTACAATATCATCCAGTACCAGTATCCCCTCAATACCAGGAAAAGCATCTATCTGGGCAGATAGCCAGTCTATGATAAAATCCGTAATGGTACTTAGCCCTTTGAGAATTTCCTCAGGGTTCATTGACATCGCCAGCATCAATTCGGTTGTCCCTGCCAGGAAAGATGCAATATTCAAGGGACCTCGTGAGATGGCGAATTTTATCTCATGCCCCATCTTCCTGATATCAGCCTCGCTATGCCTTAGCCTGTTGAGCATAAAAGGCAGCAGGCCGTCGGATTTAACATCCGGCTTGGTGAGTTTGCTGAGCAAAACAGGATCATCAAGGATCCTGTCCGCATGGGGAAGGCTGATCTCGGACCAAACCATTTTTGCACCAAAGGCAGAAGGTTCTGTGCACATCCCGTATTCCGACCAGAATCCTGGCAGAAACATCACCTCGGGAAATGCTTCAATGGCTCTTTGGTTAGCTTCAAACCAGATCCTGTCACTGGTATAATAATCGAGCAGGGAAACACCATACCATCCCGGCAGCCATGGACTGTCAATAATGAACCCTGCCGGGTGCTCTGGGGATTTCTCACCCTTGCATATCTTAACTAATTCTTCCCATTGAGCATTTGTCATAATATTATTTTTTTAATTCGTCATATTCTTCGCTTGTAGCAAGCTGGACCATATTCCGGTAGTTTTTATGTATTCTCCGGGACATCCCGTTCAATTTATCCTGTGGGATATCGTAATAACCCTGATCCAGCCTTTTATAACGGGGATGATGGTCTTCCTGTGGCAGATCTCGCAAAACGGTGCCGAATTTCTCAATAAGCGGCTGGACCGAAAGTATATCTTCTATCAGGTTATTCGTTTCATAGGGATCCTTTTCCAGGTCAAAGATCCTGTGAATTTGTTTCAGGGTGTCAATATAGACCTTGTATCTCTCATCACGTATTACCCTGTCCCTATATGAGAAGTAGTTTTTAATCCTTCCATCAGATCCTATACTTGCTGGATGTCCTCCCATGGATAAGATCCAGTCCCTCGGACTCCCAATCTCCTCAGCCCTGAGAATGGAAGCAAATGAGGTCCCTTCGATGGGAGCATCAGGGGAAACATCCATGCCTGCAAGATCAAGAAAAGTGGGAAAGATATCCGTAAAATCAACCAGTGCATCGGATTCCACCCCTTCCTCCCGACCGGGACATAACGCAATGAAAGGTGCATTGATGCCATTTTCCGTAAGATATGCTTTGCCTCCACGGACATATACCCCGTTCCTCTCAGCGATCATCCCTCTTGTAGAACCATTGTCCGTAGTAATAATCAAGTATGTCTTGTCTTTGATCTCCAAACTTTCGAGAGCGGTGAAAATCTTCCCGATGATCAGGTCGGTATACCGCACCATGGCCAGTTGCTTTTCAAATCTTGTGCTGGCCTCCGGATCCTCAGGAGTATGTACGAAAGGAGTATGCGTCAGCACCATGGGATAATAAATGAACATGGGATCTTCCCTGTGTTTTTCCATGAAGTCAGTGATGAAGTCGCAGAATATATCTGGTCCAAACGCACCTTTGTAGGTCCGGCTTCCTTCCCTGGTATGGATATACGGATCCCAGTAACGGCTATCAGAGATGGATTCATTGCCGCCTTCTCCACCTGTCCACATACAAAATTCATCGAAACCAGCCTCCATCATGGCTTCAGGTTCCAGCCTGAAGTCATTGATCTGCCATTTTCCGGCGGCGCAGGTGTGGTACCCGGCCCCTTGTAGCTTCTTTGGAAAGCAGGGATTAGCAGCGGCATCGAACCTGGCTCCGTGTCCCCAGCGTGGAACGTCAAAATGATTGATCCATCCGTTGGTATAGGGATATTGTCCGGTGAGCAAGGCCACCCTACTCGGGGTACACTGTGGCATAGACCAAACGTTGTGAAAGAGCATCCCTTCCCCTGCCACATGGTCTATATTGGGTGTATGAACCGAGGAAGATCCATAACAGCTGATCCATTCCTTTCCAAGGTCATCGATGAGTATGAAAATGATATTAGGCTTCTCCTGGTTTACAGTACAAGCCGGTGATACTAACCACAACAACAAAAAGATGATGATAATACTTCTATTTGAAAACATAGATTACATCCTGATGATGAATGAGTGTTAAAAGATACAGATTTAGATCGAGAAAACAGGATTGCAAATCTATTTCGAGTTTGCCATAAGACATTCATGCTGCGTTGTTTTCTTCAGCCATTTTTCTTAAATTATGAGTCTGAATTTTACCAGACAAACCCCAAACCAAGAAACAAAATGACAAACAGAAGGGTTCCTCCACCAGCCAATTCACTGACACTCTCACGTCGCCATTTCATCCATTCCTGCGCAGCATGCTCAACATGCCTGGCCGCTGTACCATTGATGACCATGAATGCCTGCAGCAAACAGGAAAAAATGCGCCTTCGCATTGTCTATTCCCTGCATGATGTTGTGCAACCCAGGCCTGACTGGCCGAATGTTGGATTTGACTTTGAGCCGGTCATGGCCCGGATCAATACAACCCTGGTTAAACGCTGTCCGAATTTTGAATTTGTTCCTACCCTGGCAACAGGGCCGGAGGAGGCTGAAAAAATCCTGCTGCAGGATAAAGGTTCTGATATTGGAGGATATATAGTTTTTCAGATGAATTGCTGGAACAGGGTGGTTCAAACCATTGCTGCTTCGGGCAAACCGGTACTTTATGCTGATTTTCAATATGCTGGAAGTGGAGGATTCCTGGTTTATACAGCTAAGTTCCTGAGGGAGGAGTCTGAGAATTTTGGTTTTGTGGCATCTTCTGACATGGATGACCTGGTTAAAGCCGTCAATAAATTCAATGTCATCAGGAGGGGAGGTACAACTGCTGATTTTGTAGCTAAAACAAAACGTGTTCGTCAGAAAAGAACACCCGCCCCGGGAGATATGAGTTGTATTGCGGACGATCTTACCCTCCTGTCCCCCGAAGCATGCCTGAGGCAAATGAAATCTTCCCGTATCCTGGCTATTCGGGATGAAAACTCAGCACCGGCAGAGCCAATCATGAATATTCCCATGGAATATGTCTCCTTCTCGGTACTTAATGAAGCATGGAAAAGGGCCGATAAGGACCAGTCCCGCAGTATTGCAGAGCGCTGGCAGTCTAAAGCAACCGAGGTAGAAGGCGTCTCCTTCGCAACCCTGGAAAACTCAGCCGCAATGTACCTGGGGATGAAAGAAGTACTAAAGACTTACGATGCCAATGCCATCTCTGTCAATTGCCTGGGTGGATTTTACGGTGGTCATATCCATGCATATCCCTGCCTCGGGTTTCATGAATTGAATAATGAGGGACTGATAGGAGCATGCGAATGTGATGTGCGGTCCACCGCCACAATGGTTGCATTCACTGCCATGACAGGGGGAAGGCCCGGATATATATCAGATCCTGTGATCGATACTGCCAAAAGACAGATTATATATGCTCATTGTGTGGCTTCAAACAAGGTATTTGGACCTGGTGGTGAGGAAAATCCCTTCTCCATTATGACCCATTCCGAGGACAGGCAGGGAGCATCGGTACGTTCAATAATGCCGGCCGGTTACCTTACAACAACCCTTGAAATCGAACCCCAACGTAAGGAAATCCTGTTGCACCAGGCAAAAGCAGTTGATAATGATCCCGATGACAGGGCCTGCCGCACCAAATTATGTGCCGAGCCCCTTGGGGATATTGAAAAATTATTTGCGGAATGGGACCAGTGGGGATGGCACCGGGTTACTTATTACGGAGACCTGAAAGAACCTGCTTATGCACTTGCTGATGTGATTGGCTGGAAAATCAGGGAGGAAGCCTGATGAGGGCCGGTATCAGGTTCATTTTACCGGTAATTTTAATAAGCTGCCTAGTCTCCCGCAGTGGATTGATAGCCCAGGGATCAAGCACAGAGGACCAGCAACCTTATGTATGTGAGACATTTGTATATAAAACTGTGGGGGATCATAAGATCCGGGCAGATGTCTATAGAAAACCCGGCGAAGAAATCCGGCCTGGTATCATCTGGATCCATGGAGGAGCTTTAATTTTCGGCTCTCGGAAGGGCCTGGCGAATGAACAGTTGACATTATACCTGAATGCGGGCTATACAGTAATTGCCATCGATTACCGCCTGGCGCCCGAAACAAAGTTACCGGAGATCATTTCAGATCTTGAAGATGCCTATACATGGGTGGTTTCTAAGGGCCCGGACTTATTTAATATTGATCCGGAACGATTGGCAGTAATCGGTCATTCTGCCGGGGGATACCTGACACTCATGGCAGGTTTCCGTGCAAAACCATCACCTAAGGCCCTTATTGCTTTTTACGGTTACGGGGATCTCATTGGACCCTGGTATTCGGCACCGGATTCTTTCTATAACCTGCAACCAAAGATTGAAAAGGATATAGCCTATAAAGCCATTGGAGATTCCATTATATCATATGCATCGTATCGATCACCGAAGTACAGCCGTGGACAGTTTTACCATTACTGCAGGCAAAATGGCACATGGCCTCTTGAAGTCTCTGGGCATGATCCGCACAGGGAGCCTGCATGGTTCAAACCATATGAACCACTTCAAAATGTCAGCTCCACATATCCGCCTACTGTGTTCCTGCATGGGGAAATTGACACGGATGTTCCCTTCTGGCAATCTGTAAAGATGGCAAAGGAAATGGAAAAGCAAGGAATACCTTACGAATTGGTGACTGATCCGGAATGGGGGCATGGTTTTGACGGGAGGAACCGGGATGATCCAGGTGTAAAAAAAGCATTTGAGATAATCCTCTCATTTTTGGAACAACACGTAAAATAAAGTAATCTCAAACAACATTCCATGAAAATATTAAGATTCCTTCCGTTGATCATTTGGATTTTATTGTCTGGATGTCAAGCCAGTACAGAAAACTTTCCCTTCCGTGATGCCGCCTGGATTGGAGAACGGGAAGTGGAACCAATTCCTGACTCCCTTATGTATGGTGATCATCCTGCCCCTTTATTCCGCAAGGAGTTCTCAGTCAAAAAGGACCTGCAGTCAGCGACTCTGTACATCACAGCAGCCGGTTATTACAGGGCATTTATAAACGGGGAAGATATTGGCATTAATTATCTTGACCCGGCCTGGACCGATTATAGTAAAAGGATTTATTATACTGAATATGATATTACAGCACAGGTCAGGAAAGGTGAAAACTGTATAGGGTCAACTCTCGGGAATTCATTTTACAATCCCCTGCCACTAAGAATGTTCGGGCGTCGCAATCTAAGAGAACATCTGCCTGTCGGTAAACCTGTTTTTATCGCAAGATTAGTATTGGAATTCAGCAAAGGTACATCAGAAGAATTCATTAGCGACAGAACCTGGAAATATGCTTACGGCCCCATTTTAAAAAACAATGTCTATCTGGGCGAGGTATATGATGGCAGAAAAGAAATACAGGGATGGAATATGGCTGGTTTTGATGATACTAACTGGCACAGTCCGGCTGAAAATGCAGGACCCGGCGGTCAGTTACAACAAGCATTCTTTCCACCTGTGCAAATAACCGGTAAGATAAAACCTATAGCCATTTCATCCCCTGCTGAGGGCATTTATATTACAGACATGGGCAGGAATTTTACCGGGCTTTACAGGATTAAACTAAAGGGTCAGCAGGGTGATACCGTGACTTTCCGGTTTGGGGAAAGGTTGTATGAGAACGGGGAATTGAACCCCATGACCGCCGTCTGCGGGCAAATCAAAAGAGCAGGACAGGGCGGTCCGGGTGCCCCTCCTATTGCCTGGCAAACCGACAGCTATATTTTCGGAGAGAGTGGCAATGCCTGGTACCGTCCCACTTTCACTTTCCATACTTACCGGTACATGGAAATTTCCGGTTTGAAGCAGAGGCCTGATCCCTCGGAAATTGAGGGCATCATTATCCATACAAATGTAGATACCACCAACAGTTTCTCATGTTCATCCGAATTGATAAATGACATTCAGCAAGCATCGAGAAGAACTTTCCTAGACAACCTGTTAAGTGTACAGACCGATTGCCCGGCCCGGGAGAAATTCGGTTATGGGGGGGACCTGAATGCAATAGCAGAATCTTATATCAATAATTTCGACATGCAGGCCTTCTACCGGAAAACGGTCTACGATTGGATTGATGCTATTAATGATACGATGTTCATTGATACAGCTCCATATAGAGGTCTTGGGTACTGTGGACTAAGCTGGGAATCAGCTTTTCTCATTACACAATACTACCTGTACCTGTATTACAAGGATATTGATCTGGTGAAGGACTTATATGAATTTGACCTGGCATGGATGGGAAAGGCAGCCAGGCTGCATCCCGAGGCAATTGTGGATAAGGGATTGAGCGATCATGAATCACTTGAACCGGTTCCCGTTGAGCTGACCGGAACTGCCCATTACCTGCAGTGTGCACTGATCATGAAGAAGTTTGCCATGTTGATGGATGATCAGGAAAACGAAATTCACTTCGGACAACTGGCCAGTGAGTTAAATGAAAACCTGCTGAATAGGTTCTGGCGAGAACCAGTCCCGGATCCCATCAACCGCCAGACCCTTTTTTCCACCTTACTGTATCACAATATCATTCCTGAAAATGAGCAGGAAGCAGCTATTGATTCTCTCGCCAAAGCATTAAAGAAAGGCCCGTCCGGACATTTCACCACCGGTATTTTCGGAACCAAATACATACTGGAAGCGCTTTCATCCACTGAAAATGTTAATACGGTATATAATGTAGTGAACAGCAGGACTTATCCAGGATGGGGATACATGATCGACCGGGGAGCCACAACAATCTGGGAAACCTGGAAAGAAAGTGATAATATCTATTCCAACTGCCATCCGATGTTTGGTTCTGTATCTGAATGGCTGTACAGGTGGCTAGCCGGGATCAGGCCGGATCCTGAGTACCCTGGATTTGAAAGATTTACCATCGCCCCTGCTCTGCCTGCCGGACTTGATCATGTAAACTGTACTTATCACTCCCCATACGGAGAGATAGTGTCAAACTGGAAAAATGATGGCAACGGCAATACGGTTTATGAGATTACCATACCTGGAGGAAGCAAATCCATGGTCAGGTTGCCTGCCCTGGACCATCAAATAATAAACATGACAGAAAAAAGTGGAAATTATTCCTATGCACCAGCAAGGGATGGTCTAAACCACGTAAAATTTGAATTGGGACCGGGAGAATATACCATATCTGTAACTACCAAGCAACCATAAGTTCAATAAAACCATCCTAAAGGAAAGATGCCATTATGATGAAAGGGATGATTATGCTTGCAGGGCTTCTGGGAGCCATTATTTATACAGGGTGTGAAACAGGTCTGGAGCTTAAAAGTACACTCCTTCTGAATGATACTATTGAGATAGAAAATTTTGAGACAAAGTATAATTACGAACATAAATTAGTTCTCAGGATGGACTCAGTCCTGAATGACTCCAGGTGTCCTTCCAATGTGCAATGTGTCTGGGAAGGAAATGCCGAAGTAAGGTTCTTATTTACTGTCGATAGCATCAGGACTGATTTTGTGCTGAATACACATGGTCGTATGCAATTCAATTCAGATACTGTTATAGGTGGATATTGTATCAAACTACTGGATTTATCACCATATCCAGAATATCCAGGAGAGATCCTGCAGGCGGAGTATTATTCAAAAGTTATAGTAAAAGCCACAACTGCATCCCCATGATCAGGAAAGCCATAACCTACATGGCTTTATCGTGATAGAACTTCGCATTCTTTTCATCACTCAGCCGTGCATAAATATTGCCAAGATATTTCGCGTATTCCGGCTTGGGATATAGATTATAGAGTTTCGTATAGTAATCGAGGGACTGCCTAAAATCTACCGTGACTATCTTGAATGCTTTCAGCAGTTTGGCGTATTGCTTCCGGGTTTTATTTTCCTCGTACGCCTTCATTTCTCCCTGGTAGCTGTTTTCTGCCTTCCAGTAGTATTTCTCAGCATACCAATTCAATGAGGATTCGTGCTCAGGATTGGCATCCAGTATCAAGCTGGCGATAGAATCACAAACCTGATCATTTTCCAGCACCTGGTTAATGGCCAGATACACTTCCATGCTCCCTGTTTCCGCCCTCGACTGCGGGTCCAACAAAGGCCATAGCTCCTGTGCCAGTGTGAAGTTTTCGCTCTCCTGGCAGGTTTGAAACAGCCTGGTACGGATGGCATTTATGTACTTTCCCCCGGGGTATTTCTGCATATATTCTTCCAGAAGGGTAATTTCTTTCGACAAATTATCGATCCTATGGTAATTGTCCGCCTGGAATAGCATTGTCTGTTCATCCGAATACCCTTGTTCCCGTGCAGCAATGAGATAATCCCTGGATTTATCATAGGCTTCCAGTTTATATGCGGATTTCCCGGCAATGTCATAGATCTGCCCTTCTGCTGACTTGCCTTTTACGCCGGTATTTTTGATTATTTCTTCAGCATACTCAAGGGCTTTTATGTAATCTCCTGTATGATAGGCGTCTATCGCCATATTTGTCTGCCCGGCAAATTGCTTGCTGCCTGTACAACTGCTGATCAGCAATATGATCATTGCAGGGATAAAATTTGAGATATAGCGCATTGCGATTTTATATAATTTTGGAGCGCTAAGATAGTATTTATCATAAGATTAAGATATTGGCCTGACATGATTTGTTAATATGGAGAGTTGAGATAGTTAAATCGTGAAAGATATATATCTTAGTGCCGTTATTGACAGCTTAATATGACTAAAATAGCCTGTCTATTAACTCATTATCAATACTTTATACCACTGATATGAATAAGACACTTATCATAATTTTAATTATTTTTCTGGCTGGATCATGCCAGAATTCCGGCTCCAGAAAAGCACAAAAGGTGTCTGATATACACGAGGTAACTGTAAAAGAGGCATTGCATGCGGCCGGATACACCTATTTGTTGGTTACTGAAGGTAGAAATGAGCAATGGCTTGCAGTTAACGAGATGGATGTGAATATCGGGACAACCTACTATTACCAGGGCGGTATGAAAATGTCTAATTTTAAAAGCAGGGAACTCGACAGGGTTTTTGAATCTGTGATTTTCCTTGACCAGATCAGCCTGGAACCATTTTCAGAACCTGAGGAAGCTTCACTTTCCACGGCTCATACGACTACTATACCAGTTGAAAAACTGGACATTTCGGTCGAAGTTGCTGAAGATGGAATTTCAATAGCAGATCTGGTATCGGAGAAAAAATCTTATGATGGGAAAACGGTGAGAATCCGGGGACAGGTGACAAAGTTCAATGCCGACATCATGGATAAAAACTGGATTCACATCCAGGATGGTACTGAGCATGATGGGAATTTTGACCTCACCATTACTTCAGACATTGCTGTTGAAACAGGTAAAACCATGACTTTTGAAGGCAAAATTGCCCTTGACAAGGATTTTGGTTTCGGATATTTCTATGAGATCATCCTGGAAGAAGCAATAATCATAGACTGATAAGCTAATCGACAGTCTTCCATAAGCCAAATGGACTGAACAAACCATAATCCATCAGGTAGTATTTATCAATTCCTGGTTGATTTTCCGGGGCCCTGTTCCAGTCGTGTGGACCATTAATCCACTTATTATTGTCTTCATAGAAGTAGCCAAATGTGTTCTTCAAGCTTCCCACAATACGTAAAGAAACTTCATTTTCTCCTTCTCTAAGCATCTGGGTTATGTCCAGCTCCTCAGGTGGCCAGGCAATGCTCCCGGCTTTCTGGTTGTTTACCTGGACTTCTGCAATGGTCCCGTTCCACCCTGACAGCTTCACTTTGAATATGGCCTTTCCTTTTTCTATGATATATTTCTGTGAATATGAGACTTTGTCAGAATAAAATGGATATCCGGCATCCTTCCAGGATCCCAGAGCACTTAAACTTCCATTGGCAATCTCAAAACCTGTTTTCCTCGGTTTAACAATAAAATCCCCAAGTATATAAACCGGCATTACCTCGGCAAAAATGGACATACGCTTGGCTTTGAGCGTAATGGTATTTCGTCCCGGCCTAAGAAGCTGTCCAATGTTATAGACAGGATAATCAACATCTATCCAGTGTTCACCATCTTCCTTTTCAATCAGGGAATCATTAATGCTTACGGTCCACAATTCAGGTCTTTCCACCACTGCCTTTACATTGACCAAGGCTGAGATATCAGTCCCACGTGCTACCTGGAAATGATATTCAACCTCAAATCCTGAGGTGTCGCTGAAGGTTGTATCGAGGTCAATATATTCTGTTTTATATTGGATTTTATGCTGCCATGGATTACCAAACTCAATGCCATAATCATTGAATAATGTGATCAGTGCCTCCATAAAATAAGCATCCTTCATCTCGCTGTTCGGCGTATATAAATCGAGATAGTTCAATACCAGGATATTATCTGATTCCGCATTAACATGAATATTCTGCGTTCCAGGCACTTCTGTCCATGATCTTTCCCCGGCCACGAATCCGGTTTCATTTTCCACCTTGTCAGAAATAAAATACAACGCACTCCCTACAGGTTCAAGCTGAACATCGAAAGACAGTTTCCCTTCTACTATAGTATTTGATACATTGTGGATATCTCCGCTTTCAAGATCCAATTTTACAACACTCTTGCCGGCAGCCTTAATACGGGCAAAGGCACTGGAATACTGGTCCGAATTGACAAGCATGAGCAATTGTCCATCCTCAAGAACCCGTCGTTGGTGGTAAAGCTCACCCTCAGCACTCAATTCATTGATTGAGAAATCATCAGTGTACAATCGTTCTTCGACTGCCGGATCATGCAGGCTGTTGACAGCTATCCAATGTTCCGGATGGTTTTGCTGCAACTGCTGAACATCTTCGCTTTCTACTCCATCTAATCGAGAAATTTTTGGACAGAACGACAATACATGTCCCCCGGCCTCCAGGAATTCCTTCAGCATGTCATAAGTTGTCCTGTCAATATTTTCCATATGGTCAGGAATAACAACGGTCTCATACGCACGGTATCCGACAACCAGTTTTCCATTTTCAATGCTTCCCAGGGTTTTCAGCACATTTTCAGATCCCAGATCATATTCTATCTGTTCCCTTTCCATCTGGTAAATGAAATGTTTAAAATCCCGTTGAATCTTTTCGATTGCCGGATTACGCTTAACCCGCGAAAAGTACATCCAGGCTGTTGTGTTCGGTTGCAAAACCAGGGTTTTATTGATTTGCTCCCCGGTTGACATGGCCATACTGATCCTGCCGATATAATCACCCATTTTCTTATAATTGTTCCACCATGGTTCATGATAGGAAAATGAAGGGGGGTAATCGAATTTCCTAACCCCTTTAAGGGTGTAATAAGATAAATGCTGGTTGACAAAATTCACACCAAGCACTCCCTGCCAATCAACCAGCCTTTTGAAATTCTTGAAATCCATCTCCCATCCCCCGCCTCCATAGGTTTCGCTCATGGTTCTCTTCCAACCAGCCTGGTTGGCTGCACTCAGCAATTCCCTTACGGCCCTCGTATTGCCAAACTGGCCACCCTGCCCATTATCTAACAGTTCATTGCCCAGCATATCTATCCCCGGCATCTGGTGCCAGATGTAAAATGCAGCTTCATCAAAACCATGTGTGGGTTCGGGCCAGCCATGTTCCCAGTAATGCCCGGTCCAGGTCAGGCCATTCTTATCGCAATATTTCGACCATGGTTTTGCCCAGCGATCAAGAAACATTTCGAGGATCAACTCATAATAATCATGGCGAATCCTTTTCCAATCTCCAACTTCGTATAACAGAGACGGAAGATTCACCCTCAGATCATATCCCCAGCGAGATTGGTAGGTTTCCCATAAATCCGGGGTCCAGCGTAATACCGTACCCGGTCCCATGGCAGCTTCAAGGTTGGGTTCATCGGTAAAAATACCGGGGACAGTTACCCCGAAATCACTTTTGTTGTATTTTTCATATCCCTTCATGGTAACATCCATGAATTTCTTGGTGACTCCCTTATAAAGCAGATCAACGTAAGTTTTCCCACCATACCAATGGGAGGTTGGGGGATATGTACGCTTAAAAAGATAATACTTTCCCTGTTGCCCCCTTTCAGGTTCAAAATTTTCAGTGATCTCATCAAATCCCTCATCCGTCTGCTTTAGTACTACCTCAAATACATCCGTATCAGCCGGATTGAATATTTCCTGAACTTCTACACTCAATCCTGTTCCATGCTCATAGGAATCAGGCATCTCAGCTGGTACATGTCCACCGGCAAAACCGGAAGGGTATGAATTTTCATCGTATATCCATACCAGTAGTCCCAGCTCCTTTCCCTTCTGAACTGCATAATCAAATAACTGATGCCAATCCTCAGACAGGTATTCAGTAATCAGCCCTGGCCTGGGATGAACAAATACTCCCCCAATCCCTGCTTTTTTAAATTCCTGAAGCTGGAATGCAATGCCTTCCTCTGTGACCTTATCGTTCCAGTCCCACAAAGGAGCACTCCTGTACTCTGAGGGAGGATCAACCAGCCACTCCTTAAGCTGAGCATAACTATTCAAGGTAGGGGCATCATCTTTCTTAACGGGCTGACAACCAGCCAATAAAAAGATCAATACGCTAAAAAACAATAATTTAACTCTCTGATGGGTAAATGGGATCATATCTGTAAATTTAGCGATTATGTTTTATGTTCGCTGTGATCTGACAATGGTGAATGCCTGTGGAAATGTCCCAGTTGGTGCATCCGGTTATGTAGAGAACGGTGGGCTGACTCGAGTAAAAGGCGCAATCGTTTATAGGTCTTCTCATCTGCCCTGGTTCCAATGGTATCAAGGTAGGCCATGGATCCCTCAATCTGCTCGAGGATGGTAACCGCATCAGCAGCAGCCAGCATACGCGAACCTTCTACATGGATCATGACTGGTGAGGAATGAGCCGTGATAATTTCAGGTTTATCCGGATAATGCCCCCTTACCAGCAGGGCATACCAGGAGCTCTTTTCCACCTTTTTATTCCAGTTGCCTATACCCTTTTCGGGTGATACTTCCTGGCTTTCAATGACTTCTCCATTCACAATTAAATCTACCCGGGTCATGGGTACTGTAACACTGGCGACATCCCAGCTTATATCAACGGTACCACCGTTTGAAGACATTTCCATCTTACTACCCATAGGATTGCCGTCTACCGTGAAGTTCATAAGGGGACCGTAAGAAACGAATGTTTGTCCCAGCCGGATTGCTTCCTTCCATTCATCAAAGGTAAATTGTTGATTATTCCTGATTTTAGCATAGGTCCGTATGGTCCCAACAGCTGTACCGGCAGACATTTTATCAGTCCCACCCACCGCGGCAACAAAATATCCGCAATTCAGGTATCTGTACCAGTCTGCAAGGGAATATGGATCAATCCCATTATAGAGATTTCCCCATGATGTCATTTCAACTCCATGGGCATTTCCACTAACGATGGTTGCCGCATTTTCCAGCCTGGGATCTGGAAAATGGGGAAGGATTACAATCCCATCCTGCTTTTTACACTGCTCCGCCCATTCTGTGAGTAATGTTTCAATGGGATCTCCCAGTGCAGATTCATCTGGCCCACCGGTCGTCAGCGGTGTAATGATATCCCCATCATAGCCCAGCAGGGATATATGTCCCAATACGTGCTGCCTGTTTTCAGTTCCGACCCGTACTAAATATTCCCCATCACCGCCTGCTTCTGTGGATCCTATGGTTGTCTTTCCATCAAAATCTCCAATGTTTGTAAACAACTCGCCCCACTGGCTTGCCAGCAGATGGACAATATTCACTCCTTCAGCGGCCCCTTCAAGAAGTGCGGAATTCGGAGAAAGAAAGTGAACATGCGTATCCGCAGTAACCCAGCCTTTTTCCCTCCAGTCGAGCACTTTTTCAATTTCAATCTCAACTTCTTCTGTTTCCCCGGAAACGTTTACCACCTTTCGAACCGGCTTGATCTCAAATCCTTTTGAGACTTCAATATAATTCTTTCCAACAGGTAATTTCATCAGCGTTTCACCTGGAATATAGGTACAGATATGGCTCCCGGCATGAATAAAATCCACACTGTAATCCTCAAACCAGGAATTATTGGGGATCCTGTGCCTGTCTACCGGAGCCAGGTATTCACCTGCTTCGCCATGCACATGCAGTTTCACTGCGACCGGTTTCCTGCTGCCTTTCTCCAGGATCCTGATTTTAACCTTTTGCATGGCAGGTGGAACAAATTTTATCTCGTTTTTACCTGATTTATCAATTACCTCGGATACAGGGATCAATTTTCCTCCGGCCAGGTGGAACTTTGCTTCCGGATGGGCGGTATACTCGATCAGCACCTCGTTAGCTGACATCTCTGGCAGTTGATTATTTTCACTTTCTGCCCAGTCTTCGTTGGAGTACAATGGTCTGTGCAGTGCGGATATAATCTGTCCCATATCAAGCTGCACCTGGGACAAGAGTCCATCCCCCGTCAGCTCCGGATCCAGTTTGCCTTCATCCGGTACAGAAAAAATGGCCTTCTGCCGCGCCTGCCACCTGAGTGGATTTGAGGTTACCTGACCGGCAGAGATGGCAGAAATTACGATGGAAGTCTTGTTTTTCGGTTCAAAACGGAAGCCGGAGATCTGTTTTTCGGGATGGGGATTTTTCCATGCCCATAGCCAGTTTATCCAGTCCCCCCTGTCTGATGCCCTTACCCGGGTCTGGCTGGTGCCCCAGCCACCGGTCATCTGCTCATGATGGGCTCGCAATGCTTGCGGTTTATGATGGGCGACTGACTCTACAGGGTTTTCACCCCAACCTTGCTGGCACATCCCTATATGGTGCCTCTCCCTGATGGTTGAACTTTCTTCAGTTCCATCGGCATATACAATGACATAATCAGCGACCTCTTCATTTAACTGGTTTCTTCCCATGAAAGGTTTTTTATAATCACCTTTTTCATCTCTCATTTCTATAAAATCCGATGTATGCAGGAACACCAGGTAGTTTGCCTGTAAGGGTTTTATTTCAAGTGTAAATGAATTCTCATTTATTAATACAGGGTTTTCAGGGATTTGGAAGGGTATCCCCCAGGCTGTACCCTCACCCACAGGGGCCTTGTCAGCCGCACTTGCCATCCCTTCAGATACACTTTCAGGCAGGGAAAAGAATGAGGTATTTCCCTCGAATGGTATGGTATTAAAAAGTGGGGATTGAGGACCATCATAAAGAACAGGTCTGTTTTCATTTTCGTCAGCAAATGAGCCCTGGATTCCTCCTTTTCCAGGGTTACCTGCCTCATTGTCTGCAAAAGATCCTGCAATTACAGGAATAGAGGTGGCTGATAATAAAGATGTTGCAGTTAAACCCTTTATAAAATCCCGTCGGGTATTCTTTAAGTTAGTCATGATTGATTGGTTTTATTATTTTGTACTAATGTATTCCAGGAGGGTAAACACATCCACTTCCTTATCTTTCTGCTTTCTCAGGAAACTTTCATATTTCTTCAATTGATTACGCAATCCCTTTACCTCATCTGCCAGTGCCTCGGTTGTTAGTTTCTGGCCTTTGCGTCGCTGGAAACCTGGTAAATAATCTACAGGATTGATCAATAATCCCGCTTCAAAGACAGCTTTTTTATCGGCCTGATCGGGCAGGTCTTCTTTAGTTAACTGTCTCAAAGCCAACACAAACTCATCTTTTCCGTCCGGAGATTTATCATCTACCATCAGAATAACCGGTAAAACTGTTCTTTTCTTACTTGCCATGGTGAGCGTTAATTTAACCTCATTGAGATTTGGAAAGACTCAATAGTTTAAAAGCCAGGATGATCCTGAATATACCAAGGCTGATAAAAGAAATGGCAATCCAGAAAATGATGGTAAGTCCGATTACCTGGGGATGCCAGATCAATACAATGGCCAGAAGCATAAGCAGAATTCCCAAAAGCAGAATCCACCTCCACTTTTTCTGGCTTTCTTTTCGCAGCTCCATGGCTTCCCAAATCGTTAGCACACCTCTAAGGACCAGCCAAAAGCTAATAAATAGTGTTATCAACATAAGTATGGCATCAGGATTAGCTATGAGTAATATTCCTAACAGTATGTCAAGTATCCCAGCTGAAAGATTCCACCCCCATTCCTTCATGGCTTTTCTGTAATACAGGGCGAGGAATGCTTCCAATACACCGCCCAAGGCAATAATCAACCCAATAATCAGGAGCATTGCATTAAAGCTTTCCCTGGGCATTTTTAGCATCCACATACCCAATACAATGATTAAGGCACCCTTTACTAGGTACATCCACCAGGAAATAGTGGTTCTCTTTGAGTTTTCCATTGTTGTCATGTTTGTAATTAAGTTTATTAATCGCCCTATACCTATACATTATTTCCGGACCATTCCTCCGGCCAGTCGGTAAGACCCTTATAAAAAAGAAGGTGGTCTTTGTGTGGTTTTACCTTCTCTTCAATCGCCAGCATTTCATCTTCATTCAAAGCTATGAATTCTTTTGCTATACTGATGTTTTCTTCCAGTTCCGGGATCTTGTCGATACCGATGATAATGGTACTGACCGGCAGACTGAGCGTATAACTCATCGCTTCTTTCATGCTGATAATACCTCCATGGTCAAATATTCTGTCACGTGCAGGGATCTTCATCCCGATCACACCCATATTTTTTTCTACGCAAACCGGTAGAAGATTTTCAATAAAAGAATTATAATGTTTGTCCGCGGCATTTAATGCCATCAGGCAGGTATCAAAGGGATAACGCTCAACTAATTCCTTCATAGGAGCCGGATCAGCATGACCGGTAATTCCCAGGAAACGAACAGTACCCTCAGCCCTGGCTTTTTCCAAAGCCTTCACAACCCCGTCATCTGCAAATATCCTCTCGATGTCTTCCGCTCCCCCACCTTTGATGTTATGGATCTGCCAAAGATCAATGCGATCAGTCTTCATATTTTTGAGCGAACTCTCCAGGTGCCTCATGGCTCCATCATAGCTGCGGTCATGGGTCTTGGTTGCAAGAAAGACCTCATCCCGTCTCTGGGGGAGAACCTCCCCTAGATGACGTTCACTGGTTCCGCGCAAGTGGTCTCCCTCGCCACTGGTACCATCCATTCCATACCAGGCAGAAGTATCTATATAGTTAATCCCCATATCGATGCAGCGATTAATGATCTCCACAGCCTGGTCTTTCATCCCAACCTGCTCGACTGTTGCCTGGGCGCCGAGGCTATATAGTCCTATCATTTCACCTGTTTTCCCAAAGGGACGCTGAGGTAGTAAGGGCCTGGTCCCGCTTCCTGTACAGGAACTTAAGGTTCCCAGATAAGGAGCCAATCCCATCATGGAGGTACTGGCGATAAGTTTCCTCAAAAACTCACGGCGGCTTGCATCTGTGTATCTTTTCATTATTGTGTGATTTAATGTTTTGGTTCAGAGATTAAAAACGCGGAATCCCACTTAAATTTATGAAATATTATCGAATCTAAGCAGTAGGGGCATTATCAGACATTCAATTTCTATGGTAGCTTAAGGCCGCAATTCAGGTAGGTCTGATCCAGGGCGAACCCTATGAACATTGGATATATCCAGTCTCTGTATCTGTCCCATACCTCTCCACGGTAAGCGGGGTAAACTTCCTCAATTAAGGGGATGAGTGGTAAAGCTTTTTCTCCTAGTTTGCGGATACTTATGGCGGCTTGCAGGACGACCGTAGGATTTTCCTCATCCCCCAGATACTTACCCAGAACGGGGAGTGCCTCATCATCTAAGCCATACTGGCAGAGTAATTCGGCAGAAGCAATGGCAACACTGGGAGATTCATCCTTCATGGATTGTCTCAGGGCTTCAATGGCTGTTTTCCCCTTTTCTCCTTTCGCCTGAATGGAAAGCACAGCCCAATACCTGACACCGGGTTCTGAATGATCCAGCAAAGGCAGAATTTCAGCCAGTGATTTGCCAGGATGCCCGCAAAAATTTGCTGCCTGCAGGATGTCGTCAATTGGATAGTTTTTTGAAGATGAACCCATTTGATACGGGGAACTACCCTTCGAACGAATCATCATTTCAGCCTCCTGAAGCAATCCGACATCCCGATGTTCGAGGATCCACTCATACAATTTTTCCCTCATTTCATTGACAGTTTCCTGATACTGTTGGTCTTCCGCCAGGTTTACCAATTCGTAAGGATCATTTTTCAGATCGTATAATTCCTCATAGGGTTTTGGCTCCCAGAATTTTTCCGCTTCGGTATTCAAAATACCTTCCCTTTTCAGCCTCCATAATTCCTTGAAACTTGCTTTCATGTCCCCGAAGATGATAGCAGGAGTTACATAGCCCTGATGCGGCATGAAATTCCTTATGTAGATATACCGCTCATTGAGTACACATCGTGAAACTTCATAAATATCATCGGCCCGGCTTCGGGCACCAAAAATGTAGTTATTCTCTACTGCCGGTTTCTCTCCAAGAAATGGCTTGCCGAACATGGGATCAGGGATTGGCACACCGGCCAGACTGAGGACTGTCGGTGCAAAGTCCACAAAGCTCACAAGCCTGTCTTCGCGGCCTCCAGGATCAACAGTTGCCAGGTGCTGGTACTGTTCAGGCATCCTGACTATAAAAGGCACATGGAGCCCGGTGTGATAGAGCCACCTCTTATACCTGGGCAAACCAAACCCATGATCTGAGAAAAAGAATATAATCGTGTTTTCATAAAGCCCGTCTTTCTTTAATTGTGCAAGAAGCTTCTCAACCTCCTGGTCCAACACGGAGATCAGGTCATATTGATGAGCCCATATCCTCCTGAATTCAGGCGTATCTGGGAAATATGGGGGCAGCTTGGCTTCCTTGGGATCATGTTTGCTTACAAGTGATTTCACATCATCCTCATTCAGTCTGTTTGCAGGGCCTTCATGAGTGATTCCGTAATTAAACACGCTGAAGAAGGCTTGTCCTTCCTTCCTGTTCCGCCAATGGGCTGTCGTGCCATTCTCATTCCACCTGCCCTCCGGACTAAAATTATAATCAGTCTTATTGTTATTGGTACAGAAATACCCGGCCTCCCTGAGGTATTCAGGCAGGATCATGAAATCATCAGGCATTGGTATATCTGACCGCAGGTGCTGGGTACCCAGGGAGGTGGCATATATCCCACTGATAA
>CAZXOJ010000029.1:0-24538 GCA_964642325.1 uncultured Bacteroides sp. | reverse complement strand
CTGTTTATCAGGCGACAAGTTGTATTGTGCATGAGCAGAAGTATGCTTGTTTTGCCACATTTTTCATTAGTTTTGTCGAAATTTAAAACAAACCAATCTATTCAAGGATGAAAGCTTATATATTCCCCGGTCAGGGGGCACAGTTCCCCGGAATGGGAAAAGACATGTACGAAGAGAACGCTATGGCAAAAGAGCGTTTCGAAGAAGCAAATGAGATACTCGGATTTAATATAACCCAGCTGATGTTTGAAGGAACCGAAGAAGATCTTCGCCAGACAAAGGTCACACAACCAGCCATCTTCCTGCATTCGGTTATACTGGCAAGCACCATCGTGGACTTCCAGCCCGAAATGGTGGCCGGGCACTCCCTGGGTGAGTTTTCTTCACTGGTTGCCAATAAAGCACTTTCATTTGCAGACGGTCTCAAGCTTGTTTCAAAAAGGGCTTCTGCCATGCAAAAAGCCTGTGAGGCCGAACCCTCCACAATGGCCGCCATCCTTGGACTCGATGATAATGTTGTGGAAAAAGTCTGTGCAGAGATCTCGGAAGTGGTGGTACCCGCTAATTATAACAGTCCTGGCCAGATCGTAATATCTGGATCCATGGCAGGTATTGATAAAGCCGTTGAGAAGCTAACCGAGATGGGAGCAAAACGGGCCATTAAACTGACTGTTGGAGGAGCCTTTCATTCACCCCTTATGGAGCCGGCAAGACAGGAATTGGAAAAAGCTATCATGAACAGCCCCATTACAACACCTATTTGTCCTGTTTATCAGAATTTTACAGCATTGCCAACGAGTGATCCGGATGCCATCAGGGCAAACCTGGTGGCCCAATTGACAGCCCCCGTCAGATGGACACAGACAGTCCAGCACATGCTTAAAGATGGTGCTTCCTCCTTTACCGAAGTTGGACCGGGAAAAGTGCTACAGGGATTGATCAAGAAGGTAGACAGGGAAATACCTACTGCCAGTGCATAAAACCGGCCAGGCGTTTGATATATTTAGCCCGATTCCCGGACTGAAATCATTGTTTTTGCCTAAATTTGCTTCTTTCATTTAAAAATCAGCGGAATTAGCTCCATCCTGCTTTACAAGAGATATTATGAAGGTATTAAAATTCGGAGGATCTTCAGTTGGTACCCCTGAATGTATTTTGAAGGTCAAATCCATCGTTGAAAGTCAGGTTGAACCAAGCATTGTAGTAGTTTCTGCTTTCCAGGGAATCACCGACCAGTTAATAAAGGTAAGTAAACTGGCCATGGAGAGGGATGACTCCTACAAGGATTTGTTATCACGGATTGAGCAGAGGCATTACCAGGCTGTCAAAGAACTTTTCAGGGTTAACCAGCAAAGTAATATTCTGGCAGGGATAAAGGTATTGATCAATGAACTGGAAGAAACGCTACATGGCGTATTCCTGCTGCAGGAACTGCCCGCTAAAACCCATGATACCATAGTCAGCTTCGGCGAAAGGTTATCATCATTCATTATCTCCCTAAAAATCAATGATGCATATCTGGTGGAGATCAGGGACCTGATCAAGACAGATAGCCAATATGGCAAAGCTCATGTCCTTTTCAACCAGAGCTATCCATTGATAGCTGAGCACTTCAATTCCCTGCAAAAGTACGCAGTCGTGCCTGGCTTCATTGCAAGCAACGAAAAAGGTGAAACCACCACATTGGGGCGGGGAGGATCTGATTATACGGCGGCTATCATCGCAGCGGGTGTTGATGCATCTGTCCTGGAGATCTGGACTGATGTTGATGGATTCATGACAGCTGATCCGCGAAAAGTAGAGAAGGCCTATGCCATTGAATTACTGAGCTATGCTGAAGCCATGGAATTATCCCATTTCGGGGCCAAAGTTCTCTATACACCAACCATCCATCCGGTCCTCGAGAAGAGGATCCGGATCCACATCAAAAATACATTTTCCCCTGAGAAGAAAGGAACCCTCATCGGAATGCAGGAAATCATACCGAGCCCATCCCCGATCAAAGGCATCTCTTCTATTGACCATGTTGACCTGGTCACCATACAGGGATCAGGCATGGTGGGTGTCACCGGAACCTCCATGCGCCTATTTACGGCCCTTGCCAGTCGGAATATCAATATTATCCTGATCACTCAGGCTTCCTCAGAATATTCTATCAGTTTTGCCATCCATCCGGATGCAACACAAGATGCAGAACAAGCTATCCGGGAGGAATTCAATCATGAGATCGAAATTATCCATTCCATTCGTATCCTGGTGGAAAAAGACCTGTCAGTCATCGCCATCGTTGGAGAAAGAATGCGGCATACACCAGGCATTTCTGCCAAGCTTTTTCAAGCCATGGGCAGGAACGGGATCAATGTGATCGCGATCGCCCAGGGATCTTCAGAGCTAAATGTTTCGGTTGTAATCAGCCATCACAGCCTGCGAAAGGCCATGAATGTCATCCATGAGGGTTTCTTCCTTTCTCATTACAGGGAACTGCACCTCTTCCTGGTGGGTGTCGGAACGGTGGGCTCCCGGTTGCTTAATCAAATCCGCAGCCAGCAGGAGAAGCTACTATCAGATCATCACCTCAAGGTAAACTTGATAGGACTGTCTAATTCGAAGAAAATGATCATAGATCATAATGGGATCGATATTGAAAGTTATTCAGACTTGCTTAGCGAGGGACAACCAGCTGATCTGCATTCCTTTACAAATCGGATGGCAGAATTGAACCTGCGCAATAGCGTTTTCATTGACTGTACTGCATCCCCAGAGGTAGCTGAAAGCTATAAGCATCATTTCAATAACTATGTTTCGGTGGTTACTGCCAATAAAATTGCCTGTTCCTCTGCGTACGAGAATTACAAGGACCTTAAAAACACGGCACAGGCAAAAGGGGTGAAATTCATATTTGAAACCAATGTGGGGGCAGGCCTGCCAATCATCAACACGATGAATGACCTGATGAAAAGCGGTGACAGGATCCTTGAACTGGAGGCCGTACTATCCGGTACCCTCAATTACATATTCAACACCCTGGATAAAGATAATCCCCTGAGTGATGTAATCAGGCAGGCCAAGGAACTTGGCTTTTCTGAACCGGATCCGAGAATTGACCTCAGCGGGGTTGATGTTATCCGTAAGCTCATTATCCTTTCGAGGGAGTCTGGCTACAAGATTGAGGAAAAACAGGTAAAAGTTTCACCCATACTGCCAGCGGAATGCTTTGATGGGAGCATCGAGAAGTTCTGGCAAACAGTAAGTAAATATGATGATGAGTTTGAGCAGAAACGCTTAGCACTTGAAAAAAACAATCAAAAGTGGCGCTTTGTCGCCCGACTGAAAAATGGCAATGCTTCTGTCAGTCTTGCTGAAGTAGGAACAGATCACCCTCTGTACTACCTTGAGGGAAGCAACAACATCATAATGATCACCACGGAAAGATATAAGGAGCATCCCATGATCATCAAAGGGTACGGTGCAGGTGCTGAGGTAACTGCCGCCGGAATGTTTGCCGATGTAATCCGGATTGCGAATATATAAATAATCATGGCTAAGGGAGTGCATATATTCTCGCCCGCCACTGTGGCCAACGTTGGGCCCGGGTTTGATATCCTGGGCTTTGCTATGAATCAGCCGGGGGATGAGATATTGGTTGAAAAGATCAATGGCGGTGATCATATTATAATAGACCGCTCAGGGGTTGGTCTACCCATGGATCCTAAAAAAAACGTAGCTACGGTAGCCATTGATTCAATGCTGGGTCAACTGGAGAGCAAGCAGAAATTCAAAATAACATTCCTCATAAAGATAGCACCTGGCAGTGGGATCGGCTCAAGTGCTGCCAGTTCTGCAGGAGCAGTTTATGGTGCCAATTTGCTGTTGGGAAATCCTTTCACAAACGAGGAGTTGGTCCCCTTTGCCATGAAAGGTGAAGAAGCTGCAAGCGGTTCTGCCCATGCGGACAATGTGGCTCCTGCCCTGCTCGGAGGGTTCATCCTTGTAAGAAGCTATGAGCCTCTGGACATCATTAGAATACCCGGGCCTGAACAAATATATTGTTCTGTAGTGTACCCCGAAATCAGCATTGCAACCGAGGATAGCCGCAAAATACTGAAAACCACAGTCTCACTCGAAAAAGCTATAACCCAATGCGGGAATGTAGCGGGACTTGTAACCGGGTTGATCACGGGGGACTTTCGCCTGATCAGTGACTCCATGCAGGATGTGATTGCTGAACCTATCCGGTCTTTCCTTATTCCTGAATATGATGAGGTTAAGAAAGCTGCACTGGAGGCAGGTGCCCTTGGATGCAGTATTTCAGGTTCAGGACCCTCTATATTTGCACTGAGCAAGGATGAGGAAACAGCACAGAGGGCCGGGACGAAGATGCAAAATGTTTTTGCTGCTGCGGATATTGGCAGCAGTGTTTTTGTTTCACAGGTGAATAAACAGGGCATTAAGATCCTGACAGAGGAATCATGAATTATTACAGCACAGAAAACAGAAAGCTCAGGCGCACACTGAAAGATGCGGTCCTCGATGGTCTGGCAACGGATGGCGGGCTATATATGCCTGAAAGCATACCTGTCCTTCCAAAAAAGCAACTGCAATCATTTAAATCCAAAACTTTCCTGGAGATCTCCAGGGAGATTGCCCTGAACCTGTTCCACGAGGACCTTACCGAATCGGAAATCCTGGATATCACAGAAACTGCCATCAATTTTGACACTCCATTGGTAGAGGTCGAAGAAGATATTTACACCCAGGAATTATTTCACGGTCCCACCCTGGCATTCAAGGATGTCGGAGCCCGTTTCATGGCCCGTATGATGGGGCATTTTACCATGGGACTTGACCAGGAAATAAATGTACTGGTGGCCACATCGGGTGATACCGGTAGTGCGGTGGCCAGTGGTTTCTGGAACGTCGAAGGGATTCAGGTCTACATACTCTACCCTTCCGGTGGTGTAAGCCAGCTTCAGGAGAAACAGCTAACTACCCTGGGAGGCAACATTACAGCATTGGAGGTCTCAGGAACTTTCGATGACTGCCAAAGGCTTGTGAAGTCAGCTTTTCAGGATAAGGATCTCACTGAAAAACTCATTTTGACCTCGGCCAACTCCATCAATTTGGCCCGCCTTCTTCCCCAGACATTTTATTATTTTAATGCATGGGCCAGGCTACCTGAAAACCATGAATTTTATGTCTCGGTACCCAGCGGGAATTTCGGGAACCTAACAGCCGGGCTGATCGCCGGAAAAATGGGATTGCCGGTAAAACATTATATCGTTGCCACCAACGTCAATGATGTGGTACCTGAATACCTGAAAACAGGCAAATATCGTCCACGTCCCTCAGTCCCCACCATTGCCAATGCCATGGATGTAGGCAATCCAAGTAATTTTGCAAGGATCCTTGACCTGTACGGGCAATCACACGATGCCATCGCAGCTGCCATGAGCGCATATGTTTATACTGATGATGAACTCAGGTCAACCATTGGAGAGGTATACCTGCGCACTGGCTACTTGCTGGATCCGCATGGGGCAGCAGGATATCGGGCATTAAAAGCATTTACACCGAAACAGAAAGGCATCCCGGGAGTGTTCCTTGAAACAGCCCACCCGGGAAAATTCAGCCTGACGGTTGAAGAGGTGATCCAATCAACGGTTGAAATTCCCGACAAATTAAAGAAAGCCTCATCCAGGGAAAAAATCAGTATCCCTCTTTCATCAAAATTTGAAGATTTCAAAGAATACCTGTCAAACCTGTAATGCTGCTCTCAATTACATACATCTATGATCCTGTAGACAATCTCCAGTGCCTGGTCACCTGAGATCTGGTGTTTGCCCTGGGTATTGGGAAGGGAGGTCATCACCACCACCAGGCTTTTTGCAGGTACAATGAATGCAAATTGTCCACCATGGCCCCACATGAAACGTATATCCCGGTTGCGGTCTATCCACCAATAATATCCAAAGGAATAATCATCATCCAACTCCACCTGTTCTGAGGTCATTTCATCCAGCCATGCTGTTTCTATTACTTCTTCCTCCTTATAACGGCCTTCGTTAGCGATACAAAGTGCAAGCTTTGCCATCTCCCTCGGGGTGGTTTCAATGCCAAATCCACCCAGGGTTACGCCATCCCGGTACCGCACCCAATTATAATTCCTCAATTCGATTTTTGAGAATAAAACCTTATCTGCCCACTCATCCGTAGGAATCCCTGCCAGGGTCTGAATAACAGCTGACATCAGTTGGGGATCTCCGTCATTATAATTGAAATCCTTGCCCGGCTCTGTATATACAGGTCGGTCTAGTACAAATTGGGTAATATCATCTGGTATCTGCCGAAGCACCTTGTCTGTTTGTCCGGTAGTACCATCATTACTATAATCTATACCGGATTGCATCATAAGCAGGTTCCGGATGGTGATGCCAGCCTTGTCAGGATGCCCGGAAAGGCTCTCAGGCATGTACTTCGAGACCGGATCATTGATCTCCTCGATGAGACCTTCCGATATAGCCATACCTGTAAGGACCCCCATGAATTGCTTGGTACAGGACCATATCAGGTGCCGCTTGGTCCGGTCGGCATCATCCTTCATATATGATTCAGCGATTAACTTACCATTCCTGAAAACCAGCATGCTCCGGAATTGCCAATACAGGTTTTCATCATGCATATCGTAGTATATCTCACGCAATTCATCTGGTTCCACATTTTCGGTCGCCGGATCAGAAAGGGTAAGCCCATCCTCTATGTCAACTGGTTGAAAGGATTTGAAAGCTTGATTTAATGGATCTGGTTGCAGGCATCCATCCAGTACTAACAGAATAAGCAGTATGCTGCCAAGTCTCAGAATGATATTCGTATTCATTATTTCTTACCTCCCACTTTTAAACGATAAGTTAAAGTATGGGCCAGATAGTCCAGCCTGGGTTCCTCTTTATAATTGAAGTATTCAAACTGATATGCCAGAGAATTCCTTCCTTTCCCCAGGTTCTTCCATTCCAGCTCAATTCTTGTATGGTTAAGCAGGTTGTAACTTCCAGCTTTGAAATTACTGTGCATTTTCCCTAACAGATCAAAAAAACTTAGGGTATAGTAATAGGTTTCATTTAACTCCTCAGGCCTGGATGCTATACCTGCCAAAGAATTTGAGAAATTCAGCCTAAATTCCTGGTCCAAGAGCCCCGTTTCGAGGATTAACCTGGGACCAATATCATATAAGGTGAACCACAGGGCATGCCCGCTTTGCAGTTCAGGATAGAGCTGAAAGAAATAATTCATACTCAGATATGGTCCCAGCCAAAGAGTATACTTATCGTTCCCAGCAATATCGAAACCATAAGCAAGGTCAACTGGCTTCAGCCGAAAATTTATACTGGCAATCCCTTTACTGAACCCCGGACCAAATCCAAAAGCAGCCTGGTACTGCATGATTTTATTTGCACTTGCTTTCTGAAGTAAATATGCCAGTTCCAGGGTCCCACCATTAAAAACCAGTCCATAATTCCGTTGATCTTTTAACTGGAAATACTGAATACTAATATCAAGATTTGAATATGTTTCATGCTCCTGTGACATGGCTGCCATCGAACAGGTAGCCATGATCATTCCGGCAATCAAACATCGTAATTGAAAACGTTGAGCTCCACATCTATTAATCCTCCCAAGATTTATGATCCTCTCCATTATGATTGGCTAAAATTGAAGATGAAAGTTGTCCTCCAGCTTATCAAATATTCATATAAATATAAATAAATATATGAATTAAGGAGAACCCATCCATCTTTGGCAGGAGGTGACTGAATGAAAAATAGGGCCTTTTTTTGCGTTTACTGGCGTACTCTTACACGATGACGGGAGGTGACTGCATAGAAAAACCAAGCCTTATTTTAAAGTTACTGCTTTAAAATCCAGCTTGGTTTTTCTATGCGGTTACCGACCCTAGACCACTCCCTGGTCCAACATGGCAATAGCTACCTTCATAAAACCGGCGATATTGGCCCCGTTTACATAGTTCACATAGCCATCCGGTTCTGTGCCATGTTCCACGCAAGCTTCATGGATATTTATCATGATCTCATGCAGGCGCTTGTCAACCTCTTCACGTCGCCAGTTAAGCTTCATGCTGTTCTGTGACATCTCCAGTCCGGATGTAGCAACTCCTCCAGCATTCGCAGCTTTCCCCGGAGCATAAAGAATTTTGTTCTCCTGAAGTATTTCAATGGCTTCCGGTGTACAGGGCATGTTAGCCCCTTCACAGACACATAGGCATTTATTGTCTACCAGGTTCCTGGCATCTTCCTCGTTTAATTCATTCTCCGTTGCACATGGCATGGCGATGTCACATTTGACTTCCCAGGGATGTTTGCCAGGTATAAATTCCGTACCCTCAAATTCATAGGAATAGGGTTTGACGATATCCTCGTTTGATGCCCGAAGCTCAAGCATATATTCTATCTTTTCACCTGATACTCCCTCAGGATCATAGACGTAGCCATCAGGTCCGGAAAGGGTAACTACCTTAGCTCCCAGCTCGACCAATTTCTGGACGGCACCCCAGGCAACATTCCCGAATCCGCTGACCGTAACGATCTTGTCTTTGAGGGTCTCCCCTTTGGTAGCCAGCATCTCCTGGGCGAAATAAACACAACCAAATCCTGTGGCCTCCGGACGGATCAGACTACCTCCCCAGTTAATTCCTTTGCCAGTCAGAACGCCTGTGTTTTCCTTGGCAAGTTTCAGGTACATTCCGTACAGGAAACCAATCTCACGCGTACCTACCCCGATATCACCGGCCGGCACATCTGTAGACGGACCTATCAATCGCCAGAGTTCAAGCATGAAGGCCTGGCAAAAACGCATGATCTCACTGTTAGATTTTCCTTTCGGATTGAAATCAGATCCTCCTTTTCCTCCGCCCAGTGGCAATGAGGTAAGGCTGTTCTTGAAGATTTGTTCAAATCCCAGGAATTTCAATATGCTCAGATTAACACTTGGGTGAAAACGAAGTCCGCCTTTATATGGACCGATCACACTGTTAAACTGGATGCGGTACCCTATGTTCACGTGCACCTTTGCCTGGTCATCTTCCCAGGGCACTTTGAAAATTACAATCCGGTCAGGTTCAATAATCCGGTCTATCACACCGGCTGCTTCGAATTGCGGATTGGCATTGTAAACTTCCTCGATGGATTCAAGGACTTCCCTTACAGCCTGAAGATATTCCTGTTCACCGGGATGCCTTTTCTCGAGTTCAACCATTGATCTGTCAACATTCATATTTAGTGGATTTGGGTTTTTTAAAATTACATTTATAGCATGTTCCGGGCAAATAAAATCATATGATATAAAATATTGATATTTATCAGGTTTTTTCGCTAATGCCTTCCTTGTATATGACCCCCTTATTGGATCTCCCATCAACCTCTATCCGAAGTGGTTTCTTGAATCTGATATGCCTGAAATACTCATTCTCAGACAGCGCTGGGATATTGTCAAGATAATCTATATCATAGAATCCATCGTTTATATATGGATTGATAGTAAAAAATCCAATCCTGAATGAGGTTATATTCTGGAAGAAGTGGGTGCCCTGGCTTGGATCAATCCGGTAGTTTTCCAGTCCCGCTTCAATAATCACCCTTGCCTCTGATAGCTGCGCCCATTTGGCAGGTATACCAAGCCATGGGTCACTTGACCCCCATCGTCCGGGCCCTATAAGTATGTAATTTATTCCTGCCTCCCTGAATTCCTCATTTTTTTTCTCAATTAGCCTTGCAATTTTATCGTTATTGGCCGGATTGAAAGCCTGGGGTTTCACATATACCAGGTCCCTGAGCCCTTCGAATCTTCCATTACCAAGAGCAGATTCAGCATATACGATGGTATCTTCCACCTTGATATCATCAAGCTTAAAACTAATACTCTGGTCATTTAAAACAATTGGCCGGATTTGAAGAAGATTGAATATGGCAGGGTGGCCTTTGGGTGTATCCATGTTAACGGCAAATTCCATTTCAATGGGATTATTCATCTCTTCCTGCCCGGTTTTCAAAAGGTCGCAGATAATCTCTGCCAGCGGAATGGCGTTATAATTCAGCATCTGAGAGAAGGTGACCACCCGTTTCCCCTTGCTTAACAGTCCATCCCTCAACATATGGCTTTCAAAATCATAGGTGGAAGCAGCGTACCTGAATGGTGCGTCTTTTTCCGCCTCCTTAAAACGCATTTTTAACAAGTTTGCACCATCATCCACAGAAGGTATGAAACTGGAAGGATCAAGGTTCACCGCCAGGAACTCCTTCTGGGTATCCTTCAAGGCCAGATCAGGATCTGAAAGTTGAAGGATCTTTTTGGGATATTTGGGTGAGAACCTCAGTCCCCTGCCACCATCCATTAAGTATTTTCCAAGGCCATAGGCTATTACTGCTATGCCATCTTCCGCTTTTTCCGGTTCTATGGGATAGAAGTTAATGGATCTGGCAACCCCTGAAAGGGCAGGATAAAAAGCATTTCCACAAGGTGATCCACAGACCTCCTGCAATATGATGCCCATCTTTTCTTCATCGATCACATTGGAGGTGGCAGTCATATAGGATTTACTTCCCTTAAAATAAACCGAAGCATATACACTCTTGATGGCTATGCTAAGCATTTCCAGCGTATGATCCCTGTCATCCCAGTCACAGGGTACCATATAGGTTGAATAAATTCCAGCGAAAGGCTGATAATGTGAATCCTCCAGTTTGCTCGAGCTTCTGACCGCGATAGGGTTTACCAGCACTTCCACCAAGGCCTTCAGATCCTCTTTGACCCGCTCAGGGATTTGGGCTTTCAAAAAATAATCAAGGATTTCTTCATCTGGAAGATCGGAAAGGGCTGTTTCAAACAAATTGTTAATTTCCATAAATTCATCAAAAACATCGGTACTAAGAACAACCGTCCTGGGTATGGTGATCACTATCTCTGGATATTTTTTAAACAGATGATGCTTTTCAATGATGGAATTTATAAAAGCTAGTCCCCGGGCCTTCCCACCACTGGACTCTTCTCCAATCCTACTGAATATCAGGTACTCATTAAACTTATTCCTGTCGAATTTTGCGATAACTCCCCTGCCTTTTGCTATCCTGAAGCTGGATATAGACTCATAAATGTATTTCCTCAGTTGTTCCATGCCAGGAAAATCTTCACTCCCGACAGGTTTAAACAATTCGGCAACTTGAAAAATGGCTCGGGCATTCAGCCATTTGGAGAAGTCATTCCGGCCTGTATGGTGACGCAGGACCTTGTCTGGGATCAACAGTATCTGGTTCTGCATGCCCTGAAGGTCTGAGGCTCTCGCTATTTCTTCCAGGGTATCCGGATCACGGAATACGAAGTCGCCAAATCCAAAATGGTCAGTGATATACTGATTCAGTTCATGGGAAAGTGACTTGGAATATTTATGCATAAACCCGATACCCAGCTTTTCTGCTTCCCTGGCCATGGTTTCATCAGAGGATTGCAGAAGAAAAGGCATGAACTCATCTTGCTCCTTGACGAGGCGGCAAAATTCAAGTCCCATTTTCCCCTTGGTCTTATTTCTGGCTCTTTTCTTGAAGTTCACATCAGATATGATACCCAACATATTGTCTTTATACTTCTCAAAAATGGTAACAGCCTCTTTTAAAGTTGTTGCCAGCAAAACTTTCGGCCTCCCCCTCATGCGCAACATCCGCTGATGTTCATTCAATGCTTCCTCCCCAAATTCCTTGGATTGTTTAAGGATGATCTTATACAGGTTTGGCAGATAGCTCGATATATACCGGATCGAATCTTCTACCAGGAGAATCGTCTGAACGCCAACCTTTTCCACATCATTCTCAACATTCATCTTATCCTCGATCAGCTTTATAATGGCAAGCATCAGGTCTGCATTTCCCAACCATGAGAATACATAATCGATGGCAGACAGGTCTTCATGTTGCAATCGTACAGATACTTCCCTGGAAAAGTGGGTCAGCGTAACAATGGGAATATCCTCATACTTGGCCTTTATCTTTTTCGCCAGCTCGAAGGTATCCATGTCCCCAATGTTCAGCATCTCAATGACCAGGTCGATTTTCTCTTTCTTGAGGATCTCAAAGGCATCCTTGGCAGAGGATGCCATGATAAAATTGGGAGGATAGCGCAGGTTCAATGATACATACTCATTAAAGATCTGTTCATCTATGCGTCCATCCTCTTCCAGCATATAGGCATCATAATTGCTGCAGATCAACAAAACCTGTCGGATACGCTTATCCATTAAGAGGCTAAAGGATGTCTGGCCGAAATCTATGCTGGGTGTCGTAACGCTATTCAAGTGTTTAGTGTTTATTCCATGTGACCAGGGACGTACGTTTCTTCCCGTCCATCACAATGGTTAATGGTTCTTCAAATTCAACATGTGTAATATATTTCATGTCGCTGATGACTTTTTGCTGGTTTAGTTTTTTCCAGTCAATACAATCCGTTGCGGAATCATGCTGAATAGAAAAGTATCCAACATTCATGGAAGTCACATTGTGAAAGAAATGTGATCCGAGTGATGCATCCAACGGAAAGTCTGGAAGGCTTATTTCAACAATTACCCTCGCATTTGATATCTGGGTCCACACCAGGGGGATGCCGATGAAACGGTCACGGGTACCCCAACGGCCCGGTCCTATCAAAATATAACGTTTGTTGTTTTGGACCATTTCTGCATTCATGGCCTCAATTTCAGGGATAATCTCTTCGGTTCGGGTCTTGTCAAAATTAGCCGTTTTCACAAAAACGACATCACGGACATTCTCTATGCTGCCATTCCCCATGCTCCGCTCAGCATAGAGCAGGATCCTCTTCCGATCGATTTTTTCCATATCGATCTCAAAGTTATCCATGTTTCCAAGCAGGGGTTTGATTTGCAGTAGGTAAAATGAAGCACAGCCTTGTTCATCCTTGTTTAAATCAACTGCATACTCAATCTCGACAGGAGATCCCAGGGCTTCCTTTACCACGTTCAGGATGGTATCAAGCGTTTTAGCCAGGGGTATATACTCGAATTTGAGTATGTCTGCAAAGTTGACTATGCGCGGACCATTAACTTCTAGTCCGGGCATAATCCTGTCGTTATCAATATCATAAACCGAAACACAATGTTTCAGTGTACCATGCCTCTCAGCTTCACTAACCTCCAGCTTGATCAGTCCGGCATCTTCTCCTTGTTTCAGTTCCGGATTTTGCTTTTCCAGGTTAATGGCATAAAAATTCACCTGCGATCCCTTTACCTCTTCCTGTGGTGTACTATTTTGCAACTCCGGATACCTGGGGGAGAACCGGTAAGCCTTGTTGCCATTCATCACATACTGACCAAGTCCCACAGCAGAAACTGCATATCCATCTTCCGGTTCCATATGTGCCACCGGATAATAATTGTATGATTGTGCCGTACCGCTGAGATGAGGATAATAATAGCCCTCATAAGTAGATCCAACAACCTCCTGTATAACGACCCCCATCTTCTCGTCTTCGACTTTGAAATTTATAGCCTTAAAATACCTGCGTGCATCTTTGGAATATATGGATGCATATACCAGTTTAATGGCATCTGTTGCCTGTCTCATCCGGGCATTGAATTCAGTATGATTGTTCGGCAGCAGATAGGTAGCGAATACCCCTGCAAATGGGTGATAAGAACTGTCTTCCAGGAGGCTTGAGGACCTGATGGCCAATGGATTTTTAATTTTTTTAAGCAGGCCTCTCAGTCTTTTCTCCAGTCCATATGATAAGTCACCCTCAAGGAAATGCTGCTTAATTTCCTGATATTCTAGATCGGAATGAATTAATTTATGCAATTTATTCCTGTCCATGAATAGGTCAAACTCATCAGTGCCTATCAGGAATGTTATGGGTGTGCGTATCCTGATACCAGGGATAACATCCGAAAAGTCAAGGTTGTAGATCAGCGTATTGATGAAAGCCAGTCCCCTGCCTTTCCCCCCCAAATTACCGCTCCCCAGGCTGACAATATTTCTTTCTTCAAGGATGGCCTGTTCTTCAAAGTTGACGATCTGCCCAATATTGGCCTCATTGCGGTGTTTATTGATGACGAATTTAAGGTAGTTCCTGTATTCGGTCGGAGATTCAAATCCGGCTATTTTAACCGGATGGATCATTTTAGCAATCTTGATCTCCCCCCTGGCCATTAACCAGAGGGAAAAGTGATTACGTTTGGCATGATAGAGCAATGACTCAGAAGGAATGGAATCAATATGATTTTCGAATTCCTTGAGTGTTTTGGCCTCTGCAATGGTTTTACCGGAAGCATCTTTGTAAATGAAATTCCCAAATCCAAGGTGATGCCTGATGAAGGTTTCAATGTCTCCAGTAAGGGTTTCCGAATTTTTATTGATAAAGACAGAATTTAACTCAAATGCATGGTGGGAACACTCAACTTCGGAGGATTGGATCACCGTAGGTAGACTCTTTAACTGTTTCCTGACCTGGGAGACCAGCCGGAAGCCAGCTTCTTCATCCAGGTTCCCTTCCCTGGGGAACATTACATCTGTGATGAGGCAGAGCAGGTGTTCCTTATACAAATTGAAGATATCAATAGCCTGCTCGTAGGTAGAGGCAAGAAGAATTTTCGGGCGGGCCCGTAACCGTAATATTTTGTACTGGTCATCCGTGCTCACATCATCGATAATCCGTCTGGTTTGCTCCATTACATTGCTGTAAAGGATGGGGAGGTAGCGCGAATAGTATTTTTCCGAATCCTCCACCAGCAGGATCACCTTCACCATGCCCACATTCGTATCGTTTTCCACGTTTACCTTATCCTCCAGCTGCAGGATCATGGTAAAGAAAACTTTGCTATCACCATTCCAGACAAACACGCGGTCTACAATATCTGAATGAATGGCATGCTCTTTAAACCTGGTTAGCTCCCGGTCATTGTTGAGCAATGCATAAATGGGAATGTAAGGAAAATCCTTCTTTACCTTGCTTCCGATCTGTACTGGTATATGCCAGTCAGTACCAATCATCAGGATCACCATGTCAAAATGTTTTGACTTCAATTGCTCGACTGCTTCCTCATAGGATGAGACTCCGGTCACCCTGGGCATGGAAATCAGGTTGAGCTTGTGATACTCCCCCAGAAAGTTTTCAAAAAAGCTCCCGTCTTTTTCAATGGCGTACGCATCATACAGGGTCGCAACCAGCAGTATCTCTTTTGCCCTGTACGGCATCAGGTCATGAAAAATATCCCTGTTCGCATTTTGCTTGTTCAGAAACTTCTGGAGCAGCTGCCTGGAACTGAATTCAGTTTTCTGACTGCTGGATGCTGCCGGCTTGGGTTTATGGCTGCCCGCCGATAAATGCAAAACCTCCCTGGCTTCCAGACTGTCAATGTAATTTGACAATATGCTTGCAAGGTTATTGATCAGGTCTCTTTCCTCTTTAAGGAAAGACCCCTCGTCTGCTTGCTTGAACTCCTGAAGGTAAAAAACCTCAATGGTACCCTCCTCACCCTTGATTGTCTGGAATTCCTGTTGCTGGCACCATTCTGTCTTCCTGAAATGTTGTGAAAGATAATCTTTCCCTGCATATCGGATACGGGCAACGGTGCGTTCCGGGTATTGCCACGATTGGGGTAGGATCTTCACGATTTGTTGAAATGTTTCATCCAGGGATTTCCCCTCTTTCAGGATCTGTGTAGTACGGTTAATACAGGTCAGTTCCTTCAATCGCTCCTTCTTCTCAGCGATGATCCTTTCAACCTCTCTTGAATTGCTGCTTTCAGCCATTTTACTGCCTGTTTATACAAAAATACAAAAACGAAGATCAAACGGAGTTTCCGGTTGGATGAAACAAATACCGTAAATGTGACAGGCCTAAATCTTATTCAACCTGAAAGGTGTGCCCGGAATGGAGCAGGTCATTAACTGTTTTGATCTTGGACCGCGCCTTCGCTGCTGCTATCTGGTCTTCTAACAGGGATTCATAAACAGTGGTCTCATATGATCGAATGACACCCATGGCAACAGGCAACTCCGGGAGCGACATGCGGGCCAGCATGTAATGTATGGTGTCATCAGGATCTTTTACATCATGGACCAGGATATCCTCCAGGGTATTGCCATTTTCTCCAATAGTCACAGCCTTCAGCCTGCCTTTCTCCATAACAAGTCCCTTGTTTCCATCTGCTCCAAAGATCATGGGTTCACCATGTTTCAGGTATATCTGATGATCTGCTCGGACATCCTTGCCGGTGATATCCTTGTGGACCTGGTTGGCAAAAATGATACAATTCTGCAGTACCTCCACCACCGAGGTCCCTTTGTTTTCTGCAGCTGCGAGTGAGACCTCCCGCATCATCTTTGGTTCTGTATCTACTACCCGTGCAAAAAAGGCACCCTGTGAACCCATGGTCAGTTCTCCCGCATTAAAGGGATTTTCAATGGTCCCATCCGGGGATGTTTTAGTAACACTTCCCTTTGGTGTAGTTGGTGAATACTGACCTTTGGTCAAACCATATATTTTGTTATTAAAGAGGAGTATGTTGACATCGATGTTCCTCCGAAGTATATGGATGAAATGATTCCCGCCGATGGCCATCAGGTCACCATCACCGGTAACCACCCAGACACTGAGTTCGGGATTCGCCACTTTGATCCCTGAGGCAATAGCTGCTGCCCGACCATGCATTCCATGGAAGCCGTAAGTATTGATGTAATAGGGGAACCTGGAAGAGCACCCGATCCCGGATACAAATACTATATTTTCCTTTTTATAGCCGATTTCAGGCAGGGTACCCTGGATTGTGGAAAGTACTGAATGACCTCCACATCCGGCGCACCATTTGACCGGCTGGTCTATCTTAAAATCTGCTTTTGTAAGTTCTCCGATATTTTTCAGCGTTTCACTCATGATAATTCCTCCAGTATTTGATTGAACTTAGACTTTAATTCCGAGATCATAAATGGCAGTCCCTGGACCTTACTATACTTTAAGTATTCAAACTCAGGGTGTTCCATTTTCAGGTGATTGGTGAATTGTCCCAGGTTCAACTCACAGACTATCCTTTTTTTGAACCCTTTCAACACCTCCCCTGTATTGCCCGGTAGAGGGTGAATATAATTAAATTGGGCAAGGCTGACACTTTTCCCCTCCTCTCGTAGTTCCTCTACCGCAGTAATCAATGTACCATACGTACCACCCCATCCAATGACCAGGAGGTCAGCATCCGGGGCTCCAATGATTTCCTGATCCGGGATGAAGTCTGCTACCTTTCTAACCTTGGCATCCCGCTGTTCAACCATGATCTGGTGATTCAAGGGATCATGTGATATTTCGCCCGTTAAATCCGCTTTTTCTAGGCCACCTATACGGTGCCTGAGACCTTCTTGTCCCGGAATGGCCCAGAACCTGGCCAGCTTATCAGGACGCCGGTTATAGGGCAGGAAATTCGGATCATTATCTTCCACAACCGGGACCTCAATATCCGGCAGGTCATTAACATCGGGGATATGCCACAATTCTGAACCATTCGCCAGGTACCCATCTGTCAGCAGGATCACTGGGGTCATATGCTCTATGGCTATTTTGGAAGCTTTATATGCGTAATCAAAACAGTTGGCCGGAGTACTTGCAGCCATAACAACGACAGGACTCTCCCCGTTCCTTCCATACAATGCCTGCATCAGGTCAGACTGTTCTGTTTTGGTCGGAAGTCCTGTTGAAGGCCCTCCCCTCTGTACATTCACAATGACCAGTGGTAATTCGGTCATGACAGCAAGTCCGATGGCCTCGCCCTTCAAGGCCAGACCCGGTCCGGATGTCGAAGTTGCTGCAAGCCTGCCTGTAAAGCTGGCGCCAATGGCGGAACAAATTCCAGCAATCTCATCCTCTGCCTGGAATGATTTCGCGCCCAGGTGCTTCATGCTGGAAATTTCCTGAAGGATCTCAGAGGCAGGAGTGATGGGATAGGATCCGAGAAAGAGAGGTTTACCAATATTTTCCGCAGCTGCCAACAATCCCCATGCGGTTGCCTGGTTTCCGGTAATATTCCTGAATAATCCCTTCTTTTTCCGGGCTGGATTCACCAGGAAAGTTGTCGACATTGCCTCAATGGTTTCGGCGTAATTGTAACCTTCATTAAGGACTTTGATATTGGCTTTGACTAATTCGGGTTTTTTGCCAAATTTTTCCTTTAAAAAGCCTTCCCCTATTTTGAGATCCCTGTTGAACAACCAGTATAATAATCCTGCGACAAACTGGTTCTTGGTTTTGTCGGCAGTCTGGTTATCCAGTCCAAATTCCTTGACCGTAGACCTGGTAAGGGTAGTGATAGGTGCTTTAATCACATTGTAGCCTTCCAGGCTTCCATCCTCAAAGGGATCCTCGATATAGCCAGCCTTCTTATAATGTTTGTTGTCAAAATTATCAATATCAATGATTATGGTAGCTCCATCCTTGACCCATTTCATGTTGGCTTTCAGAGCTGCGGGATTCATTGCCACCAGCACATCTGCCTGGTCACCGGGAGAGTGTACTTCCTTGTGCCCGATATGAACCTGGAAACCGGAAATTCCAGCAACGGTACCACCAGGTGCCCTGATTTCCGAAGGATAATCGGGAAAGGTGGAGAGATCGTTTCCAATGAAAGCGGAGGTGTCAGAAAACTGGGAGCCCGTTAACTGCATCCCGTCGCCCGAATCTCCGGCAAACTTGACCACTACCTCTTCCAATTCTATCACTTTAGCATTTTTTGCCATATTGACTTATATCATATTGATTAACAATGGTATATAAAAATAATGCATATAATTAATTATATGCATTTAAGTGGCTACAGTGAATAATATATCCTTTTATGTTTGCAAATTCCCATTACAAAATTAATGATTTTCAGAGATGTTAAATGATTATTGGCCCATTTTTTTTAACATAATTTAAACCGGCAAAAAGCCCTGTTATTTTACGCGTTTTAGATCCTAAATGTTTCTAATGGAAGGCTATTTCCAGAAATTCAAATGTTCGAGATGGACAGCTGACTCAAAGAACATTTTGGAAATCTTTTCAAAGTAGGGGGTATAGTCCGAAATATAAAACTCATGTCTGTCAGGTTTGTCCTTGTGCATAAGTCCCATATCCTCAAGTGTAGACTTTAATTTTTGTGCTACGATATCGGCGGCATCAATAATATTTATGCCAAAATTGAAGAATTTTTCAATTTGCCTCTTTATGATTGGATAATGGGTACATCCCAGGATCATGGTATGAATATCACTAAATCGTTCATCAGACAGGTATGCCCTGATAATGGCATTGCTGATATCATCATAAATAAACCCTTCTTCAATCATGGGAACAAATAGTGGGGTAGCCATAGAGATCACTTCGAGTGAGGCATTTTTCTGTTTGATCTTTGTTTCGTAAGTATGGCTGTTGATTGTGCCCTTTGTGCCGATAACCCCTATCCTGCCTTCTCCATGCTTTTCACTGACAAATGATACGACCGGGTCGACCACATTCAAGACAATTGCCCTGCCAGCTACATGTTCGACTACCTCATTAAAAGCACTTGCCGATGCAGTATTACAGGCAATCAAAACAGTTTTACAGTTCTTTTCCAATAAAAAATCGGAGATTCTACGTGAATAATACTGAACGGATTCACTGGATTTATCGCCGTAAGGCAGGTGAAATGTATCACCAAAATAAATAATCTTTTCATTAGGAAGCAGGGATTTAATTGAATGTGCTACGGTAAGTCCACCTACACCTGAATCAAATATCCCTATGGGTTGTTCTGCTTCCAGTTGACTCATGGCCTGCTTTGTTAAATAAACAAAGACCACCCCCTGTCAGGAGTGGTCTGTTTATCATATCATTGTTATTATTTTTATAATCCGAGCTTTGTCCTGACCAGGGAAATTATATCTATGCTATTGTCAGAGTAATATACTGGATTACCACGGCTGATATCAAAGATATAGACAAAGCCATTCTCTTCAGCAACTTCCTTGATGGCATTATTGGCCTTCTCCAGAACTGGCTGTATCAGTGTTTGCTGCTGTTGCTGAAGATCCTGCTGAGCCATTTGTTCAAACTGCTGGATTCTTTGCTGCATTTCCTGAATATCTGCTTCTTTTGTTTGTCTGATCAGATCTGTATAGCTGTCCCTGTTAGTCAGGTAATTATCATATTTCTTATTCAGCTCTACCCTCATCTCTTCAAGTTGCTTCTCATAGTCACCGGCCAGTTTTTCAATGGTGGCCTGTGCACTGTCACTCTCTGGCATTGCTGTAAGTAATTCCTGGGAATTGATATGCCCGAACTTAAGATCCTGAGAGTTAGCCGGTATACTTGCAAACATCATTGCACTTACGAGAAATAAGTTTATTACTTTTTTCATTGGTCTTATTTTTACTTTGTGTGCGCTGAGCTAACTGCGCCTGGAATAATTATTATCTGGTTTTTAAAAAAGTGATACAAAAATAAGGATTTAATTCTTATATCCTAGCTTTTCCAATATGTCATCACTTTTATCATATTTTGGGTTGGTATACAGCATGTTGGCACCCGATGCAGTATCAAAGATCACTGCATAGTTTCCCTCTGATGCAATTTCTTTTACTGCCCTGTAAACTTCATCCTGTATCGGTTTGATCAATTCCTGTCGCTTATCGAACAAACTCCCATCTCTTCCGAAATACTTCTGCTGGAGATCTTTTACCTCCTTTTCCCTTGTAATGATCTCCTCTTCTTTTTTTGTTTTCATTTCCTCGGTAAGCAACACTTTTTCTGCCTGGAAATCCTGGTACATCTTTTCAATGCCCCCATACATAGTCTCTACTTCTTCTTGCCAGTCCCCCGCCATCTTATCAAGCTGGTCCTGTGCAGCCTTATAAGCTGGAATACGGTCCAGAATGTACTCCGTATCCACAAAGGCATATTTCTGGGCCAGGCTTATGCCTGTCGCCAGCAATAATATACTGAGTATTGATGCTATTCTTTTCATCGATATATGTTTTTTAATATTTATACACTAAAACTGTTGCCCAATGGTGAAATGGAACTGGCTCCCACCTGCATCCGGAAATCCGGGTACGGGATCAAACCCATAACCCCAATCGATCCCCAGCAGGCCAAACATCGGTAAAAATGCCCGCAGGCCTACCCCGGCCGATCTTTTGACCAGGAAGGGATTGAACTCATCGATGCTGTACCATGCATCACCACCTTCCAGGAATCCAAGCACAAATACTGTTGCTGAAGGATTCAATGTAATTGGATATCGCAATTCCAGTGTAAGCTTGGAATAAACATTCCCTGATTTTAATCCATTCACCCTTGGTGTCAAAGAACCATTTTCATAACCTCTCAGAGCAATTACCTCGTATCCGTAAATGTTAAATCCGGACATCCCGTCCCCTCCAACATCAAACCCTTCGAAGGGAGAAGGGCCAAGATCATCATTGTAATGACCGAGGTAACCAAAATGGGCCCGTGTATACAACACCAAATTTCCTGCCAAAGTTGTATACCAGTCTGCTAAAAACTTCCATTTATGGTACTCAATCCAGTTGTATCGCTCTTGTTCACTGACTTCTGTGTAATCTTTATTATTGAATGCAGAATAGGGTGGAGTCAGCTGAAGACTCAATGAAAAGGTAGATCCACGACGCGGATAGATCATCTGGTCGATCGATTTTCTGGCAACGGTAGTAGAAAGACTTAAATTGTTTGATTTACCATCGGAAAAGGAAAAATAACCAGTCCAGTTATCCAGGTTGTATTGCTGGTAACTAAGTTCATTGTACAGGGTAAAAAAGTCATCGGGCCATCTTAGACGCCTCCCAAGGCCCAGGGAAGCACCGGTGATTTTCATGGAGCTGGATCCTGCGTCCCAGAAATAAAGAGAGTTATTGGTCAAGGTATGGAAGACCGAGACGGAAAACGAGTTTGGCTTCTTCCCTCCAAACCAGGGTTCTACAAATGTCATGTTATAGCTCCGGTAGTATTTGCCGTTGGACTGGGCGCGCAAGCTCAATGTCTGTCCATCACCAGCGGGGATGGGCCGCCATGCTTTGGGCTTAAAGAAATCTTTAATAGCAAAATTTGAAAACCTAAGCCCGAGAGTACCAACCAGCATGCCGGCTCCCCATCCACCGGATATTTCCAGCTGATCATTGGCTCTTTCTATCAGTTTGTATTCTATATCAACGGTACCATCTGTAGGATTGGGGATGGGGATGGGTTCGATCTTCTCCGGATCGAAATGTCCCAGTTGGGCAAGCTCCCTTACGGTCCTGATAATATCGGACTTACTAAACAATTCTCCAGGTTTGGTACGGATCTCCCTGCGGACCACATGTTCGTTCGTTTTGGTATTCCCAGAAATGATCACTCTGTTAATCCTGGCCTGCTTACCTTCATATATCCTCATTTCAAAGTCGATGGAATCTCCCTCCACATTTATCTCCATCGGATCTACGCTGAAAAACAGGTAGCCATTGTCCAGGTACAATGAACTGACAGCATCCTCATCTATCTCCAGCCTTTTGCTTAACAGTGTCTGGTCAAATACATCTCCTCTTTCTATACCAAGTACTGCGTTAAGTATATGAGAAGGATAGATGGTATTACCTACCCATTTGACATCCCTGAAATAATACTTGCGACCTTCCACAAGAAATATTTTCAGCATGAGCCTGTTTTCATTCTCCACCCTCACCATGGAATCACCAAGGATCTTGGCATCCCGGTAACCGTTTTCATTATAGAAGGTGATCAGACTTTGCTTATCTTCCTTGTACTGTTCCTTAATGAACTTGGATGCTTTGAATATGTTAATGTTTACCTTCTTGGTATTTTTCACTACCCTCCTTAGACGTTTGTCAGGAAATACTTCATTTCCTACAAATGAAACGTCATCGATCTTAATTCTGGGACCTTTGTCAACCTTAACAAATAAGCGGACGGCATTGGGCCTCAGGGTATCAGGCACCTGGGTTATGGCTACCTTGGTATCAAAAAAACCCTTTTCAATGAAATGGTCCTTAATGAGGCGCTCTGTATTGTTCAGCAGGTCTATGGTCACCTGGCTCCCCGTGCGGACATTAAGACTTTCCATCAGGTCTTCAGTCTCTCCCTTTTTCAATCCGTCAACGATCAGCCTGGAAAGTCGTGGCTGTTCTTTCAGGTAAATGTCGAGGTAAATCTTACCGTCCTCAATTTTCCTCGCCGTGATTTTCACATCAGCAAATAATCCCTGGTCCCAGAATTTTTTTACCGCCTTTGTAATGTCCTCACCTGGTATTTTTATGCTGTTCCCGACTTTGAACCCTGAAATGGAGATAAGCACTGCAGGTTGCAGAAATTCCACACCCGATACAGTAATATCGGCTATTTCATATTCCTTTATAGTGGCGTAATCAAGAACAGGCAGGTTGTCGTATTCAATTTCCTGGGACAATACGGCCAGCCAGGGTGAAATCAAAATGGTAATGAATAGTAGTTGCTTCCGAATCATGCTAGTCTAATCTCCCGTTTACGATACTACTTGTTCACTGATTTTCCCAAACCGGCGTTCCCTGTTCTGGAAATTGCAGATGGCTGCATACAGGTCCTCCTTCCTGAAGTCAGGCCAGAGGGTCTCAGTGAAATACAATTCAGCATAGGCAATCTGCCAGAGCAAAAAATTGCTGATCCTATATTCGCCACTTGTCCGGATCAATAGTTCAGGATCCGGTATACTATGGGTTTGAAGGTGTTCGGTAAAATGATCACAGCTGATCTCCTTAGCTGTTAATTCACCTGACTCTATCTTCCTGGCAATGGATTTCATGGCATCAAGAACTTCCCACCGGGCACTGTAACTTAGCGCCAGAACCAGGGTCATTCCGGTATTCAGAGAGGTCTTCCTGATGGCATTTCCCAGGTTAGACTTGACCTTGTTTGGCAAACTTTCAATATCACCTATGGCTTCCAGGCGAATATTGTTCTCCATAAGGTTATCGATTTCTTTGTCCAGGGATGTAACCAGCAGGGACATCAATGCATCGATCTCGGTCCGGGGCCTGTTCCAGTTCTCAGTTGAGAATGCATACAGGGTCAGGTAGCCAACACCCAGCTCAGCCGCAGCCTCTACCGTCTCACGTACTGCTTTGACACCATTTTTATGACCGAATATTCGTTCATTCCCCTTCTTTTTGGCCCAACGTCCATTCCCATCCATAATGATGGCAATATGCCTGGGTAATTTATCCCTGTTAATTTGATTCTTAAGTGAGTTTTCCATCTGCTTCACTGACTATTCGTAGGCCGGGCAATCTTCCCGCCAGTTAAATATCTTATATGTGATAAATAATCCAACTATTGAATACCAATCATTATTGTGAAAAAATACGCCGTTATCAGTGCCAATATTTTCCTCGGCATCAAGCAGGTCATTCAATGTTTTCCTGAAAGTCCATTCGGCGCCAATACCCCAACGCCTGGCCAGGTTGTATTTGAACCC
>CAZXOJ010000028.1:0-24619 GCA_964642325.1 uncultured Bacteroides sp. | reverse complement strand
TCTCCATATTCCTTCTTCCACGTCTTGAGGTCAATCCAAACCTGGATAGATACATTCCTGAGAAAAGTGATAACAGGATATTTACACAACAGCTCGACAGTATTTTTGGAGGAAGCGAGATGATCCTGGTAATGTTACAGGCCGAGGATGTAGTGAACCAAGCAACCCGATATGCGTGTTTTGAAAATTGCATCCAGGGCAGATCTGAATAAAGAAGATTTTCAGCTTCCTGATGAAGAGAGCGTAGACTAAAGATCACGAATTCCCTTACTACCATACCTGCCATGTTGATAGTTTCCCTATCTGTTGTAAATTAGCAGAGTAGAACCCAATCAATATACCATGTTAAAGAAAACCATCCAACATTTCCTTTTGGCATTATTGTGCTTATTAGGAATGAATCAATGCAGTCCCACAGCAGATAATTCAAAAAAACTCCCCAACATCATCCTCTGTATGGCTGACGACCAGGGTTGGGGGGATATGGCCTACACTGGCCACCCGGTCATTCAAACCCCTAATTTCGATGCCATGGCTGCTGAGGCCCTGCGTTTCGACCGCTTTTATGCAGCAGCACCTGTATGCTCCCCTACCCGGGGGAGCGTGATGACCGGTAGGCACCCCAACCGGTTTGGCTGCTTTTCATGGGGGCGCACCCTCCGCCCTCAGGAGGTAACCATTGCTGAAGCCCTGAAAGAAGCTGGTTATGTTACAGGACATTTTGGAAAATGGCATCTGGGCTCAGTGCGGATTGGCAGTCCCGTGAATCCCGGGACCAATGGTTTTGATGAGTGGTTTTCCGCTCCTAACTTCTTTGATAATGATCCCATCCTGAGCCGGGAAGGGATCGCCGTGCAAACTGAAGGTGAAAGCTCTATGGTTACCGTCAATGCTGCATTGGAATTTATCCGTAGACACGAAGGTTCAGGTAAACCAGTGTTTGCGGTTGTGTGGTTCGGTTCTCCCCATGGTCCACATCTGGCCATCGAAGAGGACAGGGTCTTATATGAAGATCAGCCTGAGAACCTGCAACATTTCTATGGTGAGATAACGGGAATGGACAGGGCCTTCGGCAAACTTAGGTCAGCACTCAGCACCCTCGGCGATTATGAAAACACAATACTCTGGTATTGTAGCGATAATGGTGGACTACCGGCTGTGGGATCTACCGGGGGCCGGGGTAATAAGGGTCATATTTATGAAGGTGGATTGCGGGTACCCGCGATTATTGAATGGCCGGCCAGGATTCGGGAAGCAAGGGTTACCACATTTCCTGGAAATACTTCTGATATTTTCCCAACACTTTTAGACATAATTGGAGCAGAGACGGATGCAAATCACCCGCTGGATGGCATCAGCCTCATGCCTGTCCTGGAAAACAAAATGGACCGGAGAGAAAAACCAATGGGATTCTGGCATTACCCGGGCGGAGGGATAGGTACGCCGAGTGCTGTATGGATGGCAGAGTTACTGGAAGCCCAGAAAAACGGGGATATGGTGGGAGATTCCACCAGGCTGAGATTGGAGGATAGCCAGATCACCAGGCAATATCCCATGGATAGCCTGCCCGGACATGCAGCATGGCTTGACTGGCCATGGAAATTACATCGTATCGAAGATAAGACGGGTAATGTTCAGTGGGAATTATATCAACTTGAAATGGACCCTCAGGAGGGAAAGGACCTTATAGAAGAAGAAATAGCAAAAGCGGCCCAAATGAAATCAGGATTGGAAACCTGGCAGCGGTCTGTTATCCGGAGTCTGAATGGCCTGGATTACGTTTATGAGTGATATCAATGAAGGATATTTTTGTTATGAGGCATTTCATTCCATGGGGCATATTTTTACTATTGCTGTCTTTTCAGATGTTTGCCCAGGATACCTATCGAATAGAGGGCATTGTCCTGGATGAAAACGAGATGGCCCTTCCCGGGGCGAATGTTTATTTTCCCGAGATTGAGAAGGGGGGCATAACGGATATCGAAGGCCTTTTTGTTATCGCTGGACTTCCCGGTGGGCGTTTTATTCTCCAGGTCTCGTTTATGGGTTTTGAAACCCATGTTAGCAATATCCAGGTCGGAGCCGATCTTGATTTGATAGAAGTCAGCCTTTATCCGGCCACGATTACCGCAGGGGAGGTGGTGATCTCGGGAGGAAGGCATTCCACCCAGCATGAGAATGCCATTAAAATTGAGCTTTTGAAAGGCAGTGAGTTGAAAAGTGTCGGTTCACCTACATTGATCGAAAGCCTGGCGGAACTGCCAGGCGTGGATGTGATCAGCGGGGGTGGATCGGTGACAACCCCGGTTATCAGGGGACTCTCAACCAGTAATATCCTCTTGTTGAATAATGGCTTCAGGATGGAGAACTACCAATTCTCGGCAGACCATCCATACCTGGTTGACGGGAACGGTCTGGAACAGGTGGAGGTGATCAAGGGACCGGCATCATTGCTTTATGGTTCGGATGCCATTGGTGGGGTGATCAACCTGGTGCAGGACAAAGCTGCACCACCCGGGACGGTTACCGGGAATGCGGATGTGAGGTATCTTAGCAATACTATGGGACTGGAAGGCAGCCTGGGAGTTAAGGGAAACCAGGGACCTGTAAGCTGGGGGATCAGGGGAGGATACCGCAGCCACAAGGACTATAGGGATGGCAATAAAAAAACAGTTCCCAATTCCCGCTTCAATGGCGGGAGTCTTAAATCATATATAGGCCTCAGGGGGAAACAAAACATGCACCGGCTGGCCTATGAATACCAGCAATTGAAACCAGGCATGACAAACGAGGCGTCCGGGGTAGTGGTACAAAACAATGATAGGAGAAATGAGGCCTGGTACCAGGACCTGGACAATCATATGCTCATGTCCAGGAACCAGTTTTTTCTTGATCCCTTTAAGCTGCAGGCAAATTTCTCATACCAGCATAATCATCGCAGGTTTATTGTTGCAAAATCTGACCATCCTGATGTAGACATGCAACTCAGCACATTCAGTTATGATTTGCGAGGTAACCTGGCTACCAGTGAGGTGTCGGAATTTACCCTGGCCCTGCAGGGGCTCACCCAGGCGAACCGGAACAAAAAGGCTGAGAACCGGGTGCTTCCCGATTACCGGATGAATGACCTGGCTGTTTTCGGATTGGTGCAGCATGACTTCGAAAATAATGTCCATTTGCAGGTAGGGTTCCGTTTTGATAACCGCTTCCTGGATGCACCCCAGCAGGAAGCTACCGGACACAGCCATGAAGAGGAACCTGGTCAGCCCGGTGAACCAGGCCATGAGGATGAACTTATGCTGGCCCTGAGTAAATATTATGGCAATGTCAGTGGATCATTAGGAGTAACCTGGCAAATGGGGGAAGGAATCCTGCTGAGGGGGAACCTGGCATCTGCCTACCGGGCGCCGAATGTGGCCGAACTAACCCAGGACGGGGAACATGGCATAAGGTATGAACAGGGTAACAGGGATCTGAGATCACAGCGCAATTATGAACTGGACGCCAGTATTCATTTTCATAAAGAACATATCCTCCTGGATTTTGCTGCTTTCTATAACCTGATCGATCAATACATATACCTGGATCATACTGCTGATTCAACCGATGAAGGATTGCCCATATATAGGTATGTGCAGAATGATGCCAGCATTTATGGACTGGAGGGCATAATTGAAATCCTTCCCGTCCATTGGCTGAGTTTAAAGGCTGCCTATAATTATACCCGCGGGAAACAATCAGCTACTTCCGCCAATCTGCCCTTTATTCCCCATAACCGGCTCCGTTCAGAGATCCGTTATATGCCGGGATATATCCTGAAGAAGGGGAAAGTATACCTTAGCTTTGGATCTGAGCTGGCTTTTTCCCAGGATCATCCTGCTCCCCTGGAGTTTGCATCCGGTACCTATCATTTGCTGCACGCTGGTGCCGGAATATCCATCCCGGTTAGCGGCCAATCCCTGAGTCTTGATTTACAGATCCGAAACCTCCTCAATACGAACTATATAGACCACCTCTCCACCCTGAAGCCATTAGGGTATCTAAATATGGGGAGAAATATTGTGCTTAGCTTGTCAATCCCACTGCTGACAAGTGGAACATAATCCGTCGGGTTGCGTAGAAGGAAACGAAATACCTTCACGGAAGATTTTTCACTGTTAATGTAATATGTACGAGTCTCAAAATATACAAGCAAGTGTACTGTACGTCGATGATTTGCAGACTAACCTGATCCTTTTTCAGGCGACTTTTGAGCATGATTATCATATCATCCTCGCAGAATCTGCGGCAAAGGCGCTGGAGATAATGAAAGAGCAGGAAATCCAGGTGCTTGTCACAGACCAGCGTATGCCGGATATGACGGGGACCGAATTACTTCAGATTGTTTCCAGGGAATATCCAGAAGTGCGCAGGTTCCTGCTGACGGCTTTTACTGATTTCGAGACCGTAGTTGAAGCGGTTAATAAGGGACATATACACGGGTATGTTAACAAACCATTGCAGGCTGAGGAAGTCAGGTTATCCATCAACAGTTCCCTGGAGATGTATTACCTGAGGAAGGAGAACAGTGAGATAATGCTAGAGCTGGAGAAAGCTAACCATGAGTTAATGGGACTGGACGGGATGAAGAGCGAGATCATCAAAGTGATAAGCCAGGAAATCAGGAACCCGCTGAACAGGATCATGGGGACCCTCCACCTGTTAAAGGATAAGATGGAAGGGCAGGAACTTGCCGGGGTGATCAATATTCTCGACAGTTCAGTTTCCAGGCTGGAGGAGTTTTCCAGTATGACTGAGCAGATATCCATCCTGAAATCTCCCGGCCATACCCTGGATAAGAAAAATCTCAACCTCAAACAGGTAATTGAATATGGTGTGATCGAAGTTTCAGAGGATCTGAAGGAGAAAGGGATAGCGATCGATCTGCAGAATCATACGCCGGATATGACCATAAGTGGAGAATCGGATCTTCTGGTCAGTTGCCTGGTCAATATCCTGAGAAATGCATTGAACCATACGGGGAAAGGAGAAACCATTACCATTATAACCACCCAATCAGACAAGGAAGTGATATGTGAGGTCATAGACCAGGGGGAAAATTACTCAGAAAAATTACTGGAAGACCTAACCAGTCATCTTAATGCTACTGATCATAAATTAAACCTGAACCTCGGGATTGATCTTGCCCTTTCCCAGATGATCATGGAAGCACACGGGGGCAATATCCTTTTCGAGAAAGCAAACGGGAGCAGGGCTTCTGTGAAGATGTTGTTCAATGGTCAGGAATCGGTCCTTCCACAGCAGGAATGATGCAACCATCCAGGATCAGTTTCGTATTAATTTAAAAAATGAAGCGCAGGATTCATGAATGAATCTATGTTAAAATCCCTGATGAGGTTGTTTGCCATTATGGCAAGCATCAACAAGGAAGCCATTCATGTCCTTGCCAGGAGTTTTGTTGAGTCATACCTGACCCGGCAGTTCAGCCAGAAACTGGCGGAACGATTTTTGCTGATCTTCGAGGAATATTTCAATGAACTGGACAGGGAGGAAAAAAAAGGACCCGAGAAAAAATTATCGGTGCTCTCTGTAAAGATCCTGGCCATTTGTGACAGGATCAATGAAGAACTCCATATCCGGCACCGTTTCCAGATCATGTTAAGCCTGATCCAGTTTGCCAAGTATTTCGAAGATTATTCCCAGTTCCGATCAGGTTTTTCCAACGCCATTACAGATGCTGTACAAACCATTGCTGAAGGGCTCCTGATCACTCCCGAAGAATATGCCAACTGCACTTCTTTTATTGTTGACAAATTCTATAAGGTCCCCAATAAGGAACGCCTCCTGGTGATCAGTGATGACCAGCATTTCCAGTTCACAGAGATTAAGCATTCTCAGAGGGACGGACTCTCAGGACAGATCTATGTTTTGCGCATTCTGAGGGCGGATACTTACCTCTTTCAGTATGCTGGTAAGGAAAGACTGGAATTGAACGGGAAGTATATCTTTCCCCGCCACGTATATTTCATGCCCAGGGGTAATTCCATAAAGGGGGAAGGGATGAGCCCCATTTATTACTCGGATGTTATTTCAGGTTACCTGAAAGATACAACAGGAGACCAGGTTGATTTCCTGGCAAGGAATATTGAATTCCACTTTAAAAATTCACCCAATGGGATACATAATTTCAGTTTCCAGGGGAAATCCGGCCAGATGGTCGGGATCATGGGGGGTAGTGGTACTGGTAAATCTACCCTTGTAAAGGTTTTGAATGGCTCCCTGAAACATGATGCCGGGAGCATATATATCAATGGACATAATCTGATAACAGCCAAGAGGGAACTGGAAGGAATGATCGGGTACATCCCCCAGGATGATCTGTTGATCGAGGAACTTACGGTCTTCCAGAACCTCTATTACAATGCAAAATTGTGCCTTGACGGATACAGCGAGGAAGAACTGTCTGAGAGGGTCAATATGATCCTGACCGACCTGGATCTATTTGAGGTCAGGGAGTTGAAAGTAGGCTCTCCACTTCATAAATTAATCAGCGGGGGACAAAGGAAACGGCTGAACATTGCCCTCGAGATCATCAGGGAACCATATATCCTGTTTGTGGATGAACCTACTTCAGGCCTTTCCTCCACTGATTCGGAAAATGTGATGATGCTGCTGAAAGAACTGGCCATGAAGGGAAAGCTGGTAGTGGTTAATATTCACCAGCCATCTTCAGATCTGTTTAAGCTCTTTGACCAGCTGGTCGTGCTTGACAAGGGGGGGTATCCTGCATATGCCGGGAATCCTGTAGAAGGGATCATCTATTTTAAGCAGCTGGCAGACCGGGTTGATGCCAGTGAAAGTGAGTGCGTTTCATGTGGCAATACCGACCCGGATGAGATCCTCCAGATCATTGAGGAGAGGGATATCAATGAATTTGGCGAATTCTCAAACAAGAGGAAGACCAGTCCCCGGGAATGGTATCAGAAATACATTGAAAATATTCAGTCGAAGCATGAATTTGTATTTGTAAAAAGAGACATCCCAACCAGCCTGTTTAAGATCCCTGACCGGTTCAAACAATACCTGATCTTTTTCAAACGGAACTTCCTGTCAAAACTGGCGGATCGGCAATTCCTCTCTATCTCCCTGCTGGTTGCCCCCCTGCTAGCTGTGATCCTGGGATATTTTACAAAGTATATAAGTGGGACAGAAACGGAACCCCATGCCTATGTTTTCAGCCAGAATGAAAATTTGCCGGCCTACCTGTTCATGAGCGTCATCGTGGCGCTTTTCCTGGGACTCATCATCAGTGCTGAAGAAATCATCAAGGACCGGAAGATCCAGGCAAGGGAATCATTTCTACACCTGAGCCGTACATCGTATCTACTGTCCAAGGTAGCTTTCCTTTTCCTGCTTTCAGCTGTGCAAATGCTGTTTTTCGTCATCATCGGGAATGCCATCCTGGAGATCAAAGGTATGACCTTTTCTTACTGGGTCATACTTTTCAGTACCGCCTGCTTTGCCAATATTATGGGATTGAATATATCTGACGGACTCAAATCGGTGGTGGCTATTTATATTGTTGTACCCTTCCTGCTGGTTCCACAGATCCTGCTGGCCGGTGTGATCGTTAAATTTGACAAGTTACATTATAAGTTTGCCTCCCATGAGAGCGTTCCCTTCGTCGCTGACCTGATGCCGTCGAGATGGGCTTACGAAGCGCTGGCAGTAAACCAGTTTGTCTATAATAATTACCAGCAACATTTTTATGAAGTAGAGATGAGGGAAAGCAACGTAACATATGATCTGCAGTTTCTCGTTCCAACTTTAATCCAGCAGATCGAGGATTCAGAGACTATGTATCAGCGTGAAGATGATAGGCTTCCGGACCAGCTCAGTGTGGTCAGAAGCGGATTTGATGCCATCTATTTGACCGAAGCATTTCCAGGCCAGGATAGGTTTACTGTTGATGCATTCACTCCCCTTCTGGCCGATTCTACAATCAGCTGGCTCAGGGCTTATCGATCCCGGCTGTCTACGAACCGTGAGAAACTGGTTGCACAAAAGGACAGGATACTCATGGACCTGGAAGATACCTATGAAGGCAGCTCCGGGGTTACCAATTTCAAGCGGGATTATTACAATGAAAGCCTGGCAGACCTGGTGCTCAACCGTATGGATCTTCATAAGATCGTAGAAATTGATAACAAGTTGATCCGGAAGATGGAACCAGGTTATATGTACCCGGTTTTGAGAAACGGAAGGTCACATTTCTTTGCCTCGGTAAAACGGGTAGGAAATTTATATATGCCGGCTGTGCTATTTAATATTGTGGCGGTCTGGATCATGACCCTTGTTTTTTACCTCATCCTGCAATCTAGCCTGCTGAGGAGGACACTTGATTTCTTCGGTACCATAAGGAGGAGAGAAGTCAATACCAATGGAAGTTAGACTGTTTATAAGTTGATAGAAAGATATTAGAAACGATTTATATATTTGTTAATACACTGATTATAAGTTAAAACCTTGGTTATGCAATGTAAACTTTACAAATTCTGTCTTCTGATTCTGATCATTCCTGCCATACTTGTTGCCGGATGTAAATCAGATAAAGGCAAACGCAGCCCTGGATTGCTGGATGATAGTGAGGCTGAAGAAATAGTGGACCGGATAGCAACCATTAAACAGGTTTACCATCTGTCACCATCCCCTGCTGAAATGCTCAGCGTCATCGATGTTGCTGATCTGTCTTTTGATGTCGGTTTGCTAAATCCGCCAGGCAATATGGATAATTACCTAGATACAAAATCACAGACCATCAGCCTCGGGATCTATATTACAGATCTTGCCTATGCTGCTTTGTTCGGGCGGCACGAGGAAACACTTGATTACCTTGATGTCGTGCGGACCATGGCTGAACAGATCAGGGTAACCGGAGCGATCGATGATGAGCTTATCGAAAATGCCAGGAACAATGTTGAATACCTGGATTCCCTCTTTAATATATCAAATGAGGCATTTATCAATATGCTGTTCTTCTGTGAGCGGAATAACCGTCCCAATACCGTCATTATGCTATCTGCCGGGGCATTTATCGAAAGCCTATTCCTGGCAGTTAACCTGGCCGGGGATAATGGTCATGCCGATTATATCCTGCAGCACCTGGCTGATCAGAAATATGCCCTTGATAACCTGATGATGTTTGCGGAGAGCATGAAGGCTCTGGATCCAAATGTTGCAGCTGTCATTGAAGATATGAAACCCATCAAGGAAATATATGACGACATAACCGTTGTTGCGGGAACTACTACCGTAGAATCAGAAAAGGCAGCTGATGACCAGCCCAAAAAACTGGTAATCGGAGGCGGTAGTAAGCCCATTCTCAGCAAGAAGGAATTCGAGAACTTGAAGAAAACCACGGTCGAGTTGCGTAACAAGCTAGTTACTAATTAAATGATTAAAATCTGAGAGGCATGAAATACATCCGCCAAATTCAAATACTGTTTGTTTTATTCCTTATTGCTCCCCTTTCTATGATGGCACAAGATTGTGTGGATTATCATAAACTCGGGGATTGCATGATGGACCGCCAGAAAGGTTATAAGATTTACAGCCAATCAAAAAGTGTCGGTATGAGTCCCACAGACACCGTTGAATTCAATGTCATTTTCTATGGACAGAAAGACTATATTTTTTCTTTCTGCACCCACGCCAAGCTGTATCCGGTCCATTTTGTACTGATTGATCCGAATTCGGGGGATGTATTATATGATAATGCTAAGGACAGGTATATTGAATCATTGGGCATTGGGTTTGATGTAACAAAATCATTAACTATCAAAGTCGATGTTGTGGCCCGTAAGGCCAGTGAAGAGGAAATTGAGCAATACGTCGGCTGTCTGGGACTGCTCATTCAATACAAGAACTATTCCAAAAAGAAAGTAAACTTGCAGATGTAGTGAACAAAAGCAAGCTGACACGATCAAACAACCGGGTCATTGCCGGAGTTTGTGCGGGGCTCGCCGAATGGATAGGGTGGGATATTGCCCTGGTCAGGTTGCTTTACCTCATGGTGTCAATATTCAGTGCCGGATTTCCCGGAATTATTGCTTATATCATTTTGTGGATTGTTATGCCGGAGGAAACAGGTTTTCAGACCTGAAAACAATTCACTATTTTTGCTGAATTGTTACACCTGACCCCTATAATCTTATGAAGAATCTTATTTTTGTCCCTCGCATAGGACTGGCTTTATTGTTGTCGTTTTCGATGGCAACAGGATGCCAGCAATTACAACAAAAAACTGATATGACAGCACCTGTTGCAAAAAAGATTGAAAAAGAACTTTCCATCCACGGACATACCCGGATCGATCCCTATTACTGGCTCAGGGAAAGGGAAGATCCAAACGTCATTGCTTACCTGGAGGCAGAGAATGCCTATACGAATGCCATGATGGAGGACACCAAGGATTTCGAGAACCAGCTCTACAAGGAAATTGTAGGCAGGATCAGGCAGGATGACCAGAGTGTGCCTTACCTGGATAATGGTTATTATTATTATACAAGGTATGTAGAAGGGGGTGAATACCCATTGGTTTGCCGGAAAAGAGGCAGCCTGGAAGGGGATGAAGAGATCATCCTGAATGTGCCCGAAATGGCCAAGGAGCACGCTTACTTCCAGCTTGGCGGATATAGTGTCAGTCCGGATAATAAATTGCTGGCATATGGTGTGGATACGGTAAGCCGCAGAAAGCACACCCTGTATTTTAAAAACCTGGAGAGCGGGGAGATTTATCAGGATGCCGTCCCGACTACTGATGGAAGTGCCAGCTGGGCAAATGATAATAAAACAGTTTTTTACACGCAGAAAGACGAAGAAACCCTGAGGAACCATAAGGTATTCAGGCATGTACTGGGGACCAGTGCAGAACGGGATGTACTTGTTCATTATGAGGCGGATGAAACCTTCACCACCTTTGTTTATAAAACCAAAAGTGATAAGTATATCATGATAGGATCCGGGAGCACCCTCTCTGATGAATACCGCTTCCTGGATGCCAATGATCCTGAAGGTGATTTTTCTATATTTCAGGAGCGGGAAAGGGAGTTGGAATATTCTGTGGGGCATTTCGGAAATAAGTTTTATATCAGTACCAACCTGGATGCCAAGAATTTTCGTCTCATGGAAACGGCGGTAACGGCCACCTCAAAGGAAAACTGGATTGAAGTTATTCCCCACCGGGAAGACGTCCTTCTCACCGATCTTGAATTATTCAATGATTACCTGGTAGTTTCCGAACGAAAGGAAGGATTACTGCAGATCAGGATCATTGAGTGGGAGAATGGACATGAACATTATGTGGATTTCGGGGAAGAGGTATATGTGGCCAGGATTGCTTACAATCCCCAATTCGATACAAAACTGCTCAGGTATTCCTATTCCAGTTTGACCACTCCCAATTCCACCTTTGATTACCAGATGGAATCCCATGAAAAGACCCTGCTCAAACAACAGGAAGTGATCGGTGATTTTAATCCCGATAATTATGAGGCGAGACGGATTTATGCCACAGCCAAAGACGGGGCAAAGGTCCCCATGTCAATGGTCTACCGGAAAGGTAAACAAGAGGATGGGAAAAACCCGCTTCTGCTATATGGATACGGTTCTTATGGTTATACCCGTGAACCTGCATTCAATTCGGCCAGGCTGAGTTTGCTCGACCGCGGATTTGTTTTTGTGATAGCCCATGTGCGAGGCGGACAGATCAACGGGAGGCAGTGGTACGAGGACGGGAAGATGTTCAAGAAGAAAAATACTTTCACCGATTTCAATGCCTGTGCCGAACAATTGATTGCTGATAGTTACACCAGTCCGGATCATCTGTATGCCATGGGGGGGAGTGCGGGTGGTTTGCTCATGGGGGCCATCATCAACCTTCAACCCGAATTATACCATGGGGTGATTGCAGCAGTTCCCTTCGTAGATGTGGTCACTACCATGCTGGATGATGAGATCCCTCTTACCACCGGTGAATTTGATGAATGGGGCAATCCGGATAACAAGGACAGCTATGAATACATGCTCAGCTATTCTCCCTATGACAATGTGGAAGCAAAGGCGTACCCGAACCTGCTGGTTACTACGGGACTTCATGACTCACAGGTACAATACTGGGAACCAGCCAAATGGGTAGCCAGGCTGCGTGATCTGAAGACGGATGATAAGCTGTTGCTCTTGAAAACCAACATGGAGGCGGGCCACGGGGGTGCTTCCGGCCGCTTTGAATACCTGAAGGAGGTAGCTTTTGAATACAGCTTCCTGCTAAAGCTGGCAGGGAAGACTCCTTAAAACATATTCGGAACAGGTTTGTGGACTGAACTTGTTACAAAAATGTTAATCTTAAATACATTCTTGTTAGATCAATCTCTCCCTGTTATGTACATTTGTAATATCAATGCTGACAGACAGGAGATCAATCCATGAGAATCACTAAAAGATCTAAAAGAAGGCTTCCCTCTCCCCTTGAGCTTTCGTTCTATCTTTTTGCAGTGATCGCTTTCTGTGTCATCAACTGGACACTCCTGAAGGTAGTCAATCCTGATAAACCTCCTCCAAAATCATTTGAATCAGTGATAGTTGAAGAAATGCTTAAAGATCTTGACCCGGTGACATTACCGGAGGATGAAATGATGACCATTGATGTAAACAATTTTGCTGAATTCAGTGAGCAGACTTTAAAACTTGAACCCTGGATGTTGAACTTTGAGGCATTCTCCCGTTTTAACACTGAGAGCGAAATTGTCCTGGAGGACTGGATGATAAACACAAGCACCTGGAATAGTTCTGGATTCCTTGGTAAATAAATAATCGCCCTTAATCAAGTACTGATTCAGCTTGCCTAATCCCTGATCTATTCTAAGGCTTTCCCATCATATTGGCAATACCCGCACCTAACTTGTTACATTTCAGTCATTAATTGTGACCAGACTGATAGACCTCCCCATCCTCAGATCGTAACTTTATACTAATATTAACTAATATGATAAAATCATGAAAAAGATTGTTTTCATCTCAGCCACATTACTGCTTGGATGTATTATCCAGGTACTGGGACAGAACAGGCACATCATGGGGACCATCAAATGTTCGAATGACAGCACACCCCTGAATTTGGCATCGGTTGTACTCAAGGGAACAACCATTGGTGCAGCATCAGGTGAGAAGGGAGATTTTTCATTAAATATCCCTGAATACTACAGTCATTATAATACCCTGTGTTTCAGTTTTATCGGAATGAAAAGCCGGGAGATTGAGATCGCAGACCGGGGACAGGAAGATATCAATCTGTATATGGAGGTTGATTTCCTGCCTTTGGCAGAAGTGACTATCGTTTATGACACCCTTACCGGGCAGAGCAGGACCTATCTTGCCACATTCAAAAAGGATGGGGCATTAGATATGCTTGTACATATAGTAGACAGCGTTCAGACATACGATCGCTTGCGGATTCTCAGGTAAAAAAACAGGATCCCGGACAGGATCACTAATTCGCCAAGAATATATAGGAACCAGTTGAATTTTCGTGGAACATATTCTGTTGCCAGCTTTAGGACATGATCCTTCGGCAGTGTCCAAATGTCCCTGATGGTCATGGATTCCATGATAAAAGCTGAATAATCCCAGATAAAACCAAGGATCAGTATCACTGACCCGGTGATCAGCAGCAGACAGCTGATGCCGGGTATTTTTATATCCTCATTATGCCTGTTAATTATCAGGATAAGCAGGGCAAATCCTATCATCGTCAGGGATAGGATAATTGGTGTGATCACAGGTCCGATCCAGGTGGAAGGCAGCAGGAACAATACATCATTGGTCATCAGGGAAGATGGCCATCCGATCAGCAGCCAGAGAAAGACATAATAGAAAATATCCCAGATAGCAAAGGAATATAGAAACCAGGCCAACCGCTCCGATTTGTTTCTCCCGGCGAGAAAGCCAATCCCAAGCAACATGACAATCGTTGCCCCTTCCCTTAATAATTCAGTCAGCATCAAATCAGGCTGTACCGGGCTCAGGGGGAATCCAAATCCTTCAGGGTAAAGTATTGCCCTCATATATATCACCACAGCACTCTCTAGCAGTCCCATTGCGATACTGAAAATAGTGACAACCAGCAGCAGAAAAGATAAGGATCTGTTGTTCATGATACGTGAAAGTGTATTGTAATATCATAAAAATACAATTAAGGCCCATGTCCACCAAATGATAAAAAGCCTTACATATATCAGGCTATAATCCTTTCATGGCATTTAACTATCTTTATGGCCTTGGCCATAATTACTCGCAAACTTGAATTATCCGGAAAACTTCGAAACGAAAATCGGCTTTGACAGGATCAGGGAATCGGTTAGCAGGAACTGTTTGTCGGAAACAGCCAGAAGCTTGCTGAATGAGGAGGGATATATGACCGATTATGACATGATCAGGGAAAAACTGCTGCGGGCTAAAGAATGTATGGTGATGATGGGGGAAGAGGAATTTGCCATAGAGCCTTACCCGGATGTAAACCAGGCACTTTCAAAACTTGGGGTGCTTGGAAGTTACCTGATACTTGATGAAGTAGCTGCCCTTCGAAAGAACCTGGATGCTGTCAGGGGGATCCTGAATTTTTTCAAAAAATCCGACCGCCAGGAAAAATTTCCAAATATTTTCAGCATGAGCAGGGAAGTTAAGATCTATCCCTTTATCCTGGATAGAATTGATAAGGTGCTGTCGAAGAATGGAAAGATCAAAGATAACGCATCCAGGGAATTGGCCCAGGTACGTGCAGGTCTGGCCGGAAAGGAAAAACAGGTTGCACGCAGACTCCAGAGCATCCTGAAGTCTGTCCAGCAAGAAGGTACAGCTGAATCGGATGTAGCTATATCCATTCGTAACGGAAGACCTGTAATCCCGGTCCAGGCCTCCAGGAAAAGACAGCTTTCAGGGATTGTCCATGATGAATCGGCCAGCGGAAAAACAGTATTCATTGAACCATCAGAGGTAGTCGGGATCAACAACGAGATCCGTGAGCTGGAGTATGCCGAGAACAGGGAGATTATCAAGATTCTGACCAACTTAACGGATGATTTGAAACCTTATGCAGAGGAGCTGGGCCACTTGTCCGGTTTTCTTGCCGGCATGGATATGGTCCAGGCCAAAGCAAAATATGCCAGGGATGTCAAAGGGGTCATGCCCGAGGTGGTGGAGCATCCTCTGGTAGAATGGAGGAAAGCCATTCATCCCATGCTGTTCAAAACACTGAAGAAAGAGAAACGCCGGGTAGTACCCCTGGATATCAGTCTCCATAATGAATCACGCATACTGCTTATATCCGGACCGAATGCAGGAGGAAAATCAGTCTGTCTGAAGACTGTGGGACTGTTGCAGTACATGGTACAGTGCGGTTTTCTGGTACCCATGGACCCCGATTCAAAGGTGGGTGTTTTTGACCGGATATTTATTGATATCGGGGATGAACAATCCATAGATAATGATCTGAGCACATACAGCTCTCACCTGTTGAATATGAAATATTTCACCCGGAATGCAGATGCTGGCACCCTGCTGTTGATCGATGAATTCGGGACTGGCACAGAACCTGCCCTTGGAGGTGCCATAGCAGAGTCCATCCTCGATAAGATCAATAAACAGCTGGCCTGGGGTGTGATCACCACCCATTACAGTAACCTGAAACATTTTGCAGCCGAGGCTGAGGGGATTGAAAACGGGGCTATGCTCTTTGATACAGGCAAGATGCAACCCCTTTACAAGCTTGAAATTGGTCAGCCTGGCTCATCATTTGCTTTCGAAATTGCAAGGAATATTGGTCTTCCGGAAGAGATAATAAAGGGAGCCTCTGAAAGGGTGGGAGAGGACCACATTACTTTTGACAAACATCTTCGTGAGATCATACGGGACAAACGATACTGGGAAGGGAAGCGGGACAGGATCCGTATTTCCGAGAAAAGGCTACAGGAAACCCTGGTCAAATATGCCGATGAACTGGACCTGGCGGAAAAAACCCGCAAAGATATCCTAAAAAAGGCCAGGGAAGAGGCAGACGAGCTGCTCCGGCAGGCAAACCGGAAGATAGAAAATACCATACGTGAGATCCGTGAAGGACAGGCTGATAAAGAAAAAACCAGGCAGGCAAGGGAAAAACTGATTGAATTTAAGGAGAAGGAAGTCAAAAAGGCTGAACTGAAGAAGGATCCCCTCGATAAAAAAATTGAAAAAATAAAAAGCGAAGAAAAGAGGATCCGTGAAAAAAGGCAGCGGTTCGGACAGCTGGAACCTTCACGGAAAATCAAGGAAAAACCTTTGGACCCAAGCATTCGTCCAGGGGACTATGTGGTAATGAAAGGACAGGAGATAGCTGGTGAAGTGCTTGAAAGAAAAGGGAACAAGGTTTCTGTACAATTCGGTCACCTGACCATCAGGGTTAGCGTGGATAAACTGGAGAAGGTCGCACCCGAAAAATATGAAACCTCATATGAAACAAATCATGGTAGAGGAGATTATGCCGACTGGGATATCGCCAGGAGGAAGATGCAGTTCCGTCCAGAGATTGATGTCAGGGGACAAAGGGCTGAGGAAGCCCTCATGAGGGTGACTGCATTGATTGATGAGGCCATCATGGTTCAAAACCGGGAATTGAGGATACTGCATGGGAAGGGGGACGGGGTTCTCCGGCATTTGATCCGGGAATACCTGCGGACGGTTGACCTGGTGGATTCATTTGGAGATGAACATGTTGACCTGGGAGGCACCGGGGTAACCATCGTAATACTAGATGTCTGAAAAGCCAATATAGATCATGGAAATACTAATCTATACGGAAAGTCAATCACCCAGGCTGCAATATATCCTGAATTATATATTCAGGGACTGCTTTGGGGTTGCTTATTCGGTGACTGATCAGGAAAGGATATTTTCTCCACGTAAGGGACCTAAAATCAATTACTCAGGCAAATATGGATTGGATGGCTTCCGTATTCCTGCATCCGGATTACTCATTGAAAACTCCATCAGGAAAATGGAGCCTATGCCTGAAACCTCGGGAGAAGTCCCTCTGCTCTTTACCGACGATAAGGAAACGGATCTGTCCTTCGATATTTTTTCGGCTGTTTTTTACATGATCTCAAGGTATGAAGAATACCTCCCCTTTGAGCCGGACCATCACGGCAGGTTTGATGCGGGAAGCAGCCTGGCAATGAAGTATGATTTCCTGGAATTGCCGGTAGTCGATCTGTGGGTACTTAACCTGCGGGAGAGGTTAATCGGGATGTACCCTGAATTGGATCTTTCAGCAGGTACCTTTAAATTTCAGCCCACCTCAGATATTGATTTGCCCTTTGCCATATTGCACAGGGGGATTTTGCGAAAAATGGGGGCGAATATCAGGTCCAGCCTGAAGCGCAATGGTGAGTCAAAAATGCGTCGTGCTGTGCTCTCAGGTGGGATAAAGGATCCGTATGATACATTTGATGAGATGGGGAGAATTCATGCTGAAAGGGGACTCAAACCTATCTTGTTCTTTCTGACTTCCGGATATGGAAAATATGACAAAAGCATCTCACCTCAGAATGAAACTTTCAGGGAACTGGTGGGGCAAACCATGAAGTTTGGCAGTCCCGCGATACATCCTTCCTACCGTTCAGCTGGCAAACCTGCCGTCCTGCAAAAAGAGATACAGATGCTTTCATCTATTACCGGTGGAGATATCCTGGCCAGCAGGCAGCATTATCTGAAATTCAAACTGCCGGAGAGCTACAGGCAATACATGGAGGCAGGGATAAGGAAGGAATACAGCATGGGGTATGCTTCACATTCCGGATTTAGAGCGGGGACTTCAAAACCTTTCCATTTCTATGACCTGGAGCAGGAGATGGAAACACCTTTGAAGGTTACCCCTTTCCAGGTAATGGACAGGACCCTGAAAGATTATATGAAACTTTCTCCAATATCTGCTGTGGAAAAGATCAGGAAGCTGGTAGATGCGGTCCGGTCTGTGAATGGGACCTTCGTATCCATCTGGCATAACGATGCATTCAGCGATATAGGGGAATGGGAAGGTTGGAAGGTAGTATACCTTGAAATGTTGAACCATATTTAGCAGGCTGGTGATTAAGTTGCTGGGCCATACTGAAATAGACAGGGAACGATGGGATCATTGCATCAGTCATTGCATTTTTGAGACCATTTACCCTTATTCATGGTACCTTGATCTGGTATCTCCCGGATGGAATGGACTGGTATTGGACGATTTCAGGGCTGTTATGCCGCTGACATGGACAAAGAAGCTGGGGTTCCGCCTTCTGCTTCAGCCCATCCTCGCTCAGCAGCTGGGAGTTTTTTCCAAGGATCCCCTTGACCATGCCCTTCTTGAAGAATTTTTAAATGCCATCCCAGCGAGGTTCCGGTATATTGATATCTGTCTTAATATGGAGAACCGGGATATCCCGGCTAAATGGGAATCTTTTGAGCGGCATAATTATGAACTGGATCTTTCTCTTCCTGAGGACTCCTACAATAAAAATACCCGCAGGAATCTTCAGAAAGGACAGTCCCAGGATTTTGAATTCAGGAGCATTTCTGCCCGGGAATATCTTTATCTGAAATTTCATGGGATGAAAGATGCCCGCCCTGGCGTCAGGTGGAGCTACCTTGAAAACCTGTTCGGGGGACTGATACGACTTAAGAAAGCAGAAATTTTCGGACTCTTTCAGGGAGATGACCTGCAGGCGGGTGCCATACTTGGCTATTCGGCCAGCAGGACCATATACCTGAATGGCTGTAATTCGGATGCCGGTAAAGAGACGAGGGCCATGTTTGTACTGATGGATAATTTGATCTCACAATCTCGTGGTACGGAAAGGGTATTCGATTTCGAAGGATCCAACATATCTGGCGTAGCTCGGTTTTATGAGGGATTTGGTGGTAAGAGAACAGTTTACCCCCGTATCGTGAAAACAAGTTTCCCATTTTTACAGAAGATAAAATAATACCATGCAAAGTGGCATTAAAACAATATTAGGCATTGTCGGTGGATGGATCCCCCAATCCACCCTTATCAATTTAACAGGACAGCATTTCCTATTACCCTTTTACCATACCGTCTCGAACATTCCCCTCCCACATGTCAACCAGGTATACAGGGTCAGGTCCTTTGCCAGTTTTAAGAAGGACCTGGATTATCTGACCAGACATTTTCAGCCTGTGGGATTAGAAGAGTTGAAGGCTTTCAGAATGGGGGAGAGAAAAGTATCCAAACCCTGTATGTTCCTCAGTTTTGATGATGGATTGTCAGGCATCTATGATATCGTGGCGCCAGAGTTGCTGAAAAGAGGAATTCCTGCAGCATTTTTTATCAATACCGATTTCATAGATAACAAAGACCTGTTTTTCCGCTATAAGGCAAGCCTCATCCTGGACAGGCTGGAACATAATAACTATCCACCGGGGATACTTGAGAATTTCCAACGCCGGTTTCACCTGGTACGGGCTGGAAGAATTAACGTTCGTGAGCTCGTACTAGGGGTAAGCTACCGGCGGCGTACAGAACTGGACGAAATGGCAAAACTGGTGGATCTTGATTTTACTGCCTTCCTCAAGGTTAAAAAACCCTACCTGACCTCGACACAGATTGGTGAGCTGGCCCATTCGGGGTTTCATATAGGTGCCCATAGCAAGGACCATCCGCTGTTCAGTGACCTGGAACAGGATGAACAGATCTCCCAGTACCGGGACAGCCTCATGCTGGTACAACAGGAATTCGGGATCAGCGATGGACTTTTTTCTTTTCCCTTTACGGATGATGGTGTATCAGCATCATTTTTTGACGCCTTATCAGCTGAAGGATTGCCTCAGCTGGATGCCACCTTCGGGACAGCAGGATTGAAAGAGGATTCGGTTGACTTTCATTTCCAGCGGATCCCCATGGAGATAAAAAAATTTCCAGCCTCCCGTATCCTGAAGGGAGAATACACTTATTACCTGATGAAAAGCCTGTTGGGCAGGAACAAAATAAACAGGGAATGAGGGTAGAAAAATACAATGCCAGCCGATTGGAGGAGTTCATTAGCTCAGCGCAGTACCGGACCCAGCCTTATATCCCGGTCAGCCCTCAACGGGCCCTATCCTGGCTGAAGAACCCACGGATGGAAAAGGAAGATGTCCTCATGTATTTACTTCTTGATGGTGATGACCTGGCAGCCTACCGATGTATATTGCCGGATCGTCATGGGGACATCAGGTTCGGATGGCTGAGCGGAAACTGGGTTGACCCCAAAAGGCGCAGGCAGGGACTGGCAAGCCGACTTTTTGATGAGGCATTTAAGGATTGGGGGCACCAACTAATGTACACCAATTATGCCCCGGAATCCAAGGCAGTATATGATAAAACGGGAAGGTTTGCAATATACAGGGAACAGGAAGGAATCAGATACTATCAGAGGGCCGTCTCAGCAACATTGCTGGGCCAGCGGAATGCAGGCTACCGTGCAGCCCGGCCCCTGTTTAGCCTTGCTGATGGGATCATCAATGCCTGGCAGGATCTCAGGATAAGTACCGTAAAGAAAAAAATCAAACCAGATTTTCTTCAAACCGAACCGGTCCCTTCAGTCGATCCTGCATCCCTCGACATGATGGAGCGTAACAAGCGGCTTGGATTTGGGATGCGGGACCAGGAAACATTTGACTGGATAATATCCTATCCCTGGGTATTAGAAGGGGAGAATCAAGGAGATAGATATGCTTTTAGCTGGCTGGTTTCACGTTATCAGAACACCTGCCTGAAAGTCTGGGATAATGATGGAAAACTGGCTGGATTCCTGATGTTGTCAGTATTGGGAGAGAGGATGACCCTGCCATATGTCTGTCTTAAGGAAGAGGTAAGCAGCGCTGTAGCGAAGATCCTGGACCATTACCTTTTCTCTGAAAAGATATCCTATATCACCACCTATAATCCCGAAGTGAAAACCATGCTGGAGAATTCCAGGACACCCTTGCTGGGAAAGCGCCGGATGTACCAGAAATTCTTTGCCACACATGAATTGATCAGACAATTGCCCGATGGGAATAAAATATTTTTCCAGGATGGGGATGGAGATGTGGTCTTTACCTGAGCGGACAAAAAAAGAGGGAATTATTCCTCCAATGCTTCAAAATCTATTTCCCGCTGCTCCAGTTCAGTGAGCTTGCCATCTGCACATTTCAAGGTACGTGCCCTGTACTTGTTAAGCAGGTTGTAGTTATGGGTGGCCATGATCACGGAGCGACCGCTTGTACTTATATTCATAAGGATGATCATGATATCATCCGAGGTTTCTGGATCAAGGTTCCCTGTAGGCTCGTCGGCCAGTATGATCTCGGGATCATTCAGCAGGGCACGGGCAATTACAACTCGTTGCTGTTCCCCGCCTGATAACTGGTTTGGCATTTTAAAACCTTTGTTGGTCAGCCCTACCTTTTCGAGTACTTCTGAGATCCTTTGCTCAATTTCGTCCTTGATTTTCCATCCTGTTGCTTTCAGTACGAAGCTCAGGTTATCTGTTACGGTACGGTCTGTCAAAAGCTGGAAATCCTGAAAGACAATCCCCAATTTACGTCGCAGGTATGGGATCTCGCTGGATTTCAGATTATGCAACTCATAATCTGAGACATAACCTTCCCCCTCCATCAAAGGGTGCTCAGCATTCAGGGTTTTGATAATGCTTGTTTTTCCACTTCCCACCTTACCTATGAGGTAAATAAATTCACCTTTATTGACCTTGAAGTTGACGTCTGAAAGCACCAAATGGTCCTGAATGAAAATCGAGGCATTTTTAAGCCGAATAATGGTATCCGGAGACATGCTGGCAAAAGTAAAATAAATATATTAAACCCAGGCTATTGTTAATAAATATGTTAGTTGTTCCATCCTGCATCCCGGTATAACGATTGCAAAATAAAGTACTTTTAAATCCGTTAGAAAGAATAACTAACTGCATGCAGATATATATGAATATTATCCGGATAATTGCACCTGTGCTGATATTTGCATCTACCTTTTCCTCTACCCCGGCCATAGCCCAGAAATCACTTATTCAGGAACATCCTGATAAACTGTTTTTTGAGGCATGGGAGCTATTTCAGAAGGAAAAGTATGCGGCGGCACAATTAAAGTTTGAGGAGATACTGGAAAATCGGGAAGAAACATCTGCCATCCTCCATCAACGGGCTGAATACCTGAGGGCGAAATGTGCTGTTGAGCTTTATAATAATGATGCCCAGTACATGTTGTATGACTATGTTAAGAACAATCCGGATGCGCCCAATATAAACGAGGCAAGGTTTGACATGGGAAAAGTGGCTTACCGGGACAAGCAATACGGCTCCGCTGTCAAATGGTTAAAGGCCGTTGATCCGCTTGAACTCTCATCTGAAGATCGTTCCGAGTATTTTTTTGAGCTGGGTTACAGCTACTTCAGGAGGAAGGCTCTGGAGGAGGCCAGGGTGGCTTTTTATGAGATACTTGAATCAGGTGATAAATACGAGGGTCCGGCCACCTATTATTATGCCCATATTAATTATTCCCAGAAAAATTACCAGACCGCCCTGAACCATTTTCTGAGGCTGAAAAATGATGAGACTTTTGCCCCCATTGTCCCCTATTATGTGACCCAGATCTACTACCTCCAGGAGAAGTGGGACGAGATCATAGCATATGCCCCAATGCTGCTGGATTCTGTTACAGAGAAGAGATATGCTGAGATGGCCAGGATCATAGGCGAGGCTTATTTCAATAAGGATGTGTTTGAAGAGTCAGTCTATTATCTCCAGCAATACCATGAGAAGGTCAACTTAACACAGCCGGAAGATAAATACCAGATGGGTTATGCCTATTATATGATTGGGGATTACCAGAAGGCCATGGAAACCTTCAAGAGCATTCCGGTCAGGAAAAATGACCTTAGCCAGAGTGCGATGTATCATTTGGGGGACTGCTACGTGGAGCTGGGAGACAAACAGCAGGCCCGCCTGGCATTTGATGCAGCATCCCGGATGGAATATGATAAGGAGATACAGGAAGATGCCATGTTTAACTATGCCGTACTGACCTATGAGCTTTCCATGTCTCCTTTTAATGAGGCTATTAGGGGATTGACACGCTATATTACACTCTATCCCGCTTCAGACCGTACTGATGAGGCTTATAATTACCTGGTACTCGCCTTCATGAGTACAAAAAATTACAAGGCTGCCCTGGCCGCCCTGGAAAAAGTGAAGCGGAAAACCCCGGAAATAGAGAGGTCTTACCAGCGGGTAGCGTTTTTCAGGGGACTGGAACTGTTCAAGGATCTTTCCTTCATGGATGCCATCAATAAGTTTGATGCCTCCCTGGCTTACGGGCAGTATGACCGCTCCCTGAAGGCCCTTTGTTATTACTGGAAAGGGGAGTCATATTACCGGATGAAGGAATATGATGAAGCGCTCAGTTTTTACAAGAATTTCATGCAGACAGACGGAGCAACGATTTTGAATGAATATGCCATCTGTCATTACAATATTGGCTATGCAGAGTTTAAGCGGAAAAATTACAGGGAGGCTCTGAACTGGTTCAAAAGGTTTGAATCATTGGACGGGGGACAAAACAGGCAGATCCTGGGGGATACTTACAACCGGATAGGTGATATGTATTTTATAGATGCACGTTATGCACAGGCCATCGAGCATTATGATAAGGCCATCCGGATCGGAACCACTGATGTAGATTACGCCCTTTACCAGAAAGGGCTTTCTGCCGGAGTACTTAACAGGCATACAGAAAAAATCGGGATCCTTGGAGAGATCCTTGGCCAGCATAAAGGATCAAACTATACGGCGGATGCCTTATACGAAACAGGAAGAAGTTACTTCATCATGGCCCAGGCAGAAAATGCCATCCCTTTTTATGTAAGGATATTACAGGAACATTCGAACAGTTCTTACGTGCCTAAATCCCTGGTCCAGCTGGGACTCATATACTATAATAAAAACAATTCAGACAAGTCTCTGGAATATTACAAGAAAGTTGTTACAGATTTTCCCGTGACCCCTGAAGCGAACAATGCCCTGCTGGGGATCAAAAATGTCTATGTTGAGAATAATCAGGTAGATGAATATTTTAACTACGTTGAATCCCTGGGCAGGGATATAGACATTTCCCGCAATGAACAGGACTCTCTGGTTTATATGGCTGCCGAGAACATTTATATGAGCGGTGATTGCGATGGGGCGATCAACAGTTTCCGCGAATATATCAACGATTTCAAGTCAGGTGCTTACCTTGTCAGTGCGCATTTCTACAAGGCTGAGTGCCAGCTTAAGGCCGGGGACCACCAGGATGCACTTAACTCCCTGAATTTCATTACGAAAAGTCCCCGTAATGTCTTTACCGAACCTGCATTATTAACTGCATCAAGGATCAATTTCGACTATCAGAATTATCCTGTAGCCCTTGAAAATTTCCTGATGCTGGAAGATATTGCTGAAGTGAAGAGCAATATTGCGGAGGCACGGATAGGCAAGATGCGCTGCTACTACCTGCTGA
>CAZXOJ010000027.1:0-24869 GCA_964642325.1 uncultured Bacteroides sp. | reverse complement strand
ACAGGAAGGAGGTAACAATCCCGAAATTCCCTCCTCCTCCGCGAACCGCCCAGAACAGGTCTGAGTTTTCATTAGCACTGGCCCTGACCTGGCTTCCGTCTGCCAGCACCATGTTCACCTCTTTGAGTGAGTCTATGGTCAGCCCATATTTCCTTGTTAGATGTCCCACGCCACCCCCCAGGGTCAATCCGGCAATCCCGGTAGTGGATAATATTCCCGTGGGAACCGTTTTGCCATAAGGATGAAGGGCTGGATCAACATCACCGAGGAGGCATCCCCCTTCAATCAGGGCCGTATTGTTTGCTTCATCCACCTGGATGTTTTTCATGGATGAGAGATCGATGACCAGTCCATCATCAACGATGCCGAGTCCCCCTGCATTATGTCCCCCGCCCCGGACAGCTGTCAGGAGATTGTTTTCCCTGGCAAAATTTACGGAGCTTACCACGTCTGCCACATTTGTACACTGAACAATCATCAGGGGCTTTTTATCTATCATCCCATTATAGACAGAGCGGACTTCATCGTAGTCAGCGTCGTTCCGGTAGATGATCTTTCCGTGAATATGGGATGCGAATTTTTCCAGTATCTCACTATCTGGAAGTACTGTTGTAAGGGTGTTGGTAGTTGTCATGATTATGAAGTTTTGATTTATAATTCAAAATTACGCACCTGACAGTCCACCAACTAACACGTTCTGTTCAAATCTTAATAAGAATGATTCAAAATAAGGATTTTTGGTATTCAGGCTGATAAAGAGAGACTAAGATACTGGGAAGGGAGCAATCCGAATTTTTTCTGAAAGCATTTTGCAAAGTATGAGAGGTTGTTAAATCCAACCTCATATGCTATCTCAGATACATTGCCATGCTGTTTCCGCAAGAGCTGAAATGCTCGTTCAAGACGCAGATCACGGATCCAGTCATTGGGCGCCTTACCCGTAAGGGAAGTGATCTTTCTGTATAACTGCGGCCGGCTGATCCCCATATCCTTACCTAATTGCTCAATACTGAATTCTTCCTGGGCTAAAATACTTTCCGTAATTTCCATGAGCTGCATTACAAATTTCTCGCTGGACCTGTCAAATATTTCAATGGTTGATAGCTCCTCATTTTCCGAGATAATTCCATCCAGGTTACCCAGGTCACTGACAAGGGAAGATACCTTGATTTTGCCATCATCGGTAAACCTGGTAACATAGCGAGCTTTCCGGAGAGTCTCTTCATAAAATCCATCATGCTCGGTCAGTGGTTGACCTGCTGCTATCCCTATCTTTAATGATAGATCCAGGTCCGGGTCTGTATCCTGTTGCTTCATAAATTCATTCCGGATTGTCAAAGCACAGTTGACTGCCCTGGTTGAGGATTTGAAAACACTTATGATGTTTTCATTGCTTATATTCTCGATGACACCTCCCTGATGTTTGTTAATCATTTCCCGGATGAGGGATTTAGGCCTTTGCGGGATCTTGAGAGACCTGTACGATGAAGATCCGTCAAGAATGGTTTGCCCCGTTAATTGTACCACCATGATGAAACGGTAACCGGAATCGATACTGCCATCATCGTTTCTTACTACACCCTGATCTGATGTAGGAATACTCCCAATGATCATTTGATAGAGTGCAGTATTAACTTCCTGGATGGCGCAGGCAAGATTGCCATGGGATTCCGCGTGCATATTTGCACAACTTTCTTCATCCGGGGCTTCCATAAGGCAGAACATCGTACCGGCCTGTTCGTTGATCCAATACTGAAGGTTTTTGACATTGTATTTGGACTGGACGGCCATGTCAGACATATGGGCACCCCTAACATCCTCAACAGTCACATCAAGGTCCTTATGAAAATCCATAAATAATGGCATAACGAATTAATTATTAGTGCATAACACTAGATTAAGAGATAAAGATACAAAAGTCTTATAATTATACATGATTTGCCGCGTATTTAACATTTAAGAATATATTAATCTCCCGGGTGTAACCATCTGTAATGGTTCGCGTAGCATGACATATGAACCTAAAATGATGATAAGATGAAACAGAGAACAATTATTTCCTTAATGGCATTGGCAGTGATGATTGCACTGCTGGCTACTTCCTGCAGTAAAGATGACGAGAATGCAGCACCAGCCATGCCGCCGATAGAATCTTTCCAGATGGACTTCAGTGATTTCACTGTCTTTCCCGATACAACAGATAACCTGAAATCAGTGAACACCTATCAGCATTTCGCCTATTCTTTTGTTACGGTAAGTGTCTGGAACCTGGTTACTACAGTGACCATGGCCGTGCCGGTGGCAGTATACCTGGAATCGTTCAATCATACGCCTGAGTTTTTGGGTGATGATACCTGGCAATGGACCTATTCTGTAAATACATATACCGCAAGATTGGTGACCACCAGGACAAACAACGAGAAATTCACGGCCGAGATGTTTATCAGCAAAACGGGTGCGGAAGCTTTCGAAAATTTCAAATGGTTCGAAGGTTCAGTCAGGTATGACCATACGGCTGCCAGCTGGAAAATGTTTGAAAGTCCGGCCAACAATGTGCATTGGCTGAGTATAGAATGGAGAAAGGACTGGGAGGCAGGCACATCTGATATCACCTACACCAATGTAAAAGCCGGTTCAGAAGAACTGGGAAGCTTTATCACTTATGGGATCGTTGACGACCCGGCATATGATGCCTTCTATGCAGCATTTAATTCAGAGACCCAGGTTACCATTGAGTATAATACCGAAACCAAGGTAGGAAGGGTCAAAGAACGGGGCCATTTTGGCAATGACAACTGGCATTGCTGGAATGAACTGTTCCAGGATTCAGATTGCGGTCAATAGGAGGTCGCTTCCTTCCATTTATCGACGCCAATGAAATAGGGCGGCGGGAAATCTGCAGTTTCTCTTCTGTAGAGATCCCGCATGCTATTGAGTAATTCAGGCATTTCTTCTGACAGATCGCGGATCTCTGCCGGGTCATCAGGGAATTTATATAGCCGGGTGGTGGGGGCTGCCCCATCAGGCAAATCCTTGTACAGTCCGGGTACAATTTCACCAACATGCCGGAGGATGTAACCATCTTTGACGACCACCCAGCCAAAGGGTGCCTCTGACCTTTCGCGCTCAGAGGGCTCGATGACAGATTCTTTCATAAATCCCCAGTAGCGGGAATGTATTCCTGTCCACATTAGATGCTCATGAACAGCATTCTTTTTCTCTCCGCGGAGAAGGGGCAACAGGCTTTTTCCATCAATCGAGTCAGGTACCACACCTCCTGCTGCATCTATCATCGTTGGCAGTATATCAAGGGTAGATACCAGATGATTTATCTTTTTTGCCTTCATATCAGCCCCGGGCCAGTAACAAAAAAACGGGACCCTCATGCCTCCCAACAAATAGGAACCCTTCTGTCCGGAAAACGGAGCATTCCCTGGCAATACCGAGGGACCACCTACCTGTCCGCCGTTATCGGATGTAAATATGATCAGCGTGTTCTCCAGCTGGTTTACGGATTCGAGGTAATCCAGGATCTTATTAATATTTACATCGACTGCATATACATGGGCATAAAAATTATCCAGGTCATAAGATCCGGACCCGAAATGGTCGAAATACATAGCAGGGGCCTTCGGTTCAAGGGAATCATGTACGGCATGGTAATGCAGTTGGACATAAAAGGGCTGGTCTTTTGACCGGGACGATTTCATAAAGTCGAGGGCCTTTTCAGTGAAAACATCGGTATTATACCCTTTCTGTTTTCCGGCATGTGTATAATTTTCCCAGACAATAGTGGAATTGTAAAATTGGCTCGCCCAGTAATTATATCCATAATAATAGTCAAACCCGTTCTGCCGAGGGTTGTCTTCATCTATCACAGATCCCAGGTACCCTGAGTTCATGAATGCCCGGTGAAATTCCGGATCCTGGTTGAAATTTCCCCAGCGGTCTAATTTCATATCCAGTCCCAGGCTATCCGCCAGCCTGTCGATGATGCTTCTGTCACGCTGTCCGATATGCCATTTGCCTATATGGGCAGTGGCATAGCCCAGGTCCTGCAAAACTTCTGCCAGGTGGCTGCCCTGGTCCAGTCCCCTGGCCTCACAATCAAGGTTACGGTAAATACCCAGCCGGTTTTGCTGTATTCCGGTGGCAATACCCATCCTGGAAGGGGCACATAAGTTACTGCTGGTAAAGGCATGGGTAAATAAAACCCCTTCACTGGCCAGCCTGCTCATGGTGGGTATTGCAGACTTTGAGAAGGCAAGGGCCTGTTCCGGGGAATAGTCCTGGTTTTCTTCAACCAGCCTGACAAACCAGGGATTAAAATCATCGACTGCCAGGGCCGTGTTATTCGGACCAAAATGGCCGTAGCCCAGGTCATCCATCATGATAAAGAGCAGGTTGGGAGATTTGGCCTCTTCTTTTTTACTGCTTGAACATGCCTGTGTGGCAATAAGGATTGAAAGAATTACTATGTATCTCATATAGGTTAATTTTTCTCTTTAATAAAAAAGGAAATCTGAACAGATTTTATCCTGGTACCACCTGTCCTTTGTATTTTTCAGTAAAACAGTGAGCTCAGCTTTAAGATGCTCGCCTGTTTGTGTATCCAGATTTTCAAACCCGATTTTATTCAACTGGTATGGATCTTTTTCATTGTCATAACAATATACTTCAGATGAAACGCCTTCATTTTCAAAAACCACAAACATGTATTTTCCTGTGTAGACACCCCTGGACTTCATATTGATGAAAAGTGCAGATCCCGGTTTATCCAGTGGATCTGTACCTGGACTTTGAAGGAGTCCCGCGTAATTTTCACCCTGAACCTCCATTGGGATCTTGTTTTCCATCCCTGCCAGTCCGAGCAGGGTAGGCATTACATCGGGCACATTCAGGATCAGGTCTTCCACACGGTGCTGTAATTTATTCCCCCATTTAATGATGAAAGGGATATTAAAGGCTTCGATCTCGGGAATATTCTTTCCCCGTTTCCCATGGCTGCCCAGCATTTCACCATGGTCGGAGGAGAAAACAATAATGGTATTTTCTGCCAGTCCTAAATCATCCAGTTGATCCAGGACTTTCCCGATAAAATGGTCCACGGCACTTACATTGGCAAAATAGTAGGGTGCATAGTTTCCAATAGCAGTGTCCACATTTTCATGGGTTAGAAGCTCGCCCAGGTTCACTTTTCCTGAGGCTGTGTATTGATCATAGAACTCCATATAGGTACTTTTCTCTGTCCAGGGATTGTGCGGAGGGTTCAAAGACCAGATCATCAGAAATGGTTTTTCAGTATCGCGTTGTCCATGGGTGTTGGAGAGATAATCTATGATCTTTTCTGACTCCAACTCAGATGAAAACCTTCCAGGCATGTATAGTTCTCCGTCGGCTTTACCTTCAATGGCGACAGGGTCATTTGAATATACCCTGGGATTGAAATGCTCGTCTTTTAAAGTCTGGAAGAAATAATCAATGCCATGCCTGTCAGGGCCGGGTGGAACGTAGGTATCATACCTGTTAATATAATGGCCCCCGGGGTCTTGTAGAGAACCCACATAAGTTCCATTCGTATCAAAGAGAGGTTCAGTCTTCTGCCAGTGGCATTTTCCAAAATAGGAGACATTGTAGCCTGCATCAGCAAAAACGTCAGTGATACAAATGGCATCTGTTTTTAATTGCACATCGCGATCATCTCTGCAGTTGGTAGTCAAACCGTTCTGGTCAGGATACATGCCGGACAGGAGCATGCCACGGTAGGGGCTGCAGAGCGGGTAATTGCTAACCGCCCGGTTAAATATTATTCCTTCACTGGCCAGTTTATCCAATGCTGGTGTTGATACCGGATCGGGACTTCCCTGCAGGTACCTGGCATTTTCATCCAAAGACCAGAATCCGAGGCTATAATTCCGGTACTGGTCCGGGAAAATGTAAATGATATTGGGGGGGGTATCCTCTTTTTGCTGTTTACATGCCACAGAGCTGGCAGCCAGGGAAAGGACAATTAAAAAGTGAATTAGGTTTCTCATATTGAAAGGCAATATAGGTAAGAATTCAATAGAATAGTAATAAACAGTCAAACAGGACGGGGACTATCCTGTTTGACTGCTACCTAACCTACTTTAACCTAACCTCAACCTGAAACTTTTTTTTCAAATTTTCTTATTGAATTTTGAATCCTTCCGGATTCTGGACAAGGTTACTCGAGGAGATTGCCGCGAATGGGATCGGTATAATATACTGTGCTTCTGTTGGTATTCTCACCAATGTCACGTTTTCAGCAGGATCTCTTTTAGCAGCAATATCCGCAAGCGTTTCTGATCTGACCAGATCGTACCAGCGTTTGTATTCACCGGCCAGTTCCCAACCTTTCTCATCAAGGATCTCATTTACGGTTGCGGTAGTTACATCAACCGAATCACTGGCAACATCATAGTCCAATCCGGCAGCCCTTCTTTTAACCATGTTCAAGGCCAGGATGGATTCGGCGTTTTCGCCAATTCTTGACTGTGCTTCGGCATAGAGCAGTAATACCTCTGCATACCTGATCACCTCAAAAGCCCGGTACCCGGCTGTCCTGTTTCCCAGGGTCAGATTTTCAGATATGGCGAACTTCTTATACATCGGATGCTGCCGCTGTGATTCCTGCCAGGGTACTGTTGGTGGATCCCCAATAACAATTGCTCCCCCGGAAATCCCTCTCTGCGGTATATCCGTGTAGAAAGTGGCCTCTTTACGTGGACCCTCAGGAAAATCATAGAAAAACTGAAGTTCAGGAAACATATCCGACCAGCCCCTGGCTTCATGAAAACTGGTACCGGCCGGCCAGCCGTTTCTTTGGTCTTCCACCTCGGAAAACTGCATGGAAAATACTGATTCCAGGCTGTACTGGCCACTGAGCAACCATAACTCATCAATGGGCATCAATATGAAATAATTCAGATCAATGACCAGTTTTGCCCTGTCCCTTGCTGGCTGAAGTTTGGTGTTGTCCTTGACAGGCCAGCCAGCCCAGGTCAGATAAAGCTCAGAAAGCAGGGCATTGGCTGCTGCCGATGACACCCTTCCAAAATTTGTCACCTCATTCGGTCCGGGTAAATTATCTGCTGCAATGAGCAGGTCCGTTTCAATATGTCCGTAATTCTGGAGTACAGTAGCCCGTTCCTCTTCACCTGTGGGTGTATCTCCATCCAGGATTATGGGCATGTTACCAAAGGTCCTGACCATGTGGAAATAGGACAAGGCACGCAGGAACCTGGCTTCTCCATCCGCCACCTTGATAATTTCTTCCGGAGCCGTAGAGGTTTTCAATCCATCGATCAGTGTATTGGCATAATAAATGGTCTCCCAGTAGTAATCCCAGGCCCTGGGCAGCCATAGAATGTCGGAATTCTCTCCACTTCCATAATCAAAACGGTCAAATACCCTTAAGGGTGATTTATTACCTGCCGCCCAGGTGGTTCGGTCATCCGCTCCGTAGGTAGGCACTCCTCCGGCATGGGGAAACCTGTATGCCTCGCGTATGGCCGCGTAAATCGGAGACAATGCGGCTACTATCTCGCCTTCTGTACTCAGGTTCTCAATCTTAAGAACACTGCTTGTATCTTCTTCCAGATCAATACATGCCTGGCTTGCCAATATGATAACAAGCACCAGTGAAAATCTTGCTATATAGCTAATTATATTTTTCATGATCTTATCAATTTATTGGTTATACTAGAACGTTAACTTTAATCCCATTGCAAATGATCTGTTGATAGGATATGCATTGTAGTCAATCCCCAGGTCAACGTCTGAATTTCCAGAAGCCGTTGATTCAGGATCATAACCAGTGTAATTGGTTATGATAAACAGATTTTCAGCGCTCAGGTATAAACGTAAACCACTCATTCCAATGCCACGTAATACATTGTCAAATGTATAACCCAGTGTAACATTTTTCATTGATACAAATGATCCGTCCTCGATGAATTGATTGGACAGAAATTCTGTGCCATCCCTGCCCGAAGGAATATCGCTTGGATTGCTCTCTGTCCATCGGTTTTTATAATCTGCATGAACAGCATGGAACTGGCTGGCTCCCAGGCCCATCATTTTCATACGCATAAAATTGTAGATATCGTTTCCATGAGTACCCAGTACTAAGAAATTCAGGTCAAATTTCTTCCATCCAACGGTCCAGTTCCATCCCCATGTAACAGATGGATTTCCATCTCCCACGGTTACTATATCGTCCGATGAAATGACTTCATCACCGTTTACATCTTTATACCTGGCCTGTCCCGGTACTTTTCCATATTTTGCAGCCTCCTCTTCTTCTCCCAGCTGGTAAACACCTTCGTAAACATAGCCCCTGAATGAGCTGATGGGTAATCCCACTTCGACCCGCGTCGGATTTACCGGGAAGGTATTGCTGTAGAAAATATTTCCCAGTTCCATGGGCTCATCATCATTCACAAGGGCTAGCACCTTATTTACATTCCTTGAAACAGTGAGGATGGAGCTAATATGCCAGTCACTGTTCTGAAGTATTGTTGCCCCCAGGCTGATGTCAAAACCTTTATTCTCAACTTCTCCGACATTCTGGGATACTACAATAGGGCCGACAAATGCTGGCAGCACCCGGTTCAGCAGCAGATCTGTGGTATTTTTCTTATAAAGATCAAGTGTAAATGTAAGCCTGTTGCTCCATAATCCCAGGTCGAGTCCAACATTGGTTTGCGTAGTTGTTTCCCATGTAAGATCCGGGTTGGCAAGCTGTTCTGATGGAGCCACACCAACGGTGGCGGTTTCACCTGTAAATGGATAATTGACACTTGGATCAATAATCGGCACCGATAAGGTGGCCAAAGGTTGTATTGCCTGGCTTCCAGTTTGTCCATAGCTCGCCCTGATTTTCAGATTATTAATCCAGCCTATTTGTTGGATAAAGCCTTCTTCCGACATTCTCCATGCTACCGATCCTGAAGGGAAATAACCCCAGCGGTTGTCTTCCTGGAACTTACTGGAACCATCTGCCCTGATAGAGGCAGTAAAGAGGAACCTGTCAAAAAGTGAATAATTCACCCTTCCAAGAAAAGATTGTAAACTTTCACTCACAGATTCGTTAGTAATGCGTTGTACAGAGGCCAGTCCCATATTTTTATAAGAGGTCTGGTCCGAGAAAAAGCCACTTCCCCTAGCCTCATTGATAACCCGGGTGACCAGTTGCTGCTCGTGGATGGCGTCTACCTGGAGGCGGTGATTTGGATTATTAAGCCTGTAGGTAAGCCTGTTGGTATTTTGCATCCGTGTCCAATCCTCTCCGGTAACCCTCGCAGTACCTGTGTTATTTGTAAGTAAGGAGCTATACCTGTTTTCTACCCCGTCCAATCTTTCAATACCACCAGAGATATTCAATTCTAAACTTTCCAGGATATCATATTTAAAATACCCATTGGCGATTACCTGGTGATCATGATCATCTCTCACATTATTTTCAGGTGCAACAAGTGGGTTTATTTGTCCATTGCCAATGCCTGGTATCAGTGGTACAAAATTATAATCTCCGTTCTCGTCGAAAGCCGGTGTAGTTGGATCCCATGTCAATCCTGTTGATATGGCGGACCGTACACCAGAGAAATCCTCCCTGCTTAAATACGTGTTCAGGCCGATCTCAATTTTCTTGGATATGTTAGAACTGACATTGGCCCGCAAAGCATATCGTTTATAGTTCTGGTTAACGATGGTGCCATCTGCATTGTGTATATTTCCGGATATGTAATATTTGATAATATCACTTCCACCATGAACTGCCAATTGCAGATTGTAGAAGGGAGCATTCTTGAATAATCGCTCCTCCCAGTTTTCGCCCCCGCCAGCCCTGAGGCCGGCAATTGCTTCCGGAGTGTATATTTCAGTCCCCTCTGCAAAATTCACTCCTTCGGCAAACTCAGCAGGTGTCATAAAAGGAAGCGATTGGGTTTTTGTCGAAACACCGTAATAGGTTTCAAATTCGACCACTGCCGGTCCCCTGGTCCCACGCTTAGTGGTAACAAGTACAACACCGTTTGCCCCTCTTGAACCATAGATCGCAGTCGCAGATGCATCTTTTAACACCTCCATAGATGCTACATCATTCACATTGATAGAATTGATATCACCCACTACCAAACCGTCCACTACATAAAGTGGTTTATTATTTCCACTGATTGAATTGGCTCCCCGTATCCTGATTTTGTATCCGGCACCAGGTGCGCCACTGGTCTGTGTAACCTCCACTCCCGCGGCTCTCCCCTTCAAGGCCTGGTCCAGGCGTGTCAGGGGTTGCATCTCAAAGTTATCCGAGGATACCGAAGCCAGTGAACCGGTCACATCAGATTTCATCATAGTCCCGTACCCGACAACCACGACTTCATCAAGTGTTGCCACATCTACTTGCAATACAATGTCGATGTTTGTCTGGTTACCAACCTCTATTTCCAGGGCGACATAACCCACATAACTAAAAACCAGTACGGCATCCCCACCTGTAACTTCAAGGGTATAATTTCCATTCACATCGGTAATGGAACCTGTGGTGGTCCCTTTAACAAATACATTGACACCAATCAATTCAGTTCCATCATCTGATGATGTTACCGAACCCGTAACAGTGATGTTCTGTGCTTGCATACTCAATGCAAAACAGAGCATCATTGTAGTTAGTAAAAACTTTAGTTTCATAAGACAGATTTCAATTTTTAGGTTAGTAATAGTAAATCATAAGTATAATCTTAAATCACAAAGATGACGAGTATTATCATGCCAACAATGATGGCAACAACCACGATTAGCTGGATGACCAGTTTACTCTCCCTCGGTGACATCTTTCGCATGATACTGGCTATTAAATCTTGTAAATTTAAAGAACTGGAAGTGGGATAGCAGTCAACCATATCTCAGAAATGCATGGTTGATGACGCATTCCGTCCACGGTGATGTATCAAAAAGACGGGACAAATGTTGCAAAGCGAGGCCCTGAGCCTTCAGGAGAACTAATTGTTTTGAGACTCAATGTATTCCCTGGGAGTTTTTCCGAACTGTGATTTGAAACACTCTCTGAAATAATCTACATCCGAAAATCCAACAAGGGATGTTACTTCCGAAACGCGGAATTTATTTGTTTTAAGTAATTGAGCGGCATGTTCCATCCTTACTTTTCTGAGAAATTCAGCTGCACTTGAATTGGTCAATGCTTTTACTTTTCTATAAAAATTTGCCCGGCTCATGCCAACTTCCCTGGCAATCCTGTCAACTGTAAGGTCACTATCTCCGATATGTTCTATGATATAGTCAATGGATCTTTGCAGCAACTTTTCATCGACCGAGGTTAATGAAATTTCTGTTGGTAATATAAGCCCGGATTGACCATACCGTTCTTTTAGCACTTTTCTCTGCTTGATAAGATTACGGGATCTTAATCTCAGGTCTTCGATGTTAAATGGCTTGACGATATAATCATCTGCCCCTGTTTCCAGTCCCTCGTACTTAAAAGTCACTGCTGTCCTGGCCGTTAACAGTATAACCGGGATATGACTTGTATTTATATCTGTTTTGATCCTCCTGCAAAGTTCAATTCCGTCAATGCCAGGCATGATAATATCACTGATGATCAGATCCGGTATTTTATCCCGGGCAATTTTTAATCCCTCCTCACCATTATAGGCCTTAAAAGTATTGTATTCCTCAATGAATATACTGGCAACCAGTTCTCTGATTTCCTGATTGTCCTCAACGATCAATACAGATTCCTCCTTTAATGTGTCAATGGAAATTGCTTTGTCATCGTCCTTTTCCAATGGCTCTTTGATACTTATGGACCGTAATGGTTTTGGATAATTGGCAATGTCTTCACTGCTCCTGTACTCTTTAAGCAATTCATTTTCTGAATAATGTGCCTTTCCGCACTTCAGCATAATTATAAAACACGTTTGACCATCTACTCCTTTTTCATCATATGAACTCTCTGCAGAAATATCTCCATGATGGAGATCCACCAGGTTCTTAACAATTTCAAGTCCCACTCCACTACTAGATCCCTTTGGATCTTCCATACTGTGACCTGTAAAAAACCTGTCAAATATATGCTTCAGATTCTCTTCAGGAATACCCCTGCCCGTATTTTCAATTTGTATTCGAACATATCCATTGCCATTGACAAGCTCGACAGAAACAGCAATCTCCCCTTGATCCGGAGTGAATTTTAAGGCATTGGAAAGAAGGTTAAAAAGTATGATCTCAAATTTATTACGATCAAACCATACTTTGATCTTCTTCTCTGAACTCTTAACCTTAAATTCAATGTTTCTATCCTGAGCCAGTTCCCTGAAGGATAAGGATACTTCTTTAATGAAATCAGCAATATTACCTTCTGCAGCCTGTAATTCCATATTACCTGTCTCCAATCTCCTTATGTCCAGTAATTGGTTGATCAACTGCATCATACGATCACCATTCCGTAACATAAGCATTAGCTGATTTTTTATTTTTGCACTTCCGAAGTTTGATTGTACAATTCGTTCCAATGGTGCAAGGATAAGGGTAAGCGGTGTTCTTAGCTCATGAGAGATATCCGTAAAGAATTTCAATCTGCTCTGATTAAATTCTTTCTCCTGTTCTCTTTGAAGGTGCTCAAATCTCAAATTTTGTCTGAGCCTTTCCCACTTCCTGGATATCATAAAAAACAGATATAGCAATCCCAGCAGGATAATGAGGTAAATGAAATAAGCTAATGATGATCCCCAGAACGGGGGAGCTATTTTTAAATTGATGGCCGTAAATTCCTCAGCAAAAATTTCCGGATCACTGGACGCTCTTAATCTGAGTTCATAATCCCCTGACTTTAATTTCGTGAAGTGGATGGTATTGGAGTTTCCCAAATCCTGCCATGAATCAGTTATACCTGACAAGTGATATTGATACCAGGTATTTTCCGGGTTGATGAAATTGGGAGCAATAAACTGAATTGAAAAACTGGATTGATTATAAGTGAGTGACACATTTTCCTGCGAAGGGAAATTGTTATATTTATCTTTTTCTTCAGATTGTGTTTTAATCGATTCGCCATTCACAAGAATGTCCAGGACAGCAACTGTAGGGTGTAAGATCCTGTTTTTAACTTCAAGGGGATTAAAGGCTATAAATCCATAATCACCGCCAAAATACAAAGTCCCGTCAGAACCCTTGCAGGCAGCATTCCTAAAATACTGCTGGGCCGGGAAACCTTCCTGTATACCGTATTTCACAATATCCACAATTGGAACATCGATATTGTGAGGTGCTGCAATTTTCAACAAGTGTGAATTGGCGCTTGCCCAAATGTTCCCTTCTTCATCGCTGGTTAATGCATAAAAACTGCTTCCAGGCATTCCGCCTACACCTTTTACCATTTTAATCTGATATGTTCGTACATCCATTATATAGATTCCTCTGCTGAAAGTAGCAATCCACAATAGTCCATTCTCGTCGAGAAAGAGGTCATTGATAAAAATGTCCTGCAAGGCCTTTGAAGTTGGGTAGAAAAGGCTGTCGTTCAAATACTTTTTTGTACTAATATTAAAACCGGTAAGGCCATTATCGCCGCCAGTCCAGATAATATTTTGTTTGCGATCGAATACCATTGTATTCACGAGCATATTTTTTATCCATGGAAAATTATCAGGATCGGGAATGTAATGGCGGATGGTGTCATATATTACATCATACATTTGCAAATGACATTGACCGATCATTCCAGCTGTGCCTATCCAGATATTTCCCGATGTATCCATGCATAGATCATGAACCATATGATAACTGAGTTTTCCTCTGCTGCTTGCATTTTCCGAAATGTTTGTAAATGAATCCATTAGTGGATCGTAAATGCTTATTCCAAACTGAGTTGCAATGAAAAACCGGCCCTTTTGATCTTCCAGAATGCTTCTAATGTTGTCATGAATCAGGCTATTTCTCCCGGCTTCATTTTTAAGCACCCTGAAGGACCTGTCTACAGGATTGAATATATTGACACCTCTCGTCTCAGTGCCAATCCAAAGTTTCCTTTCCTTAGCTTCAAAAATATATGAAACTATATTGAAACTCAGGGAGTTTTCATCGTTAAGCTTGTTGGTAAAATGAGATATTTTCTGGCTTTTGGTATCAAAATAATTGACCCCCCCGTAATAAGTTCCAATCCATATAATACCATTTTTACTTTGAAATATTTGTCTAATAGAATTATGGGAGATACTTCCCGGGACATACTGATCATGGAAAAAATGTTGATGCGCGTAGGTTTTTTCATTAATCATTCCCAATCCCCATCTGGTGCCAATTAAAATATTTCCATCTTGTAACCTGAACAGACTTTTTACCCGGTTATGCGGAAGATATCCCTTCTGTTTTGAAAGAATTCTTTGGGTTTGATTCACAGGATCATAAACTATCATACCCATATCGGAATTATCCGTTCCAAACCAGATCTTTCCTGTACCATCAAATGCAATTCCTATTCCCTGCAAAGAAACATTCTCCCGGGAATTATTCTGAATAGGAATTCTATGAAAAGTTTCATCCTGAAATTTTAATAGTCCATGAGTATCACCAATCCAAATAATCCCGTCTTTTGATTTTTTCAGTGCAATAACCCTTCCGAATGGTTTATTTTCTTCATTTCTCACATCCTTGAAAGGAATGATTTTTTCAATTATCAGGTCATACCTGAACAAGCCTTGAGCTGTTCCAATCCAGAGTATATTTTCACTTGCCAAGAGTGATCTGATGGCTAAATAATTTACTTCATGGCCATCATCGTCAACCATTGGAATCAGATGGAAATTGTCATGATAATAATCGTAATAATACAAACCACGGTTAGATCCAATCCACAGTCCTGAATCACTGGCAGTTAGCAGGGACCAGATATAGCTGGAGCCGAGGGCATAGGGATCTTCAGGATCCTCCCTGTAGATTTTGATGTTAACGCCGTCAAATCTATTGAGTCCATCCATGGTTCCAAACCACATAAATCCCCGGTGATCTTCAGCAATGCCTAATACAGTGAAATTGGATAGTCCATCAATTGTGGACAGGTGTTTGAAGTTGAAACCAATGTTCTGTGCTGTTACCCCTGAAAAAGCGCCGAAAAGGACCTGGGAACAGAAAACAGCTAATACTATGGTTTTCTTCAACAATATCATTGATCCACCTTGTATTTTTTGACTGGGATTCGAAATAGGTACATGCAAGTATGAATGTTTCTCCTGAAATAATCGCAGCTCTGTGATACTGTTCCGTTTTGTAAGTCCCATCACACGTTTGCCTTCTCATTGTCGCTTCACAGTTAAATATATGGTTTTTAGTTCAATTAAAATATACTGGATCAGGAAAAACCAGAGGGGTTGGATTAAGTTATTTTGCATTTTTACCAATAAATACTACCTGTGAAATCACCTGCTTATTATCTTATTTTTTTTTCTGATCGCAATTATATTTGCCGGTTTTACAGGATGCATTGACCCCTCAAAATCGAACAAGAAAACACCTGGCATTGCCGAAAAGCCAAATGTTGTCTTCATTATTTGCGATGACCTGAATGACTATTCGGGAGCTTTCAGTGGCCATTCTCAGGTGAAAACGCCTAATATTGACAGGCTGGCAAGATCAGGGATTTCATTTATTAATGCACACAGCAATGTATATTTCCATTTCTCTGATCATGATAACTTCCGGATGCAACCTCCGGGAGAATAAGCAAAACAAATCTGGCCATCAAACCTGTAAAAATGACATTTGAAGGAGTAAAGAAAAGGGTACCGTAAATTTTTTGTATTTTGGAAATGCATCAGATCTAAAACTCTGCATTATGAAATTTTCAAAGGGTGGTATAATATCATTGTATTATACCCTGGTTTTACTGCTGATATCAGGCTGCAGTACTTCAGGGGAGAAAAAGGCAGGCAGTGTAATTGGGAACTTTCAAGAGAGGCCGAATATTATTTATATCCTGGTGGATGATATGGGGTACGGGGATGTGAACCTGGAAATTGAGAATATAGATGCCTTCAATAATCCTTATATCAATACACCGAACCTGGCCAGGTTAGCCAGAGAGGGACTGGTCTTCACCCAGCATTACGCATCCTCTCCGGTTTGTTCTCCCTCAAGGGCAGGGTTATTGACCGGAAGAACCCCAACCCGGACAAACATCAACCGCTGGATTAAGGACTTAAGATTCGAGGGGGAAGAGTATTTGAGGGATGGCGAGATCACCATTGCGGAGATATGCCTGGAGGCAGGGTATGAAACGGCAATCTATGGTAAATGGCACCTTAATAGTGCCAACTGGCTGGAAAAAGAGAACTGGATGGCAGAAAAGGGATCCTTCCCCAACCAGCAGGGATTTCAACATGGTATGGTGTCGAAAGAGAATCCCCATCTGACTCCTCAACTAAATTCCAATTCACAGAAGAATCCTGGTGATTTCTTTTCGATCGATGGTGAATTGCTGGGTACACTTAAGGGATACACCAGTGCCATTCTTACCGACAGTGCCCTGGCTTATCTTGGAGACTGGAGCAGGGAGAAACCGTTTTTTCTCTACCTGCCTTATGATGCTGTTCATGAGCGGATCTTTAATCCAGATCAGTATGATGCCATGTATGACACGGGTGATCCCAACAAAGATGTCTATTTCGCCAATGTAACTTTCCTGGATCACCATATCGGCAGGCTGCTGGATGGATTGAAAGCAATGGGGTTGGAGGAGAATACTATCCTTTTCTTCTCCAGCGACAACGGACCGGAGATCATGAGGGTATATTATGGTGCATGGAGATCATATGGAACCGCTTATCCATTATATGGTCAGAAGCGCACCCTGTATGAAGGGGGGATTCGTGTGCCGGGAATTGTCAGATGGCCTGGGAAGATCAAGCCCGGCGTTTCAGGGGAGCCAAATTCTACCCTGGATGTGTTTCCGACCATATGTGAGTTAATCGATGTTGAGCTACCGGGAGACAGGGAATTGGACGGTGCAAGCATGCTGGGACATTTGCTGGAAGGGAAGCACATTGATAGGGTAAAACCCCTGTACTGGCAGTATGAATATCCGGAATGTTGTAAGGTGGTCGGAGAGGGGTATGATTCCAGGTTTGATGGAACCCAAAAAGATGAAAAAAACTACAAACCAAATACTTCTATACGGTCCGGAAATTATGTATTGAGGGGCCTATATGCTGAAAAATTCAGAATGCCGGAAAAATTTGTACTATTTGATGTGGTGAATGATCCGGATGAACAGCATGAACTATCAGCTGAACTCCCTGAGGTATTCGCGGAATTAAAGTCTCAGTTGATTGCCATCTATACAAGTGCCAATGCTGACAGAATGTTAATTTCAGAAAAACAAACGATTAGATGAAAACGCCAGGCTATTTCTCTGCTTTGTTATTATGTGCAGCCCTGATTTGCCATAACTGTGAAATGAAAGGATATTCTCAATATTTTTTTTCTTCAAAATCTAGATTTGCTGCAGGGAGTTGAGCATTTACCTCTTCCCGCCAGTTTTGAAGAACTTCAATCATTTCTTGTGATTTCTCAGGTAATTTTTCCGAAAGATCATTCATTTTTCCCGGGTCATTTTTTAAATTGTATAACTCCACATGATGATCCTCGAAGTATTCAAGCATTTTCCAGGCCCCCTGTCTGGCTGAACTTACCGGCGAAGTAGTTGAGTAGTAATGAAGATAATGCCAAAATAGACAGTCCCTGTTTAACTCTGAGTCCGGATCTCTTAAAAGCGGCAAGATGAAAAAGGCCATGTTCAGCATTATCAAAGACAGTGACCTGGCAGACAAAAAATAGCCTGGTATAATTTATCCAACCACTTTCGAATAGCATATTCTGCTCATTTGCACGCTTACCTTCCAGAGCTGCCGAAATAGCGTCTTCGAAGCCATTCTCTGAAGATGGGATCAGTAAAAATACTGTCCCTATTCCCTGTACCTATAATTTCCTTTTTTTCAAGACTTTGTTCTATCCGGACAATATTGCTGGTTGATCCCAACTGATATTCGTTCCGCGTGGCTTTGGAATAAAGCTTCTGATTTCCCTCACTAAGGGCTTTTAGAAAACTTAATTGCTTTGGCGTCAGACTCTCTACGTTCTTGTAAAAGAGATAGTCAAAATGATGGATGAGATCAAGTAAAGCTTTTTCTATAATGGCTGTCGTACATGTATAACGCGTCCTTATCAAGGCATGCCATGCCAGGAGTTTTAGATAGAAAGGATGATTGTCCACCACATAGGACATATGGACTGAAGTATTATACCCTATGCTTTTATTATGATCATGGAATAGTTTTCTTATACTGGCTGACCTGTGGTTCAGCGGGTTATGTCCTAGCTCAAATAGCTGACCTAATCCAGACAGGGGACCGGGATAATGTACCAGGTCCCTGAAGAATGGGGTTTTGTTACCATAAACGCAGAAAATGCAATTCTTTTGATTCATGAGTTTGAGTTTCAGCATCCTGAGAAATGGGATTGAATCCCTGAATCGGTGAAACAGGTGAGAATTGGCCAGGAATATCGCAACCCTGATTTTTTTTCTTTGAGCGATCAGTTCGGGCAATCTGAGTGTATCCATGCTACTGCTGTCCATCTCCACACGGGATGTCACCTCTGGAAATCTTTGAGAAAGGGCTGCCGCAAAGAGTTCCAGAAAAGAAGTCGTGGAATGTGCTGACTTCATATCCATATAACAAATTTGAATATCCGGATTCTTTTCTGCCAGCTGAAATCCCAGCTCCTTCACATACTCCTGTACTCCCCAGTCCTGCTCAACTTTGTACACTGCATCCATTTGCTCAAGGGTAAAAAACGAGGTAGTCATTTTTACGATTTTAGAAAGTCACAACCCTGTGACTTTTTCTTAATGTTGTGAGCTTTCACATATCTGCCTTTATCTCAATGATTTTATATATTATTAGAAATAAAGCAGTTAGGTTACACTTACGGGAGTGTGTAAAGCGTAGGGAAGTCACATGATCGTGAAAAAGTCACAACCCCGTGACTTCCTGTTTTCGCGAAATGGGATACCCTAACCGTTTCTTACAGGTTCTTTCCCAACCACTTTCGGATCCCATCTTCCTTCAGAAGTGGATCTTTGGCCATATTCATCAACTCATCAAGGCGCCGGGTAAGGACTTCAGAGATGTCTTTGTAATCCGCATGGTCATGGAAGTTGGTCAGTTCATCAGGATCTTTTTCCAGGTCAAACAACCAGGGAACGTCCTGCTTTGACAGCACCAGCTTGTAACGATCACTCACAGCCGCTACCCAACCTGGATTGACACCATGAGCTCTCATATAGGTAATCTCATCACTATCCACAACATCCTGATTATTCAGAAAAATGCCTGAATCATCCCGACCATGTTTTTCTGGCAAAACATCTTTCATGCCCATCATCCCGAGCAGTGTCGGTGCAAAGTCTGCAGAGGTATAGGCTTTGTTGATGACTTTTCCTGCCCTGATATGCCCGGGATATTTCATCAGGAAGGCCACTCCGGCAGAAGTTTCGTAAGGTGCCCCTTTATTATGCTTCCTGTGTTCCCCCATCAAGTCTCCGTGATCGGAGGTAAAGACCAGGATGGTATTGTCTTCCAATCCAGATGTTTTTAAAAAGGCAAGTAGTTTTCCCACATTATCATCAATGCATTTAACCATGCCAAAATACCTGGCCATGAGTCCCTGTTTAAGCGAGTCAGATTGGATCATGTTTCTTCCACCACCTAACCAGCCCGGTGTTTGTTCAGGTGTCGCATAAAAAGTTCTTGGTGCCTTGAAATACATGTCATTGTACATAGTATCATAGGGAGCCCTTACTGAATTGGGACCATGAGGATCGGGCAAACTCAACATCATGCAAAATGGCTTTCCTGTCTCCACCGCCTCAATAAGTGCAATGGTTTTATCTGTAAGAAAATCAGTGGCAAAGGAGTACTCATCAGCCTGGGTGATGTCGTATATGTATTTATCCAGCTCTTCAATATGGCTACCCACCACTCTTGCTCTGTTGCCAGTATCTGCAAAAACCTTCCAATGTCCCCGGTTAAACATGTACCGGTTATCTTCCCAGCCAAATTTTCTTTCAGGTTCCCAGCCGGGTTTGGCCATGCCATCCAGGTGCCATTTCCCAACATAGCCGGTGGCATAACCCTTCCTGCGTAAAATTTCGGCAAAGGTCACTACGGAGTCGTACATGGGAAGGTTATTCTGTGGTGCACCTGTCATATGGGGATATAATCCTGTCATAAAAGCGGCACGTGAGGGGGTGCATACGGGAGAGGCAGCATAAAAGCTGGTGCAGAGGAGTCCATCCCTGGCCAGTCCATCAATATTCGGGGTTTCAACCTCCACACCTTCTCCCCAGACAAACGCCTGGTCATCAGGTAATAAGTCACGATAGCAGCCCAATGTCCGAAAGTTATGCTCATCGGTGTAGATTATCAATATATTGGGTTTCTCTGCAACCTTTACGCATGCGGTCAAACCGAGCAGAAAGAGCAGTGGGATATGTAGTTTTTTCATTTTGAATTTCGTTAACTGTCATGAAAGTTATGAATTTTTACCCTTATCTTTAAAGCTCTGAATTCTAAATATGGATATACAAGAGGCAAAACAGAAGATCTGGGAAGCTGGCAAAAGACTGCTGGCCGAAGGACTGGTCAAGGGTACCTGGGGAAATATCTCACTCCGTGTTGACCCGGAAACCATGGTTATTACTCCTTCCGGGAGAGAATACCAGGACCTTAAACCGGAAGAAATGGTGGAGGTCAATATCCTGACTTTTGAATATAAAGGAAACATAAAACCTTCCACAGAGTTCAAGATGCATACTGAAATTTTGAAAAAGCGAAGAGAGATCAATGCAGTCGTACATACCCATCCGCCTTCTGCATCCACTGTCGCTGCGGCCCGCAGGGAAGTCCCCCCGATACTCGACGATATGGCCCAGATTATCGGTCCCACAGTCAGGGTGGCCGATTATGCCAGGTCAAGCTCAAAGAAAATGAATAAAGTTGCCGTGGCAGCATTAAAAGGCCGGATGGCCTGCTTGTTGGCCAATCATGGTGCGGTATGTTTAGGGCGTGACCTGGATGAGGCCTTCGTGGTCAGCCAGGTCCTGGAAAAAGCCTGCAGGACCTTTATAGAGGCCGAGTTCCTGGGCGGGGCTAAAAGCATCAACAAGGTTGAGGCATACCTGATGCATCAGTATTACCTGAACAAATATTCCAAGCAGAAAAAAGGCAACCGCTAGCTATTGTAAATTATACCGGGATGAGGACCATAGACCTGGTCATATTTATTGTTTACCTGCTTGGGATCATGGCCTTTGGGGGTTCCTTTTACAAGAAAAACAGAACATCCCTGGCCTTTACCCTTGGTAACCGTAGTATACCGCGCTGGGTAGTGACCATGTCCATATTCGCCACTTTTGTCAGCAGTATAAGTTACCTGGCATTACCCGGGATTGCCTACCAGTCTGACTGGAATGCTTTTGTTTTCAGCCTTTCCCTACCCATTGCGGCCATCATAGCGGTAAAGGTATTTGTCCCACTATACCGCAAGGTTAACAGTCCCTCAGCCTACACCTACCTGGAACAGCGATTTGGTCCCTGGGCCAGGATCTATGCATCGGTCAGTTATTTCCTGACCCAGCTGATGCGCATAGGTACCATTCTCTACCTGCTGGCCCTGATGATACATTCCATTTATGGATGGGACATGAAAACCGTGATCATTGTAACCGGGATGGCGGTCATGATTTACGCTGTCCTTGGAGGTATACAGGCTGTTGTCTGGACCGATGCCATACAGGGCATCATCCTGATTATAGGTGCAGTGATCTGTACTGTTTATATTCTGTTCAATATGCCTGAAGGACCAGGACAGGTTTTTGAAATCGCCAGGGATCATGCCAAGTTCAGCCTGGGCAGTTTTGAACTTGATTTTGCCAGTTCTACTTTCTGGGTGGTGCTGGTTTACGGAATCTTCATCAACCTGCAGAATTATGGCATAGATCAGAATTACATACAGAGGTATCTTGCCTCAAAATCTGACAGGGATGCAAAAAGATCTGCCCTCAGTGGCGGCCTGCTCTATATACCTGTTTCCCTGATGTTCCTGTTTATAGGCACGGCCCTGTTTGCATATTATCGTGCCGGTGGCGGAATCCTGCCGGCTGATCTGCAGGATATTACCCGAAGTGATGCCGTGTTCCCCCATTTTATTGCCAATGAATTGCCCGCCGGTATTACTGGTCTCCTGATAGCTTCCATTTTTGCTGCCGGCATGAGTACCATCTCCACAAGCTATAACAGTGCAGCAACCGTTTTGCTGACAGATTATTACAAAAGATTTTTTAAAAATTCCCCTTCAGAAATGCAATCAATGCGAATGTTGTATATATCTTCGCTTATAATAAGTATTTCCGGAATCTGCATTGCCATGGCCATGATCAATGTAAAAAGTGCACTGGATGCCTGGTGGAAACTGGCTTCCATATTCAGCGGAGGGATGCTAGGATTGTTCCTGCTGGGTGTATTCTCCAGGAAGAAAAATACAATAGGCGCGATCGTTGGGGTTATCGCGGGACTTTTGGTCATTCTCTGGCTGAGTCTTTCAAACCTGCTATGGGGGCCCTCTGCTATGGGGAGCCAGATCCATGCTTACCTCACCATCGTTCTGGGAACCAGCACCATCTTCCTGGTTGGTTTTCTGGTCTCGGTATTTTTAAAGAAAAAGACAGTCCCCATTATACTGCTGGGATTGATCATGCTGTTTTCCGCCTGCAAGACCAAAACTCCTTCCCAGGGGAGCACAATGGATATCCCCTTAATAACTGTGGCGGGTCAGAGTGGTTATTTATCAGGTGAATTCATCTACCCTCTTGATGATACGCCAACCCCGCAATGCCATGCCTCCACTGTTGCTGAGGTTGACGGGGAACTTTTAGCTGCGTGGTTTGGGGGTAGGCATGAAGGTTATCCTGATGTGGGTATATGGGTATCCCGGTATGTAGACAGTAGTTGGACAGAGCCCGTTGAAGTTGCCGACGGGGTACAATCTGATACCCTTCGTTACCCTTGCTGGAACCCGGTGCTTTTTCAGCCGGAATCCGGACCATTAATGTTGTTTTATAAAGTGGGACCTGATCCGCGGAACTGGTGGGGTATGCTGAAAACTTCCCGGGATGGGGGAAAGACCTGGTCTGAGGCTTCAAAGCTGGGCATGGGACCCCTCGGACACCTGATTGGCCCTGTGAAAAATAAACCTGTACAGCTGGAAGATGGAAGCATTCTTTGTCCATCTTCCACAGAGATCAGGGAGCCAGGGAAGGATGATGTGTGGATGGTACATTTTGAGTTGACAAAGGATCTTGGAAAGACCTGGCAGGTAATTGGTCCCATAAATGATGGTCAGAAATTCGATGCCATACAGCCCAGCATCTTATTTTATCACGGCGGCAAGATGCAAATCCTTTGCCGTACAAAGCAGGGCGTAATCTCCCAGTCCTGGTCCAACGATAACGGAAATACCTGGGATGAAATGACAGCTACCTGGTTACCCAACCCGAATGCGGGGACAGATGCTGTGACCCTGAAAGACGGACGGCAGCTGCTGGTTTATAACCATACCCTGCGAAGTGGAGATTTTCCTGCGGTACGGAACATGCTGAATGTAGCGGTTTCCTATGATGGAATAGAATGGATAGTGGTGATGACACTGGAAAGGAAGAAGGAAGAGTTCTCCTATCCGGCAGTAATACAGGCTTCGGATGGAATGGTGCATATAACCTATACCTTTATGCGCAAGACCATCAAACATGTTGTTGTTGACCCGGAAAAACTATATTAATTGATCCATTGTTTATGAAAGACAAGGCCATTTTCAAAGTTTATCTTAAACATCAGGTAATCAGTCTATTGCTGCTGATAGCACTGTTTTTAGGTTCGTGTAATACAGGGGATAATCCAAATATCGTCTTTATCCTGGTAGACGACCTGGGATGGAATGATCTCGGTTGTTACGGCAGTGAATTCTATGATACACCCAACCTGGATAAGCTGGCCACGAAGGCTGTACGTTTTACCAATGCTTACGCGGCTTCCCCGGTCTGTTCTCCAACACGGGCTGCCTTGATGACAGGCAAGCATCCGGCCAGGGTAAATATCACTGATTGGATCCCGGGCATGTCTATTTCAAGGGCCAGTGATCCCAAATTGATCCCCCCGGAGGATATCCATAACCTGCCATTGGAGGAATTCACCATGGCCGAGGCTTTCAAGGAACATGGCTATAAGACATTTTTTGCAGGGAAATGGCACCTGGGAGAGACTGAAGGCTTCTGGCCGGAGTTCCAGGGATTTGAGATCAATAAAGGGGGTAATTTCTGGGGAGCACCGAGGCTGAATGCTGAAGCGAATGGCTATTATTCCCCCTATAATAATCCCAGGCTGGAAAACGGTCCCAAAGGGGAATACCTGACCAACCGGCTAACGGATGAATCCATGCAATTTTTAGAATCAGCCGGTGATGCTCCATTTTTTCTCTACCTGGCCTTCTACACAGTTCATACGCCCATCATGGGCTGTGATGAATATGATGAATTCTACCAGGAAAAAAGCCTTCAGTTACCCGGTAATGGAGAGATGGTCACCAGGGAAGAACATGATACCAAAACCCGTATCAACCAGAGCAATGCTAAATATGCAGCCATGGTCCGTTCCCTGGATGCCAATGTAGGCAGGCTGCTCGAAAAATTGGAAGAGCTGGGACATGCTGACAATACCATCATT
>CAZXOJ010000026.1:17885-25300 GCA_964642325.1 uncultured Bacteroides sp. | reverse complement strand
TGGCCATCGTGGATCTTCAAAAGGCATGGCTGCAGGATTCATTATCCGTATTCACCAACAAATACCTGGGTATGAGCCATTATGATGAAAATCAGTTCGATCAGGCCAGGATAACGCTTATGGAGGCTTTCAGATTGGATAGTCTGGATGCTGAAACAGCATTCTTCCTGGGGAATGCTTGCCGCGGGAGCAATTACGAGGAAGATGCTGTCGGGTATTATAAGAAAGCCCTTGAATTAAACCAGCCGGATCCAAAGACAATGAAAAACATTTATGTTCAGCTGGCAGAGCTGTTCAAGGTCCTGCACCGATTCGATGAAGCCTTTGATGCCTATGACATGGCACTGGAATACGACCCAGCTGACAATACCATTTATTTCAAGATCGCCCAGACCTATGACCGGAACCTGAACCTGAAGGAGACCGCCATTGAATATTATGAAAAGTTTCTTTCCAGGGCACCGGATCAGGGATCATCCAGTGAGAGTGAAACCCCTGCAACGGCACGTGAGCTGCACGCCAGGGAAAGGATCAACCGGCTGAAGGAAGACTTGTTTTTCGAAAAATAACCACCATGAACGGAGATCCGGCATTGTACAAAGCATTGGAAAGCCTGAATATCAGGGTTGAATACCATGAGCACCCCCCTGTTCCAACCGTCGAATCGGCATTGGAACACTGGACCGGGATAAATGCGACCCACTGTAAAAATCTCTTTTTCAGGAACCATAAGGGCAATCGTCATTACCTGGTCATCCTGGAACATACCAATAAACTGGCCATACGTGACCTTGAACAGATGCTGAAGCAAGGCAAACTCAGCCTGGCATCAGACAGGAGGCTGGGGGATAACCTGGGACTCACACCCGGATCAGTGACCCCCTTCGGTTTGATCAATGATACAGACAGGCATGTCCACCTTTTCATTGATGCCAACCTTAAAAAAACCAGCAGGCTCAGTTTCCATCCCAACATCAATACTGCCACTATCGTGATCAGTTTTCAGGATTTCATCCGCTTCCTTGACTGGACAGGGAACGGCTATGAATTCATAGATCTGTATTAGAGTCCCAAAAACAGGATGGCTATCCCGCTGAGCAGAATGGTCGCACCGGCAATGGCATGCGTGAACCGCTCCATCTTTCCCAGCCTGACAAATTTCAATCCATAAGAGGCCAGCAGGACAAGCCCGAGCATGGTCAGCATGGTGACCAGTCCGAAAACAATGGATACCTGGGCAACCCCCCAGGAGCTGCTCTTAGCTGCGGGATACATCAAGAGCGGAATTAATGGTTCACAGGGCCCCAGGAAGAATATGGTGAACAGTATCCAGGGTGTGATATTTTTTTTATGGGTATGATCATGCTCTTCCTGGTGGAAATGCTCATGTACATGCATGGTACCATTGCCATGATGATGTATATGCTTATGGGGCTTATTCTTCACAGCCCGGTAAAATCCCCAGGCCATATAAACCAGTCCGAATACAACAAACAACCATGCCGCCAGGTCTCCCCTGACCGACTCCATGAATTCCAGTTTATTCAGCGCAATGCCAACTCCTATACCGATGGTCCCCAACAGGATGGAACTGATCACATGGCCAAAACCACTCAGAAGGGTTACCAATGATGTTTTATAGATGGTCCATTTCCTGGCCCTTGACATAACAATAAACGGCAGGTAATGGTCCGGTCCCAAAATCGTATGTACAAAAGCCAGGCTTGCGGCAGTAATGGTAAGAGCAGTGAGATTATCTGTCATAATGATGGGCCATTAAACAGGAACAGCAGTCATAACCAGTTCACCATGGTAAATACCCTTAATGGCTTTCAGCTTATCCGCAAGCTTGTTCAGCCTGTCCGATGTTCCCTTAAGGGTGATGGTTTCCAGGCAGAGGTCATGGTTCAGGTGGATATGCTGGCTCGATAATATCAGGCAATGGTAGTCATGCTGAAGTGTAGTCATCTGTCTCTGCAGGTCCCGTTTATGATGGTCGTATATCAGCACCAGTGCGCCGGCAACTTCCTCATCTCCTTTCCATTTATCCTCCACCAGGTTTTTGTTTATCAAAAACCTTATGGCCTGTGAACGGTTGGGGAAATGATGGTCAATAACCAGTTGATCGAGCTTTTCCAACAGATCTTTTTCCAGGGATACACCGAATCTGCTTACAGACATCGTGTTACTTTTTATTAAAAACTTGTTACGAAAATATAAAAAATATTGATTTGTGGTTCACTTGTGGATGATTTTCATTTCATCGATCAGATGGCTGGCACCAGCATACCTGTCAACAATGAAAAGTACGTACCTGATATCCACAACGATATTGCGGCATTGATTGATATCATAAACATAATCGCTCATGGTTCCCTCCCAGTTCCTGTCAAAATTAATTCCTATCAAGTGGCCGTCAGCGTTTAAAACCGGGCTCCCGGAATTACCGCCTGAAGTATGGTTGGAGGCAATAAAACAAACCGGTACTTTCCCATTCTCCGTATATGGACCAAAATCTTTCTGTTCATACAACTCCCTCAGTTTCTCCGGGATGCTGTAGTCTTTCATTGGCAGATAGCTTTTCTCGATAATGCCGTTCAATGTGGTGACAGGTCCATACCTGGTAGCATCCCGTGGCCGGTAATCCCTGACCTGACCATAGGCAATGCGCATGCTTCCATTCGCATCTGCATAAAAATCCCTCTCCGGTTCCATTTCCCGCAATCCTTTGACATAATGTCGATATTTTGTATTCTTCAAGTCTGTGATCGCCCCGTATGAATGCCTTATTTTCAAAGATAGATCTTCACAGGCCCTTGCCAGGATGAATACTGGATCAGTCTCTATACTCTTTATGTCAGACTGATCCAGGTCTTCCAGTAAATTCATGATCTTTTCCCTGCTGGAAAAAATGGTTTTATCAAACAAATTTGTTGTGTATTTACCAATATCCCCCTTGTACTTCTGCATGGCTTCCTTCATTGGTTCGGGATAATAGACCTCCGGCAGATCTGCTATATAGATTACGAGAAGTCTTTTAAAGATCTCCTTGTCGATAGCTACCGTGTAGTCCTTGAAGAAGTCATAGGACTGTTCCATGGCCAGGTCAATGGTATTATTCAGATAATACTCCCCGATTTCCCTGTTATTAAATGCTTCTACCAGGTCCATGAAATTCTCCGCAAAACGCAGGATCTCAAAAGCACCTAAAATCTCCCTCTGGTATTCATAGGCCAGAATAAGGTCAGATTCCTTATTAATTAGGGTTTCAAGTGATTCCAATACATTTTGATATTCCACCCTGCCTTCAGGGTCCTGGCTTACCCATGCACTGAATTTCTGCTCATTGTCCCTTTTCAGATCTATGGCCTCCACCTTATTGATGCCTTTGATAACACCCTGCCATTTCTTCCAGGCATTGGTCACACGGGCATACTTGGCTGCATATTTAATTTGTATCTCGTCGCTTTTATCCATTTGATACTTCATTACCTCCATTCTTTCTGTCCTGACCCGGATCTTGGCAGGAAGGCTTTTCTCAATGATCATTTCCAGTTCTGTCGAGAGCAGGTACTGGTCGGTATTACCAGGAAAGCCACAAACCATGGTAAAATCCCCCGTATCAACCCCAGTGACAGAGACAGGAAGAAAGTTCATGGGTTTATAGGGTACATTTTCGGCATCATACGTTGAAGGATTATTTTCCTCATCCGCATAGATCCTGAAAATAGAAAAATCACCGGTATGCCTTGGCCATATCCAGTTGTCCGTGTCTCCCCCAAAGTTCCCGACAGCCTTGGGGGGGGCTCCCACCAGCCTTACATCATTAAATTCTTCATATAGGAACAAACAATACTCACTACCGTAAAAGAAGGATTTTGTTACGGCCTTCCATTGTGTCCCATTCGTGGCTTCATCCTGCAGTTTCCTTATATTCCTGTTGATGATCTGTTCACGGGATTGTTCGGTGATCCCATCCTCCACTCCTTCCAGCACCTGTTCAGTTACATCCTGAACCTCCCGGAGAAATCTTACATACAACTCGGGATTGGGCAGTTCCTCTTCCCTGCTCATGGCCCAGAATCCCTCATCCAGGTAATTGTTATCAAGGCTGCTGTGACGCTGTATGCTTCCGAGTCCGCAATGGTGGTTGGTGATCAGTAAACCTTCGGCGGAGATCAGTTCTCCCGTGCAGAATCCCCCGAAGCTAACCACTGCATCCGTAATGGCTGCCTGTTTGATTTTGAAAATATCATCGGCTGAAAGCCTGAATCCCTTTTCCTGCATATCGCCTATCCTCAATTCTCCAAGCAGGGACGGCAACCACATCCCCTCATCAGCCCTCAGGACTGCCAGCGGGATAAAAAGAAACATCAATAAAGTGCTCAAATTCTTCTTCATGGCCTTATCATTCTCCCAGTAATTCTTTTAATTCATGATAAACCTTCTGTATCGGCAATCCCATGACATTAAAATAAGATCCCTCGATCTTCTCAATCCCTATGTACCCAATCCACTCCTGTACGCCGTATGCACCGGCCTTATCAAAGGGTTCATATTGATCTATATAATAGTTTATTTCTTCGTCACCCAGCCCGGCAAACCATACCAGTGAAGAGGCATAGAATGAGTGTTTTCTTTCTGCTGTCCTGAGGCATACACCAGTCAGAACCTCGTGCATGTTCCCCGATAATCTTTTCAGGATGCTGACCGCATCTGCCCTGTCCTTTGGTTTGTTTATCACCTTGCCATCAAGCCATACGATGGTATCAGCCGTAATAAGCAGGGTAGCAGGCGGCATTTCTTTCATGATGGCCCTGGATTTTAGCTTGGCCAGGTAAACCGGGATCTCCTCCTTTGAGAGTCCCACAGGGTATGTTTCCTCCAGGTCTTTGTTTACCAAAATCTCATATTCGATTCCCAGTTCATTCAATAAGTAATGCCTTCTTGGTGACCCTGAACCCAGGATGATATGGAAATCTTTAAGCTTTTCGTGGAGCATCAGGAAATGTATCTGTGGATAATGAAATACACGGGGATGGAATACATGATCCCCGCCAGCATAATAAGTTTCGTAATATTGCTGCAGACATGATATTCCTTCTTTTCTCTGGCTGCCAGTAACCTGTACAGGACAAACAGAAAAGGCAGGATCAGGAAGAGAGAGAACCATCCCAGGGAAATCAGGTCAGGCTCCCCGCCGGGATTATAATAAAGAAATCTGATATACACATATATCAGTGAAACAATGATACCCAGGATGAGTATCACAACAAAAACCTTGGTGAACCGTATCCCGAGCAGGACTGGCATTGTACTCCTTCCATATGCGGAATCTCCTTCAAAATCTTCTATATCCTTGATGATCTCCCTGATCAGGGTAGAAAGGAAGGCGAAGAAAGAGAACCCCCCAACCCAGGCCAGGAGATTATTGAAGTTCATATCATTGGCGATGAGGATCTCCCTGTAAGCTTTATTCAGCAAGGGTATTTCAAAGATCACCACAACAAATGGGACCACAGCAGTGAATACTGCCACGATGAGGTTTCCCACCAGGAACTGCCGCTTATAGGTAGTGGAATAAAACCACAAAATACCAGCAGCCAGCAGGTAAGCAATGCCCAGGCTCAGTATATCAATGTACCAGGCCAGGTAGATGCCGGTTAATACACCTATCCCGTTCAGAAAAATATGGGTGATCATGGCCCCTCTCCTGCTGATCTTCCTGCCTACAATCACGGTCGAAGGACGGTTGAGCAGGTCGGTTTTCATGTCAAAATAATCGTTTATTACATAACCCGCAGCAGTGATGGCCATGGAAGAAAAAACGAGCAGGAAAAAATGCAGGTGATCGAGTTGGGGGACAAATCCATTTACAGCCAATATCGGTTCCACGATAAAGAACCTCATCATATACTGGGTAGCAGCAATGATGAGCAAATTCTGAAAACGTATTAACTTTAAAAAAGCTTTCAAAATATTACCAAGTAAAGGCATCTGGCTCCATCCATCTTCCCTGCAGGCGTAATACCTGTTCAATGACATCCCGTACACAGCCTTCTCCCCCCGTTTTATCTGAGATATAGATTGAGACTGACTTAATCTCCTCAACTGCATCGGAGGGGCATGTGGGAAATCCTACCTCCTTCATAACCGGGTAATCCGGAAGGTCATCTCCCATGTATAGGATGTTTTCACGTTTAAAATCATATTTTGATAGGAAGTCTGACAGATCTTCTAGTTTATTCCTGGAACTTAAATAAATATCTGTAACACCGAGATTCCTGAACCTGGTCTCAACGGCTTTTGAATTCCCTCCCGTGATAATACCGATCGGATATCCCTTCCGGATGGCATACTGGATCGCATATCCATCCTTGATATTCATGGTACGCATGAGGTGGTGTTCAGGATGGAGAAAGATTTTGGCATTCGATAATACACCATCAACATCGAAAACAAATGCCTTTACACTGCCAAGCTCTTCCTTAAAATTGCTCATTCACTCTGAAAATGTTGGTAGATACTCTCGCTTACAAATGTATATATTTTTTGCCACTCAGGCTGATCCTGAAGCATCAGTTGGTGGATACATAAAATATTTTTATCATGGCGGGAAGCGGGACCAGTCTGGGCCTCATGGGGACTCATCTCCAGGACTTTTTGGGCAGTCTCCATGATAAGTGGTTTCAGGATGCCAAAATCAATCTCTTTATGGCTCAGGATATCGTAAGCAGCGCGGTACATATGGTTGGTAAAATTACAGGCAAATATGGCAGCCATGTGCAAGATCTTACGGTTCTCAAAGTTCACGGCAGAAACATTATCAGAGATCTGTTCAGCAATTTTTTTGAGGCGGTCCTCATTTTCCTTATTGTTTGCTTCAATACAAACCGGCACGGTCCGGAAATCAATCGACCGTGTTTTAGTAAATGTCATCAAGGGGTAGAGGACTCCAAAATCATTGGTCCATTTCTCAAACACATTGGAAGGGACACTCCCGGCAGTATGTATCATGAAAACATCCTTTAGCATAATCTGGGGCAGGAGGTCCTCAAGTGCCCGGTCTGTAATACAGAAAATAACAAGCTCGGCATCCTCCTGTAGCATATTAACATCCGTTGTCCAGGGTACATCGATATGTAAACCAAAAGCAGCAGCCGAAGACAAGGTCCTGCTGTAAATCTGGATAATCCTGAATCCTGCTTTCTTAAGTGCAGGACCCAGGTGCCAGGCCAGTTTCCCGGCACCAATGATGATTGTTTTTGGTCCTTTTGCCTTTCTCATCGGACTTTGGATTTGCATCGAAGATACGTGGAAATTCCTTAAAACAAAAAGGAGCCCTCTCCAGATCAGCCAGAAACAGTTGCTTTTAACTATAAAAGGGTATTAAAACGCCGCTTAAAATGCTGGCA
>CAZXOJ010000026.1:0-17785 GCA_964642325.1 uncultured Bacteroides sp. | reverse complement strand
TATGAGCTGATTCAGTGATAAATACCGCTTCTGTTTATTTTAAGGATATTTAATGAGGAGCCTATATTTTGTGCTTACCGGCACAAAATTCAGCGACGATTAAATATCCTTGAAATGATTAAAAACAGTAGCGGTTTTCGTCGATGAGCAGATCCGCAATACGGCGCCTGGCCTCCTTTACATTAACGCCGGCAACATTTGTAAACCGATCAATACCTTTTTCAAGCAATTCCCTTACATCGCCGAATGCAAAAGAGTATACTGCATCCCTGGCATTTTTACGTATGCTGGCAGCAGCATTATAGACAAACACATCAAGGATATCCTGGTAGACCTTGAACTGGTCCTCACTCTTGAGGGACTGCATCTTTTTTACGCGCAGAAGAACAGATTCAGCCACATAGAGCTGTATGATACTGTCCGAAAGGTTCATCAGGATTTCCTGCTCCTGTACCATGGTCCTGGAAAACTTTTCTGAGGTGGATTTCAGCAGCATCAGGATAATTTTCTTAAAGTTGCTGATATACAGGGCCTTCTCTTCAAAATACTCCATTCCATCGAGTTTCATTTCAGTCCCTGTTTTTACCTCTTCAAATGCTTTCTCTGCTTCCTCGTTAATGGGAAGCACGCCCTTTGCACCCTTCTTGATCATGGCATCTACAAGGAGCAGGCGGTTGATCTCATTCGTCCCTTCAAAGATACGGTTGATCCTGGAGTCACGGTATCCCTTGTCAACCATCATCTCTGCAGAGAATCCCATACCTCCGTGTATCTGTACGGCTTCGTCAACTACATAGTCGAGCATCTCTGAACCGAAAATCTTCAGGGCTGCGGCTTCGATGGAAAAATGATTGAATGCCTCCATTGTATTCCGCCCCTTGTCATCTCCATTGGCCACATAATAATTAATGGCATCATCCAATCCCTTGCTTGCCCTATATACCGCTGATTCCGTGGCGAAGGTCTGTATCACCTGCTCGGCCAGTTTGTGCTTGATGGCCCCGAATTGGGATATAAGACAATTGAATTGTTTGCGTTCATTAGCATAACCAACGGATTGCTCGATGGCTTTTTTGGCAGCACCTATCACATTGGCCCCGAGTTTGATCCTTCCCATGTGGAGGATGTTCAGGGCGATCCGGTATCCCTCACCCCGCTTACCAAGGAGGTTTTTTACAGGTACCTTGCAGTCATTGAAAAAGATCTGCCTGGTAGAGGATCCCTTGATCCCCATTTTCTTCTCTTCAGGGTTGAAGGTTATGCCCGGGAAATCCCTTTCAACAATAAATGCACTCATCACGCGGTCATTGTCTATCTTGGCAAAAACGGTCATCACATCTGCAAATCCGGCATTGGTGATCCACATTTTCTGGCCGTTCAGGATATAATGTTCTCCAGCCTCTGAGAGAACCGCCTTGGTGCTCCCTGAATTGGCATCGGAGCCGGCACCCGGCTCTGTCAGGCAATAGGCACCAACCATTTCACCCGTGGCGAGTTTGGTGACGTACTTTTGCTTTTGTTCCTCATTCCCGTAATACAGTATGGGAAGGGTGCCGATACCGGTATGGCAGGAAAAGGCCACTGCATATGAGTAACCTGCTCCCAGTATCTCACTGGCATACATGGCCGTAATAAATGATTGTCCAAATCCCTCATATTCTTCAGGTATGGATATGGCCAGCAAGCCCAGCTCTCCGGCTTTGTTCAGCAATTCACGCATCAGCCCTTCCTCCTGGGCATCTACCTGATCGACGACTGGGAATACCTCTGTATCAAGAAAATCCTGACAAGTCTGCCCGATCAGTTTCTGTTCTTCATCAAATTCTTCAGGAATAAAAACACTTGCCAGATCGGTTTCTTTCACCAGGAACTCCCCCCCGGTTATTAACTTTGAGTTTTCCATATGTTCAGGTTTAATGATGTTATCGTAATGCTTTATAGTCCCAATGCCAGGACAACCAGCTCTGCTATATCGTAATTCTTGATCGTTTCTTCTTTGTTCTTGTATTTCAATCCGTCGGTCATCATCACCATACAATAGGGACAGGCTGTGGCAATGATATCCGCCCCGGTTTCAAGGGCTTCTTCTGTCCGTTCCATGAATACTTCCTTATCCCCTTCTTCTGCCTCCTTGAACATTTGTCCGCCGCCGGCACCGCAACACAACGCAAAACTCTTGTTGCGTTTCATCTCCCTTTTTCCGGCTGAAAATGCATCCAGGATTTGCCTTGGAGCATTATATTCCCCGTTCGCCCTTCCCAGGTAACAGGGATCATGGTAGGTTATCCTCTGGTCCTTGAGTGAATCCTGGGGAATTTTTAATTTCCCCTCAGCCATCCGGTCATGAATAAATTTTGTATGATGGATCACCTCGAAATTTCCACCCAGGTCAGGGTACTCATTCTTAAAGGTATTATAGGCATGAGGATCACATGTCAGGATCGTTTTGACCCCGTAGGCCTCAAATATTTCAATATTCATCAGTGCCTGCATCTGGAACAGCATCTCATTACCTGCCCGGCGTGCCACATCTCCACTGGATGATTCCTCTGTTCCAAGCACAGCATAGGAGGTTCCAAGATAAGCCAGCAACTTCACAAAAGCCCTGGATACATGCTTGTAACGGTCATCGAACGCACCGGCACTGCCCACCCAGTATAAATATTCAGGTTGTTCTCCCTGGGCAATGCGGTCGGCAAACAAAGGAACTTCTACTTTGATCTGATTTGTTTCCATACTAACCGGGTATATCGTTCATCGTGATGTCTTCGGCCCAGAGCATCCTGTCTTCCATGGAGAACTGCCAGGGTGCACCATTGTTTTCAATATTTGAAAAAATGGAATTCAACTCACCAGGGGCAGCAGATTCTTCCATGACCAGGTAACGCCTCATATTCACAATGATGGAGGGGTGATTGATATTAATCGGGCATTCCTGTGCACATGCATTACACAGTGTACAGGCCCAGAGCTCCTCCTCTGAGACCAGGTCCCTGATCAATGATTTTCCATCGCTGAATGCCGCTCCTTCTTTGATTAATCCGGGACCTTTCTCCTTCATCCTGGCACGTACATCCATTACAATTTTCCTGGGAGAAAGTTTTTTGCCGGTTATGTTGGCCGGACAGACAGCAGTACATCGCCCACACTCTGTACAGGCAAGAGAATCCAGGTAACTTTTCCAGTTGATATCTTCAATATCCAGAACCCCGAATCGCTCCGGCTCCGACTCTTCTTCACCCTCGGCCGGTGCAGCAAAAGCCTGGTCAGGGTCCATCATGATCTTTACCTCCCTTGTAATATTCTCCATGGTGTCAAGTTTACCCAGTGGCTCAAGCCGGCTGAGAAATACATTGGGCACAGACATGAATACATGGAAGTGCTTGGAATATGGGAGGTAGTTGGCAAAAATGAAGATCAGCAGTATATGGGCCCACCAGCTGGTTTCATAGAGTATATGGGTAGTATGGGCTGTCGTATTGAGGAAGGCTGACAAAATAATGCTCACCGGGTAATAACCGTAGATCTCATTACCGGCCTCCATTGACGATAGGATATAGAATGTGTTCATCCCAAGTAATGAGATCATCAGCAGCAGTATCATGGTCAGGGCAATGTTGGCATCCAGGTGTGATATATGCTTCATCTCCGGGCCCGAAAAGCGCTTTACATTCAAGAAAAGCCTGCGGGCAAGGAATACCAGGATAGCTACGGCAATGATGAGGGCAAAAACATCCCCTGAGGCCATGATGATATCATAGAAAATACCCAGGAAACGTAGTACCTTCTCAGTTCCGCTTATACCATCAATGATCATCTCTATGCTGCCGATCAGGATCACACAAAATCCCCAGAAAACCAGGGCATGGAGAAATCCCATAACTGGCCTGCGAAAGATCTTGGTCTGTCCGATGGCAACTTTAAGCATGAGGATAGTCCGCTGGCCTATCTGCCTTACCCTGAAAGCCGGCTTGGTGAGTTTAAAAAAACGTACAAAGCGGCGTGTGGTCACCGAAAAAGCGGCAATGGTCAGGATCAGCGCGATGATGAAAACAAGCTGCTTTATCATCATGGGTATTATTGAGCTTGGGCAGTTTTGATCTCATTGATGAGTTCGGGCAAAACCTTGGCTGCATCTCCTATGATCCCATAGTCTGCAGCTTCAAAGATGGGTGCATCCTTATCTGTATTTACGGCGACGATGACCTTCGAAGAGCTAATGCCGGCAAGGTGTTGAATGGCACCGGATATCCCAAAAGCAAGGTAAAGGTTTGGTGCGATGATCTTCCCGGTTTGTCCGGTGTGCTCATCATGGGGGCGCCAGCCTTCATCAGAAACAGGCCTGGAACAGGCAAGTGCGGCATCGAGCACGTCGGCCAGCTCTTCAAGGGGTTGCCAGTTGTCTCCTGATTTCATTCCCCTTCCACCGGATACAACAGTCTCAGCATCAGTAAGCAGGATCTTCCCAGTTTGTTTCTGTACATCCTTGATACTGGTCTGGACTGCAGTGTCGCTGAGTCCGGAATCAAAAGCTTCAACTTTGGCAGAACCGCCAGTTTCTATGATCTCGAAAGAATTCTGAGCAAGCGTCAGGATGGCCTTGTCACTATTGATCCTGACCCTGCTGAAAGCTTTACCGCTGAATACCTTTTTTGAAACAATGATGGGATCCACTGATTCGGGGAGCGAAGAAACCCCTGAAGCGAGTCCCGCTTTCAGCCTGACTGACAGTCTCGGCGCCAGGGCCTTACCTGTATTGTTGTGGGCAAGTACAAGAGCTCGTGCAGCCGTTTTCTCGGCAGCTGCAGCAATGATACCTGTATAAAGTTGATTGTCCAATCCGGCAGTCATTTCATCATCTACCGCCAAAACTGTTGAGGCGCCATAATTGCCGAGCTTCCCCAGCTCTGCATCATCGACCTTACCAATGGAAATGGCTGTTACTGAACCACCCAGTTTCTCTGCAACCTTTGCAGCATAAGAGACCAGTTCAAAGGATAAATTTTTGAATTTACCATCCCAGTTTTCTGTGTAAACCAATACTGACATATCTTGAATTATGATTTTCGGTTAATTGAGATTAGATGACTTTTGCTTCATTCTGTAGCAGCTGTACCAGCTCCTTCACATTATCGGCATCCACCATCTTGCATGGCGGTTTGGCAGTGGGCAATGCGAAATCTACATACTCAGTTAGCGGGTCTATTGCTGCCTGGGGCAACACCTGAAGTGGTTTTTTCCGGGCCATCATGATCCCCCGCATAGCCGGGATCCTGGGTTCCTTTGCAATACCCTTCTGCACAATGGCCACAAATGGCACAGGGATACTCAGTTCTTCTTTCCCACCATCAATTTCCCGGTTGATAAGCACCTCTCCGTTTTCCAAACGCAAAGATGAAACAGCAGAAACGGATGGCCTGTTAAGCAGTTCTGCCAGCATTCCACCAACTGCTGAGCTATTGTAATCACTCGATTCGATACCATTTAAAATAATATCATAATCATCATTTTTTACTACTTCGGCAATCTGGGAGGCTACCAGGTAAGCATCTTCCCCTTCAGCATCCACCCTGATGGCATCGTCAGCCCCAATGGCCAGCCCTTTTCTCAGGGTTGGTTCGGCAGCCGCAGGTCCCACAGTGATCACAGTCACTTTCTCTATCCCGCTGGAAGCATCCTCCCTGAGCTCCATGGCCCTGGTGAGTGCCAGTTCGTCCCAGGGATTAATTATCCATTGCACCCCGTTTGTATCAAAGGCGGTGTCGTCATTTACAAACCGCACCTTTGTAGTTGTATCGGGGACATTACTAATACAGACAAGCAATTTCATGAGTATGAATTTAATAATCTGACAAATATAAAAGTTTTCCGATTACCCGCCACATATTTGACCTATCTAATGTCAATAAAAAATAAAGGGTTCCTGCCTATGGCACGAACCCCTCATCTATCTGTTATATAAATACTTATGCCTGGGCAGTGGGTCCACCGAAATTCATCGGGATAGGTGGTGTCCCAGCTCCTTCTACTTTTTTAATAGGACCGTGTATGCTTTCATACTTGGCAATATTATCCTGCAAGGCAAGCATTAGCCTCTTTGCGTGCTCGGGTGTCAGGATGATGCGGCTCTTTACATCGGCCTTGGGTATACCTGGCATCACCCGGATAAAATCCACCACGAATTCAGAACTGGAATGGGTAATTACAGCCAGGTTGGAATACACTCCCTGAGCCACTTCCTCTTTCAACTCTATGTTGATCTGATTTGCCTGTTGCTTCTTTTCGTCTTCCATGATGTAATTACCTAAATGGTTTTGTCTTCCTCTATCACGTCGGAGCTCTCAGGCAGAGGTTGTTGTCCGGCAGTAAGCGCCTCGTATTCTTCACGTGACCCCACCACCAGCCTCTGGTAATCCCTGATGCCGGTACCGGCAGGTATCAGGTGACCCACAATTACATTTTCCTTCAGGCCTTGAAGCATGTCCACCTTACCAAAGATGGCGGCCTCATTCAGCACCTTGGTTGTTTCCTGGAATGATGCAGCAGAGATAAAGCTCTTGGTCTGAAGCGCAGCCTTGGTTATCCCCTGGAGGACCTGATTGGATGTGGCAGGAATCGCTTCCCTGCTTTCAATTTGCGCCTTGTCTTTTCTCTTCAGCAGGGAATTATCGTCTCTGAGTTTTCGTGCAGTGATGATCTGCCCGGCCTTCAAGGATTCTGAATCACCCGGTTCTATCACTACCTTTTTTCCATATATCCAGTCGTTCTCGTTCATGAAAACCCACTTGTCAACGACTTGCTTCTCCAGGAATTTGGTATCTCCCGGATCTACAATATCGACCTTGCGCATCATTTGCCGGACAATAACCTCGAAGTGCTTGTCATTGATCTTAACACCCTGCATCCTGTAGACTTCCTGAACCTCATTGACAATATACTCCTGGACTTTGGTTGGTCCCTTAATGGCCAGGATGTCAGCCGGTGTAATAGCACCATCCGACAGCGGTATACCGGCCTTCACGTAATCATTCTCCTGGACAAGGATCTGCTTGGACAGGGGTACCAGGTATTTCTTCAATTCCCCGGCCTTGGACATGATAATGATCTCACGGTTACCACGCTTGATCTTTCCGAAGGATACTTCCCCGTCAATTTCAGAAACGACTGCAGGGTTCGAAGGATTCCTGGCTTCAAAAAGCTCGGTGACCCTGGGCAGACCTCCTGTGATATCTCCGGATTTCCCAACCGCTCTCGGGATCTTTACCAGGATATCGCCGGTCAGCACCTTATCACCCTCGTTCACCATAATATGGGCACCTACAGGCAGGTTATATGATTTAAGCACATCTTTCTTTCCAGACATGATCTTGATCCCCGGGTTCTTGGTTTTGTCCCGCGTTTCTATGATCACCTTTTCACGGTAACCGGTCTGCTCATCAGATTCCTCACGGAAGGTTATTCCTTCCAGAACAGCCTCAAATGCAATTGCACCGTCACTTTCAGAAACAATGACCGCATTGTAAGGATCCCACTCACAGATAAGTTCACCCCGCTTAACTTCTGCCCCTTCCTTCACATAAAGTTTGGATCCATAGTTAATAGAGTGGGTGGTCAGAGGTATCCTGGTGTTTTTGTCGATGATCCTCATTTCTGCCAGGCGGCCAATTACGATATCTAATTTCGAACCATCGTCCTGCACTTTTTCAACGCATCGCAGGTCATCTATCTCCACGACACCGTCATACTTTGATATTACATTCGATTCGGATGTAATATTGGAAGCGGTTCCTCCCACGTGGAAGGTTCTCAGCGTAAGCTGTGTACCTGGTTCCCCGATGGATTGTGCTGCGATCACACCAACGGCTTCTCCGTTCTGGACCATTTTTCCGGTCGCCAGGTTCCTACCGTAACACTTGGCACAGATCCCTTTCTTTGCCTCACAGGTCAGTACGGACCTGATCTCTACCAGTTCAAGTGGTGAATCATCAATAAGCCTGCCGATCTCTTCCGTGATTTCCTCTCCGGAAGCAATGAGCAGCTCTCCTGTCAATGGATGATAAACATCATGAACGGTTGTCCGGCCGAGTATCCTTTCATAAAGTGACTCCACAACCTCCTCATTGGTCTTAATGGCAGTGGCCATTATCCCCCTGAGAGTACCACAATCAAATTCCGAGGTGATAACGTCCTGTGAAACGTCCACCAGCCTCCTTGTAAGGTAACCGGCATCCGCTGTTTTCAGGGCTGTATCTGCCAGACCCTTACGGGCACCGTGCGTGGAGATAAAATACTCCAATACTGATAATCCTTCTTTAAAATTGGACAGGATGGGGTTCTCGATAATTTCGGAACCGGTAGCCCCTGATTTCTGGGGTTTTGCCATCAATCCCCTCATGCCTGATAGCTGCCGGATCTGTTCTTTGGACCCCCGGGCGCCGGAATCAAGCATCATATACACGGGATTGAATCCCTGGTTATCAGAGCTCAGCTGTTTCAGCAGAGATTGGGTCAACTTTGCATTGGTATGTGTCCAGATATCAATGATCTGGTTATATCTTTCATTGTTAGTGATGAAACCCATGTTGTAATTGTTCACCACCTCATCAACCTGCTTATAACCCTCGTCCACAAATTCAGTCTTCTGGCTCGGTACGATTACATCATCGAGGTTAAAGGACAATCCGCCCCTGAAGGCTGTCTCATATCCAAGTGACTTAATGTCATCCAGGAACTGGGCTGTGGCGGCTGTACCTGTCTTTTTCAGTACATCACCGATGATGTCCCTGAGAGATTTCTTCGTCAACAGCTCGTTGATGAAGCCAACGTTCTCCGGAATGAACTGGTTGAACATTACCCTTCCAACGGTGGTCTCAACCATTTCTTCTTTTTCATCAGCACCGCCATTCTTCTTAAGCCTGACCTTGATGATAGCATGCATGTCAACCACACCCTCATTATAGGCAATATTCACTTCTTCGGGTGAATAAAATACCAGTCCTTCTCCTTTCATCGGGTTTTCCTTGGTTCCTTTCCTCGACTTGGTAATATAATAAAGTCCTAGTACCATGTCCTGTGACGGAACGGAGATCGGTGCCCCATTGGCCGGGTTGAGGATATTATGGGAGGCCAGCATCAGCATCTGGGCTTCCAGGATGGCAGCATTGCCAAGTGGCAGGTGCACAGCCATCTGGTCTCCGTCAAAGTCAGCATTAAATGCCGTACAGACAAGGGGGTGCAAATGAATGGCTTTCCCCTCGATCAGTTTGGGCTGAAATGCCTGTATCCCAAGCCGGTGAAGGGTTGGGGCACGGTTTAACAACACCGGGTGGCCTTTCAAAACGTTCTCCAGAATATCCCATACGACAGGATCTTTACGGTCAACTATCTTTTTGGCGGACTTCACAGTCTTGACGATCCCACGTTCTATCAGCTTCCTGATGATGAATGGTTTGTATAGTTCGGCTGCCATATCCTTGGGCAGTCCGCATTCATGCAATTTCAGTTCGGGACCGACGACAATGACTGACCTGGCTGAATAATCTACCCGTTTCCCCAGAAGGTTCTGACGGAATCTTCCCTGCTTACCCTTCAGGCTGTCACTGAGTGATTTCAGCGGCCTGTTGGCTTCGGTCTTCACAGCATTGGCCTTTCTCGAATTATCGAAGAGTGAATCCACAGCTTCCTGCAGCATCCTCTTTTCATTACGGAGGATGACTTCAGGTGCCTTGATCTCTATCAGTCTTTTCAGGCGGTTGTTCCGGATGATAACACGCCTGTACAGGTCATTCAGGTCGGAGGTGGCAAAACGTCCACCATCCAGCGGCACCAATGGCCTTAGTTCCGGAGGTATCACAGGAACCACCTTGACGATCATCCAGGCAGGCTTGTTGATACCCTTGGACGCCCTAAAGGCTTCCACTACCTGCAGTCTTTTCAGGGCTTCGTTCTTCCTTTGTTGTGAAGTTTCTGTATTGGCCTTATGCCTGAGTGAATAAGACATATCATCCAGGTCTATTCTTTCCAGGAGGGCAAACAATGCCTCCGCCCCCATATCGGCAATGAACTTGTCCGGATGGTCATCATCCAGGAACTGGTTTTCCTTGGGAAGGGACTCCAGGATATCCAGGTATTCCTCCTCTGTCAGGAAATCCAGGTAATTGACCTCCTCAGCCTGCTTGATACCCGGATTTATCACCACGTACCGCTCGTAATAAATGATGGAATCCAATTTCTTGGTAGGCAGTCCCAGCAGGTACCCGATCTTATTGGGCAGGGATTTGAAATACCAGATATGGGCTACCGGGACCACGAGTGAGATATGGCCCATGCGTTCGCGGCGGACCTTCTTCTCGGTGACCTCAACTCCACAACGGTCACAAACGATCCCCTTGTAACGGATCCGCTTGTATTTCCCGCAATGGCATTCATAGTCCTTAACCGGACCGAAGATCCTTTCGCAGAACAAACCGTCACGCTCTGGTTTATAGGTCCGGTAATTAATGGTTTCGGGCTTCAAGACTTCACCACTGGACTTTTCCAGGATCTCCTCGGGAGATGCCAGTCCGATAGTAACCTTTGTAAAATCTGTATTGACCTTTAAATCTCTTTTCAGGGACATATAATTGTTTTTTTTATACCAGTTTAACACTTAAGCCGAGTCCACGTAACTCGTGCAACAATACATTGAGTGATTCGGGGATGCCGGGAAAGGGCATGGGGTCCCCTTTTACGATAGCTTCGTATGCCTTGGCGCGCCCGATGACATCATCTGATTTCACAGTGAGCAGTTCCTGCAGGATATTGGCAGCACCAAAGGCCTCCAATGCCCATACTTCCATTTCACCAAACCGCTGTCCCCCGAACTGGGCCTTACCCCCCAAGGGCTGTTGCGTAATCAATGAATATGGTCCAATGGAACGGGCATGCATCTTATCATCTACCATATGGCCGAGTTTCAGCATATAGATCACCCCTACTGTGGCTGGCTGGTCAAAACGCTCACCAGTCCCTCCATCATAGAGATAGGTCTTGCCATATTTCGGTACACCGGCTTTTTCAGTATACTCATTGATCTGGTCTATGCTGGCACCATCGAAAATGGGAGTGGCAAATTTCACTCCGAGGTTTTCACCGGCCCAGCCGAGCACTGTCTCATAGATCTGTCCAAGGTTCATCCTGGAAGGCACTCCCAGCGGATTCAGTACGATATCCACCGGTGTCCCGTCCTTTAGGAAAGGCATATCTTCCTGTCTTACGATTTTTGCCACAATACCTTTGTTCCCATGCCTACCGGCCATCTTATCACCTACCTTCACTTTCCGCTTCATCGCGATGTACACCTTGGCCATCTGTATGATCCCTGTGGGCAGCTCATCACCGATGGTAACATTATACTTCTTCCGCTTGTAGAAGCCCTCTATCTCCTTGTATTTGATGGTATAATTATGAAGGAGGGTACGGATGGTATCGTTCTTCTTTTTGTCGGTGGTCCATTTATTCGGATTCACATCCAGGTAATTGATTTCCAGGAGAAGCTTCTGGGTAAACTTGGTACCTTTGGGCACTACATCAGCGTTCAGGTAATCCTTTACTCCCTGTGAGGTCTTCCCGTTTACAAGGGAAAAAACTTTATCAATAAGCCTTCCCCTAAGGTTATCGATCTTCTTTACGAATTCTTCCTCAATCTTGTCAAGAATGGGTTTTGAGGCCTGCTTGAATTTCCGGTCTTTCATGGACCGTGAAAATAGCTTTTTGTCTATCACCACACCTTCCAGAGAAGGAGATGCCTTTAGAGAAGCATCCTTCACATCACCTGCCTTGTCACCAAAAATGGCACGCAGCAGTTTTTCTTCCGGGGAGGGATCAGATTCACCTTTCGGGGTGATCTTACCGATCAGGATATCACCGGGTTCCACATGGGCCCCAATCCTGATAAGCCCGTTCTCATCCAGGTTCCTGGTGGCCTCTTCACTCACATTCGGGATATCGGAAGTCAATTCTTCCAGTCCCCTCTTAGTATCACGCACCTCCAACAGGTACTCATCAATATGTATGGAAGTAAAGACATCATCCTTTACCACCCTGTCAGAGATCACAATGGCATCCTCGAAGTTATAACCTTTCCAGGGCATAAAAGCCACCTTCAGGTTCCGCCCAAGTGCCAGTTCCCCGGCCTCACTTGCATACCCCTGGGTCAGGATCTGCCCGGCCTTTACCTTCTGTCCCTTCATAACGATGGGATTCAGGTTTACACAGGTATTCTGGTTTGTCTTCTTGTATTTGGGAAGCTTGTACCGCTTGATATCATCATCAAAGCTGACGAATTTCTGTTCTTCTGTACGGATATAACGGATCACGATCTCGTTGGAATCGACAAATTCAACCACTCCATCTCCTGCTGCTACTACCAGCAGCCTGGAATCTTTGGCTACAATGGCTTCTATTCCGGTACCGACAACAGGTGATTCCGGCCTGACCAAAGGGACAGCCTGGCGCATCATGTTGGAGCCCATCAGGGCCCTGTTGGCATCGTCATGTTCCAGAAATGGGATCAGGGAAGCAGCGATTGATGCGATCTGGTTAGGTGCCACATCCATAAGTTCTACAGTCCCGGATTCTGCCAGGGGATAATCCGCATCATATCTTGCTTTCACCCTTGGGTTAACAAATTTCCCATCGTCCTGGATGGGGGCATTGGCCTGGGCAATGATTTTGGATTCTTCCTCTTCCGCACTGAGGAAAAGGACGCCCTGGTTGGACAGGTCTACCTGTCCTTCGTTAACCTTCCGGTATGGAGTTTCAATAAAACCGAGGTCGTTGATCTTGGCATAGACACAGAGGGAAGATATCAGCCCTATATTCGGACCTTCCGGTGTTTCAATCGGACAGAGTCGCCCGTAGTGTGTGTAATGCACATCCCTTACCTCAAACCCCGCGCGCTCCCTTGAAAGACCGCCTGGTCCCAGTGCCGACATTCTCCGCTTATGCGTCATTTCCGCCAAGGGATTGGTCTGGTCCATAAACTGGGAAAGCTGGTTTGTTCCAAAAAATGAGTTGATTACCGATGACAGGGTCTTGGAGTTGATCAGGTCAATGGGTGTAAACACCTCATTGTCCCGAACATTCATCCGCTCCCTGATGGTCCTGGCCATACGTGCCAAACCGACGCTAAACTGGTTCGAAAGTTGTTCACCTACTGTTCTGACACGCCTGTTACTCAGGTGGTCGATATCATCAACATCCGTTTTGGAATTGATCAATTCGATCAGGTATTTGATGATTTCAATGATGTCCTCCCTGGTCAGTACCTTGACATCCATATCCGTGGATAGTCCAAGCTTTTTATTGATCCTGTAACGGCCTACCTGTCCAAGGTCATAACGTTTGTCTGAGAAAAAGAGTTTGTCGATGACATCCCTGGCGGTTGCCTCATCCGGCGGTTCGGAATTCCGAAGCTGACGGTATATATGAAGGACCGCCTCTTCTTCAGAGTTACATGGATCTTTTTGAAGGGTATTGTATATGATGGCAAAATCAGCCAGGTTCATGGATTCTTTGTGCAAAAGAATGGTCTTGGATCCCGAATCCACTATCATGTCAATATGATCATTTTCCAGGATGGTTTCCCTGTCAATAACCACCTCGTTCCTTTCGATGGATACCACCTCACCGGTATCCTCATCCACGAAGTCTTCGACCCATGACTTCAGCACCCTTGCAGCCAGTTTCCGGCCGATCACTTTTTTTAATCCGGTTTTAGAAACCCTCAACTCATCTGCCAGGTCGAAGATCTCAAGAATTTCCTTATCACCTTCATAACCGATAGCCCTGAGCAATGTAGTCACAGGTAACTTCTTTTTCCGGTCAATGTAGGCATACATTACATTGTTAATGTCTGTGGCAAATTCAATCCAGGATCCCTTAAAGGGGATGATCCTGGCTGAATACAGTTTGGTTCCGTTGGCATGGATGCTTTGTCCGAAAAAGACACCCGGGGACCGGTGGAGCTGGGAGACTACCACACGTTCCGCCCCGTTGATGATGAACAGTCCACGCTCAGTCATATAAGGTATGGTACCCAGATACACATCCTGTATGACGGTATCAAAATCTTCGTGCTCCGGATCCGTACAGTATAATTTGAGTTTGGCTTTCAGTGGAACACTATAGGTCAGACCACGCTCAATGCACTCATCAATGGAATACCTGGGAGGGTCAACCTGGTAGTCCAGGAATTCAAGAATGAAATTATTACGTGTGTCTGTGATGGGGAAATTATCATTAAAAACCCTGTACAGGCCTTCTGCTTTTCTATCCTCCGATGTGGTTTCCATCTGGAAAAATTCCGTGAAAGATTTCAACTGAACTCCCAGAAAATCAGGATATTGTAGCTGATTCTTAGCGGCAGAGAAATTAATTCTTCCTTCAACTTTATTCGCGGCCATTTATCTTTTATTTAAAGAACGATCAATATTAGTACTGAATATAACAAAAGGCTTAGAACCCCCGTAGGGGATTCTAAACCTGTTGTAAGAATCATTAGGAAGATGCTATTTAAGTTCAACCTCTGCTCCAGCTTCTTCCAATTGCGTTTTCAGGTTTTCAGCTTCATCCCTGGGTATACCTTCCTTGATCGGGGCTGGTGCGGAATCAACAACACCTTTTGCCTCTTTCAGTCCAAGACCGGTAAGTTCCTTAACAAGCTTAACGATCTGCAGCTTTGCTCCACCGGGTGCTGTAAGGATCACATCAAATGTGCTCTTTTCCTCAGCAGCAGCTTCCCCACCTGCGGCGGGTACACCGGCTACTGCTACTGCAGCAGCTGCAGGCTCTATACCATGCTTTTCTTTCAATACGTCAAGAAGTTCACTTACTTCTTTTACAGTCAATTCTACTAATTGATCTGCAATTGCGCTAACGTCTGCCATTTTTCTAAAATTTATTAATTGATTATTATTATCCTTCTCGTTCTGCAAGTGTCTGTACAACGCCTGCCAGGTTGTTTCCTCCTGACTGCATTGCAGACAACAGGTTTTTCATAGGTGACTGGAGCAACAGGAGCACATCCCCGATAAGTTCGTTCTTCGACTTGAGGGATGACAGTGCATCCAGTTGTTCATCGCCCAGATATATTGATTCTTCAACAAAGGCGGCCTTCAGGACGGGACGTTCATGTGCCGTCCTGAATTCCTTGATGAGTTTGGCGGGAATATTACCCGTCTCACAAAACATCACCGAAGTTGAATTCTTCAATATATCATAGAATTCTTCAAAATTGCCTTCGGACTTATCCAGTGCCTGTTTCAATAATGTATTCTTCACCACTACCAGTTCAATGTCTTTTTCAAAACATTTTCTCCGTAGGGAGGAAGTATCTTCAGCATTCAGCTCTGATATATCTGTCAGATAGAAATGGCTGGCTTTATTGATCTGCTCTGTCAATCCGTCTATGATGACATTTTTCTCTTCTCTTCTCATGATTTCAGATTCATTAATCTCAGCTGCTGTCTTAATCTTCCGCAATTTTGGTATCGATCCTGATACCCGGACTCATTGTACTGGAAAGGGAAATACTCTTGATATAGGTTCCCTTGGCTGATGTGGGCTTTAGTTTTACGATGGTGCTGATGAATTCTCTTGCATTGTCCACAATCTGATCGGACTCAAAAGAGGCCTTGCCTATCCTGGAATGTATGATGCCAAATTTATCCACCTTGAAATCAATCTTACCCATCTTGACATCCGCCACGGCTTTCCCGATATCCATGGTAACCGTCCCACTCTTTGGGTTCGGCATGAGTCCACGGGGACCGAGGATCTTACCAAGTTTACCAACCTTACCCATTGCGGGTGGCATGGTAATGATAACATCTATGTCTGTCCAGCCGTTTTGTATCTTCTCAACGTAATCATCAAGCCCAACGTAATCCGCGCCTGCCTTTTTTGCTTCTTCTTCCTTGTCCGGTGTGCAGAGTACAAGCACACGGATTTCCTTACCCGTGCCATGTGGAAGCGTTACTACACCCCGTACCATCTGGTTTGCCTTCCTGGGATCAACACCCAGCCTGACGTCGATATCCACCGATGCATCAAATTTGGTGGATATGACTTCTTTCAGCAAAGTTGCAGCTTCATTTAACTTATAGAGTTTACCTTCCTCAATTTTTTCTACAGCAAGCTTTCTGTTCTTTGTCAGTTTTGCCATTATTATTTAGAGATTAAAGATTAGTCGGGAAATCTCCCATTACAGTGATTCCCATACTTCGTGCAGTTCCCGCAACCATTCTCATGGCAGATTCAACAGTAAAAGCATTCAGGTCAACCATTTTGTCCTGTGCAATTTGCTGAACTTGCTTCCATGATACAGAGGCAACTTTGTCCCTGTTGGGTTCCGAGGAACCTTTCTTAGTTTTTGCTGCTTCAAGTAATTGAACAGCAACCGGAGGAGTCTTGACAATAAAATCAAAGGACTTATCAACATAAACAGTAATAATTACCGGAAGTAATTTTCCTGCCTTCTCCTGGGTCCGCCCATTGAACTGTTTACAAAACTCCATGATGTTAACTCCTTTCGCACCCAATGCGGGTCCGACGGGAGGGGATGGATTTGCTGATCCACCCCTGATTTGTAACTTGATTAATCCTGCTACTTCTTTCGCCATAATTTAAATCTACGATTTCCGGTTAATCAAAAAAATTGCCTAACTATATTGGAAGCGTGAACACCCAGCATCGGGTGAAACATACAGTTGCCAAATTTCTTTATGAATCCTTTTCCACCTGCATGAAGCTCAATTCAAGCGGTGTCTTTCGTCCAAATATTTTTACCATTACCTTCAGCTTCTTCTTCTCATTATTTACCTCCTCGATCACCCCGGTAAAGCTGTTGAATGGCCCATCTATAACCTTGACAGATTCTCCCACAAAAAACGGGACATTGATCTCTTCATCACTGGCGGCCAGTTCATCGACCTTGCCCAGTATCCTGTTCACCTCATTCGCACGCAAAGGTGTCGGTGCCTCTTCTCCTTTGGTCCCAAGAAAACCGATCACGTTGGTGACATTTTTGAGAATATGCGGGATCTCTCCTACAAGTGCTGCTTCGATCAGTACGTATCCCGGAAAGAAATTCCGTTCCTTGCTGATCTTCTTGCCCTGGCGGATCTGATAAACTTTCTCGGTAGGTATCAGTACCTGCGAAACATAATCCTGCAGGTTGAGCCTCGAAACTTCACTCTCAATCATTTCCTTGACTTTCTTCTCCTTCCCTCCGATAGCCCTCAGGACATACCATTTCTTTTCGATCTCACCCATTCGTTCGGTTTTTTCTAAACATTAATAAAACAGGCCGTAAATCATTTCCATGATATTCCTGAAACTGACATCCATGGCAAAAATGATCAGGGATATGATCACCGTTCCGATCATGACTACCACAGCACTGTTCTGCAGCTCCGACCAGGTTGGCCATGATACCTTATGGATCAGCTCATTCCAGGTCTCTTGAATATATGTTTTAATCTTCATCTTTTAAACCTTAGCACGGGTGGAGAGACTCGAACTCCCGACCCTTGGTTTTGGAGACCAATGCTCTACCAATTGAGCTACACCCGTGTGCTATACTTGTGGAAACATGCCAAAAGTTCGATCCCGTATAGCGGGACCGAACCCTGGACATCTTATTGAAAGCTAAAAGTTATGGACTTTCTTATTCAATAATTTCCGTAACCTGACCGGCACCAACGGTACGTCCTCCTTCACGGATGGCAAACCGCAGTCCCACATT
>CAZXOJ010000025.1:0-25771 GCA_964642325.1 uncultured Bacteroides sp. | reverse complement strand
GACATGTCATCATCTAACGTGAGTACCTAGCCCAATTAAATTTTATCAGGATGGCACATCATTTATCAGCTAAGAAAAGGATCAGACAGAACGAGCTACGTACATTGCATAACCGGTACTATGCAAAATCCGCCAGGAATGCGATAAAAAAGCTGCGCAATACAAAGGAGAAGAAGGAAGCGGCTGAATTATTACCAAAAGTATCCTCAATACTCGACAGGCTTGCCAAAAAGAATATCATTCATAAGAATAAAGCTTCCAATTTGAAATCAAGCCTTACTATCCACGTTAAGAATCTTTAAATAGACGTCTCACTTATACGGCCCTCTTCAATTTTGAAGGGGGTTTTTTGTTTTCAGCACTTACGAAAAAGTTCAGTAGTTCCCTGACTGATTTTCTGGCTCATCGGACATATACTTTAAAGTAAGTCATGCAATCTTATCAAAAATCAGGGATCAAGAATTGGGCTTTGGAAGATCGTCCGAGGGAGAAACTACTTGCCAAAGGTATTACCAGTCTGAGTAACGCGGAATTATTGGCTATACTTATACGATCGGGCGGAAGGGATGAATCAGCAGTGGAACTGGCTAGGAAAATACTGATAACCGCAGGTAATAATCTCAGGGAACTGGGAAGGTTAACAGTAAATGACCTGGTGAAACACAAAGGTATGGGACCTGCAAAAGCAGTGGCTATCATTGCGGCCCTTGAACTTGGCAGGAGAAGAAGCAAGTCTGATTTTCAGGATAAGATAAGGATAGCTGGCAGCCAGGATGTATATACACTTTTCCAGCCTGTACTCGGAGACCTTGCACATGAAGAATTCTGGATCTTGCTTATGAACCGGGCCAACCGTGTAATTGATAATATCAGGATCAGCCAGGGGGGCATATCGGGAACAGTAATAGATGTTCGCATTATCCTGAAACATGCACTTGACCGTCTGGCCAGTGCTATGATCCTCTGTCATAATCATCCATCAGGAAATTTGAAACCGAGCGAGGCAGATATGAAAATTACCTCAAAGATCAGTGATTCATGCCGAACCATGGACTTACAATTGCTCGATCACCTCATTATTGCAGATAATTCATATTTTAGCTTTTCTGATGAAGGATTGATTTGAATGCTATTAATCATATTTTAATTCCAGGAGAGGCTGCAAAGGATTATGACAAGTGCATAACCGCCTCACCAAATGGTGCCATCTATGCACTGTCCTGGTACCTGGACATAGTTTGTCCCGATTGGGAATTAATAGCCAACAGGGATTTCACCACAGTTATGCCTTTGCCGGTTTTTAGATCAATGGGCAGGAAAACGCTCATTCAACCTGACTATGCCTTCCATTTGGGTGTGTTCTCCACCAGCATCCCCGATCCCGAAACAATATATCGATACCTGCAGGCAATTCCCCGTAATTACAAACTCCGCAGAATGTGCCTGAACAAATTCAACATTGTGATGAAAAAGAATGCCAGGATACATAACGCTGCTGAACTTGACCTTATCAGCCCATATAAACAAACCAGGGCCAGATTCAGCCGCGTCATTAAAGATCGTTTAAACCTTGCAGGAGAAAACTCCATCAGTTTCGTAAGTAATACTTCTGTAAATGATCTGCTGATGTTCTCCTACCGCCTTGACAAACTCAATAAGCAAAAACTGAAACCCAACCAGATATCAACCCTTCGTTTAATCGCTTCTAATGCCATTAGATACAGGTCTGCACAGCTTGCATCAGCATATGACAGGTCCAATAATCTATGCGCTATCATATTATTCCTCATTTTCAACGGAAGGGCAAGTATTCTGCATGCTGCAGCCAACGCTGATGGCATGAAAGAGGGGGCCATTGAATTCATCATTGATCACTTTATCAGGGAAAACTCGGAACAAAACCTTGTCCTGTCCATTGACAATCCAGGTGATAAATATTTGCTGGAAACCTTAAAGAATTTTGGCTCCGGTATTTCTGAATTCCCCTGTTTGAAACAAATCGACTAATCCGTCTCTATTCGTTTCACTTTCCCTTTATCCAAACATTCGGAAAGCATTGTGCTTATCTTTTTCCGGAAGGTCGGATGTGCAAAATCCGGCAGGATCTCTGCAAGTGGGACAAGGCTAAATCTGCGATCCTGAATTTTAGGATGGGGGATTTGTAGATCCGGGCGCGATAAAACCATATCTCCGTAAAATAGAATATCAATATCTATCAGGCGGTCGATATAATCAATTGATCTTCCCTTCCGGCCAAGTTTCGTTTCAATCAGGTGTATCCTCTCAAGTATGCTGCCAGGATCCCTAACAGACCATACAGTGATACATTGATTAAGGAAGTGATTTTTGCTGTCATATCCCCAGGGTGCTGTTTCGTATATAGATGAAAAAGACTCAATGGTACCAATTGATTCTTCGATCAGTAAACAGGCCTTGTGAAGATTCCCGGAGCGGTTGCCCAGATTGCTTCCCAATTGTAATACCAGCAATTTTTCAGTCATACCAGAAAATAAACAATTTTATGATTTTTTTGGTTCAAATAGAAAAAAATTCAGGAGAATTGCATCCAATTTTACATATCTTTGGGCGTTTAACCCTAATGTTCTTAATAGATTATGAAAAGTTTTCTGAAATATACACTGGCAACCATAGCAGGAATTTTCCTGAGTACACTGCTCTTTTTCTTTTTCCTGATTCTTATCATTAGTGCTTCTTCATCAGAAAAACCAGTCGAAGTCAAGGACAATTCCATCCTCTATTTAAAACTCAGTGACAAGATTGTTGACAGGACCGCCGATAATCCTTTTGATTTTCTGCCTACAGGCCTGCCCATGATACGTGAGATGGGACTAAATGATATCCTGGATTGTATCAATAAAGCCAAAAAAGATGATCAGATTTCCGGGATCTACATGGAGATGATTTCACTGGCAGCAGGTTATGGCAGTACCGAAGAAATCCGGAATGCCCTTCTTGATTTTAAGGAATCCGGAAAATTTATCCTGGCCTTTAGTGATACTTATACCCAGAAGGCCTACTATCTGGCCTCGGTGGCCGATAGTATGTACCTGAATCCATCAGGGGATTTGCTTTTACTCGGACTTGGAACAGAAATCATGTTCTATAAAGGGGCACTTGATAAATTGGGCATCGAGGCCCAGGTAATTCGCCGGGGAGAATATAAAAGCTTTGGTGAACCCTTTACCAAGGAACATATGAGTACCGAAAGTCGCACTCAGACAATGCAATGGATAGGATCACTCTGGGATCATATGCTCATGGGGATTGCTGAACAACGTGGTATGGATGTAGAAACCCTCAACAATTATGCTGATCAATTCACCATTCGTTCATCAGACCTGGCCCTGGAGCATAACCTGGTTGATGGATTAAAATTCAAAGACGAGATCATTGATGAACTGAAGAAACTAACCGGGACCAGCCCGAAAAAAGACCTGAACAGCATCACCATTAAGAAATACAAGAAGGTACATGTAAAAAAGGATTACAAAGGATATACGAAGGATAAGGTGGCAGTGGTCTATGCACATGGGGATGTGCTGATGGGGAATACAGGTGAAGGCACCATCGGTTCCGAGAGGATTTCCAGGGCCATCCGGAAGGCACGCAGGGACAGTACCGTGAAAGCCATTGTCCTCAGGGTAAATTCAGGCGGTGGCGGAGCGCTCGCTTCAGAAGTGATTTACCGGGAGGCACTCCTTGCAAGTCAGACCAAACCCCTGGTTGCTTCCATCGGTGATGTAGCAGCCTCAGGTGGATATTTGATACTCGCACCTGCTGATACGGTGCTGGCAAGTCCGAACAGCATTACGGGCTCAATTGGCGTTTTTGCCATGCTCCCCAATGCTCAATCCTTCTTCAATAATAAACTGGGGATCAATATTGATGTGGCTAAAACCAGTAAACATGCTGATTTGGGTACACCTTTCAGGCCCATGACGGCAGACGAAAAAGATATCATTTACCACATGGTAGACCGGACTTATGAATCATTCCTCACTGTTGTCTCCTCAGGACGGGAAATGCCAAAAGAAGAGGTCAATGCCATTGGTGGCGGAAGGGTCTGGAGTGGTGCAGATGCCCTGGAAAACGGTTTGATAGACATGTACGGAGGTTTAACTGATGCCATCAAGGTTGCCGGGGAGATGGCAGGTCTTGAAAAATACAGGGTCATTTCCCTGCCCGTACTTGAAGATCCGCTAAATGTATTTATCAGGGAGCTTACGAAAAATACAAGGGCACGAATGATCCAGAATGAACTGGGCGAGTTTTACAAATACTTCAAATCAGTCAATGAACTTGAAAACCTCTTCGGTGTTCAGGCTCGTATGCCATTTATGTTTGAGATACATTAAGTATGCCGGCCTCCAGTAAAAATAACCTTAATATCTTATTGTATCCATTTTCTTTACTGTACGGTCTGCTTATCTTCATCCGAAACTTTCTGTATGATTACAACATAATCAAATCTCATGAATTTCCTATTCCCATTATTTCAGTCGGGAATATTACTGCTGGAGGTACGGGGAAAACACCTCATGTTGAATACCTTGTCAGGCTCCTGAAAGATGAATTCAATCTGGCTGTACTCAGCAGGGGATACAAAAGGAGAACAAAGCATTTCATCCTTGCTGGTCCTGAGTCGGGCGTACCGGATATAGGAGACGAACCTGTACAGATCAAACAGAAATTTCCGGATGTACATGTGGCGGTGGACCGCAAACGGGTCAATGGAGTGCAGCAGCTAATGACAAGAATTCCCGACTTGGATGTAGTGCTGCTGGATGATGCCTACCAGCACAGGCGCATTAAACCAGGGCTGTCCATTTTGCTTATTGATTTTAACCGTCCTATCATGGAAGACCGATTATTACCTGTCGGCCTGCTGAGGGAAAAGGCATATGAGAAGCAAAGGGCTAACATCATCCTGGTAACAAAATGCCCGGACAGTTTGAAACCCATTGAGAGGCGACTGATCGTTAAGGATACGGCTCTGAAAGCCTTCCAGCATCTATATTTTACCCGGCTGGGATACAGGGAACCGGTCCCCCTATTTATAGATGCAGGTCCGAAAATCACTTTTTCAAAAATCAAAGCTGCCAGTCCCACAATACTCATGGTCACAGGAATCGCCAATCCCAGGTTATTCAAGCAGCATCTGCTCAGTATCTCACACAGAATCAAGGAAATGACCTTCCCTGATCATCATAGTTTCAGTCAAAAGGATGTCAAGATTATCCTCCATGCATACAATAAAATGGAAGGTGAAGACAGATTCATATTTACGACCGAGAAGGATGCCATGAGATTGAGAAAATTTGCTAATATTAACCTGGAAATAAAAAGAAGGATGTTCTATATACCTATAGAAACAAAGTTCCTGAATGAAGACACAGAAAACTTCAACAAGCAAATCCTCAAATATGTTACAAACAATAAAAGAGACAGTATCCTACATAAAAAGCAAAATTGATCTTCAACCCGAGATTGGGATCATTTTAGGGACAGGTCTTGGAGGAATGGTCAATGAGATAGAGATTAATACCGTTCTTAACTATGAAGATATTCCTAACTTCCCTGTATCAACAGTGGAGAGCCATCATGGTAAAATGATATTTGGGAAATTGAATGGCAAAAGGATCGTTGCCATGCAGGGACGATTCCATTATTACGAAGGATACAGCCCTCAAGAAGTGACGTTCCCGGTAAGGGTTATGAAATATCTCGGGATAAGCCACCTATTTGTATCCAATGCCAGTGGTGGTGTCAACCCTGATTTTGAGATCGGTGACCTGATGATCCTTGATGACCACATCAACCTGATACCCAATCCACTGATTGGTCCACACGATAACGCCTTTGGTGACCGTTTCCCCGATATGAGTGAAACATATGATCTTACCCTGATCGATAAGGCCTTCGAAATCGGCCGCCAACACAAGCTTCCTGTCAGAAAGGGATGTTATGTCGGAGTTACCGGTCCCACATTAGAAACACCCAAAGAATACCAATATTTCAGGATCATCGGTGGTGATACAGTAGGTATGTCAACGGTTCCTGAAATCATAGTTGCGCATCAAATGGGGATCACATGTTTTGCCATATCCATCATTACAGACCTGGGAGTACCAGGAAAGATCGTGAAAGTATCGCTGGAGGATGTTACTTCCGTTGCGGCGAAAGCAGAACCGCAAATGACACTGATCATGAAAGAATTAATCTCCAGTATCTAATGGCGGGTACCGGGTGAGAGTACACAGGTTTTCTTGTAATTCCTAACCTTCCCCTGCACATCAAAGATTCTCACATAAACCAGGTATATGCCTGCCCTGGCCTCCTGGCCATAATCAGTACTTCCATCCCAGGTGAAAAATCCTTCAGCTCCCAGCAATTGATTTTCGGCTATCCTTTTGATGACCCTCCCACGGGGATCCATAACCAGCACTGTGGACATTGCGCCAGGTTGAGGGAAATTATATCTTATCATTAAAAAATCATCCTGCCCATCCTGGTCAGGGGTGAAGATCTCCGGTTCAACCTCAATCTCCTCCTGAACAGAAGCGGAAAAATGGCTTTGCGAATTTATCCTGCCTGGTGTGGCATACCCTTCGATTGCTGCAGCGGAATGCCAGTTCGAAGGATGGTCTGATGGAAAGTCAAATCTTATCCTTTCAAGGGAAACACCTTCAGTAGAGGACAACAATGGATAATGCATCTGCTGGTTATATGAAACTTTATCCAGGACCTGTAAATATTTATCCAGGAGCAGAACGGTGCCTTCCGCTTCATCCATCACAGGCAATCCCTTGCAAGCTATAAGTGTTTCAGAATCATGAACGTAGTAGCAATCCTTGAGTCTATTCGGATCATCTGTCAGCGCAAGGTAATCACCGGGGAAAAAAAGGTGGTGCCCAACGGAAGTGGAAGATACAGATTCAATCTGCCCGTTTGAGGCGTTTTGCTTCCCTATCCTCAGATCTGCCAGGTCAAATGTTTTAGTACCTGGATTATGGATCTCTATGAACCGGGGACAGTAGGTCTTGGGATCAAATAAAATTTCGGAGATAAATACTTCATTAATAACAGGCTGAACGGGAAGTGCAAATCGCAAAATCCGATCTGATGAAACAGACATTCCAGCACAATCAACAAGATTTCCGGATAATTCCAGCTGATAGTCCTTGCCCGGATCAAACGCCCGGGTAAAATACAGGATTGCTGTCCGGTATTCCGGGGTATGGCATTCAATGTAATGAGGGAGTTTCTGTCCCGGGCTAACCAGATAATTCCCTGGTTCAATCAGGGAACCTGGGTCCATAACCTCACTGAACTCAATAACAAGTGTGGTAGAATCTGGCAGGTAGAGGTTCGCCAGTGATGGTGGCAGCTGGTCAGGATTATCCCGCTTCACACTGTTTTCCTTACCCGGAGTTCCTCCCAAGCTGCTTTTTGAAGTGGCCCAATTATCCCGGCTCATGCATTGACGTTCCGGGTCCACTCTCTCAAGTGCCCAGCCACCATCCATATAATACTCGTTCTCATGCATGGAGGGATCATAATCCATCCAATCAATCAATATATTTTCCCTGTTTGTCAGGAAGAACATTGCTCCCTCATTGGGCAAGCTGGTCCGGGATGTTAGCAATCCCAGGCCAGGATAGTCTGAACCATCAGGATGGAAAATACCTCTATATCCCAAGACCAGGTATTCCCCTCCTGGAAATATAACAGGGGGAAAGAGGTACACTTTATTACCTGTGCTGAGGGCCCATCCCCCAAGATTAGCAGGATAGGGGCTACGGTTGTACAATTCTATGTATTCAAATTCGGGCAGCCCGATCGAGGGAGAAGGATCAGACAAAATTTCGTTAAAAACAACATCATAAGGACCGGGAGAATAGTACAGAAAATCTACCTCCAGGGAATCGGCGTGATTTCCCTTTTTATCTTCCAGTTCAAAAACTATCAAAGTGAGGGTTGTTTTATCCGGGAAAGGCTCGCTAAATCTCAGCCTGCAGCTTCTTCCGGAAAGCATTATCAGGGAATCGGGGACGGCCCCTGTAGCATCGATCAGGAAGTTACCCGGGACCAGGCATCTGGTTTCATTCACAGGCTCCGAAAAGGCCAAAAGAATGGTATTTTGATCGATAACCTCAACAGATGCTATAGAAGGAGGAAGGGTATCGGGTATGAAGAGTCCGGAGATACAAAGATCATCAAACCAGAATTTACGGTCCTGTTTTGAGGAAAACCTGTAATAGATCCCGAAATAATCCGGACTGATTTTCGCTGTATCCATCCCTTCTCCGATCAGCTCCCATTTACCTGAAGAAATGTTCTCTATAAGCACCTGCCATTTTCCATTTTCTCTTCGCAGGACATTCAAATATGCTGGCCCCTGGCCAATACTTACCTGCCAATCCAATGATGTTTTTAGCAAGACTTCAATATGATCTTGGTGCATTCTCCAGATCTTCAGGGTATCATCCGATCCCGTAAAATTGACTCCCATGACATATCCATTGATTTCACCACCCGGAAACATATTGGCAGCATCTGCATCAGCAGCCAGGAAGACAGCCCAATGATTGGCGGAAGAAGGATGGTAGCCATGCCTGACACGAAATTTCCAGGAGGTAAGCTTGGCGGCCAGTACAAGGCTGTCCAGAGGCAAGGATATCTGGTCATGGTTCCCGACCGAATCATCCATGGAATGATGCAGGGAATACAAGCCTGAGAGAGAGCCTTCGGATTGAATCTGCCATGCTGAATCTCTCTCCTGATTCCAATTAAGAAGGGATCTTTCTTCGAAGTCAATACATATTTGACCATGTATACAACCCGGATAGAATAAAAAAAACAATACCAGCCTTTTCATTTCAAATTATTATTATGATTTTTGCAGGAATATTATTTTATAACTATTTGATGTCAATCACTTAAAAATTGTAATCTCATGAAAATTGCCGTAGTTGGAGCCACCGGTCTTGTCGGAGGCGTTATGATGGAAGTCCTCGAAGAAAGAAACTTCCCCCTTACCACCCTTTATGCCGTTGCATCAGAAAAATCAGTCGGAAAAGAAGTAACATTTAAAGGAGAAAAACACAAAGTGATCGGCATGCAAACAGCCATTGATAATAAGCCGGACATTGTGATCTTTTCAGCAGGTGGCGGAACCTCAACAGAATGGGCTCCAAAATTTGTAGAAGCCGGAAGCGTTGTTATAGACAATTCCTCGGCCTGGCGCATGGATCCGACCAAACGTCTGGTCGTGCCGGAAATAAATGCAGCAGCCATCGGTCCCAATGATAAGATCATTGCCAATCCAAATTGTTCTACCATACAGATGGTACTTCCCCTGGCAACCCTCCACAAAGCCTACAAAATAAAGAGGGTTGTCGTATCTACATACCAGTCTGTCACCGGAACAGGTGTAAAGGCGGTCAGGCAAATGCAGGATGAGCGGGCCGGTGCAGAAGGAGAAAAGGCATATCCCCATCCCATTGACAGGAATTGCCTTCCACATTGTGATGTATTCCTTGAAAATGACTATACCAAGGAGGAGATGAAAATGGTTCATGAGACCCGTAAGATCCTTGAAGATGATTCCATCATGGTAACAGCCACTACTGTCAGGGTTCCTGTTGTCGGAGGCCATTCTGAGTCAGTTAACCTTGAATTTGAGAAGGAATATCAGATTGAGGATGTCATTAAGCTCCTCTCTGAAACTCCAGGAGTGGTTGTCCAGGATGACGTGGCCAATAATGTATATCCTATGCCCAGGTACGCTGAAGGAAAAGACGAGGTATTCGTGGGAAGGATCAGGAGGGATGAATCCAGGGAGAGATGCCTGAATATTTGGATTGTTGCAGATAATTTACGAAAAGGAGCTGCCACCAATGCTATACAGATAGCAGAATACATGATGGATAATAAACTGGTCTAAAACACCTGCATTAATACAGGAAGTCATTGTACGGATAACGTTTGGCATGGATCTCTTTAACCTTTTCATACAGGAGATCACGAAGCTCCTTTATATTTTCCAGTTTCCTGGCTGAGATAAATACACAGGCACCATTGCTTTTCGCTATCCAGGTGTTTTTGAGATCATCCATACTGATGTTTTCACGGGTATCCGGACTCAGATCATCTTCTTCCTTTACAACGTAGCGAAAGGCATCAATTTTATTGAAAACAATGTAGGTAGGCTTTTGCCGGGCATCAATTTCAAGTAGCGTCTGGTTGACTATGTCAATTTGTTCTTCAAAATTTTGATGGGAGATGTCCACTACATGCAAGAGTATATCCGATTCTCTGACCTCATCCAGGGTTGATTTGAATGATTCAACCAGGGTGTGAGGGAGCTTACGGATAAATCCTACCGTATCGGACAACAAAAATGGCAGGTTCCCGATCACTACCTTCCTGACAGTTGTATCCAGGGTAGCAAAAAGTTTATTTTCGGCAAAAATATCTGATTTACTAACTACGTTCATCAGGGTTGATTTTCCCACATTTGTATAACCAACAAGGGCCACCCTGACCATTTTGCCCCTGTTTTTTCGCTGGACTGATTTCTGTTTATCGATCCGTTTCAGGTCCTCCTTTAATTTAGCAATCTTATCGCGAATGATCCGACGGTCAGTCTCAATTTCTGTTTCTCCTGGGCCCCTTAGCCCAATCCCCCCTCGTTGCCTTTCCAGGTGGGTCCACATCCTGGTCAGTCGTGGTAGCAGATATTCATACTGGGCCAGTTCAACCTGTGTTTTGGCATGGGCTGTCTGCGCCCTCCTGGCAAAAATATCGAGAATAAGGTTGGTCCGGTCAAGTATGCGGCATTTGAGCTCCTGCTCGATGTTCCTGAGCTGTGAGGGGGTTAATTCATCATCGAAGATGACCAGGTCGACCTTATTCATAGCTACATATTCCCTGATCTCCATAAGCTTACCACTCCCAACAAAGGTCCGGGGATTGGGATAGTCCAGCTTTTGTACAAAGGTCTTTTCCGGTATGGCACCTGCTGTCTCGGTAAGAAAGGCAAGTTCCTGAAGGTACTCCTCAACAGTGGCAGCATCCTGATCCTGATCGATGATGCCAATCAAAATGGCCGTTTCCGGTTTGAGTTTCGTTATGATGGGTTCAGGCATGGCCAAAAAAACACGCAAAATCATTATGATTTTGCGTGGTGTATATTACAAGCGACAAATATAACAATATCAGCCGTATCCTGTATGAGCCCTAGTAAATAAACTGCCTGTTCCTGTAAATTCCCTGTCTTATGGCAGGTTTCAATGTTTCTGTACAATTGAATATCATTTCAAAATCTGTTGGAAAAGGAAGGGCTTCCCTATCAATCATGCTCAATGCTTCCTCGTCCAGTGCATCAATATCTCCAACAGCCCTGGCAGATCCGTGATCGAATATGTGTTCTGCCCCAATGGGTTCCTTCCTGATCAGTTTCTTGGGACTATTGGATAGGATCTCCACATTGCCGTCAATCCTGACAGATTTGAATTGGTGGGTCTCAATCATGGTACATTGCAGCGTTTTGTATTTGGGAAGTTTAACATCATTCCCTGCCGTATCTTTCATCACATTCCCACTGGCATCCAGGACATATTCAAATCCATCCTCCACTTTCTTTTTGTAAAGCTCGTCCTTTTCTTTCACATCATCCGGGGAGACCGTAATCATCTCCAGGTTCACAAGTACATCGTAATCATAAGCAATGTCCTCATTCAAGTGCTTAAAATGATATTCGACCCATTCACTTTCCAGGTTCCGGGTATCAATTTCCAGCAGGTCCTGTTCAAAAACGGGGTCCAGTTTTAAATGTGTCTGGTTATTCACCCTTACGAGTACCCTGCTTATCCCCTTGAACCTGGCCTCTTCGATAAGTTCATTTAGCTCCGGATACATTCCTCCCGAATAATCCTGGGCTTTTGTCATTTCAATGTATGCCTGGCGGTAAGCATCCTTGGTACCAGTCTTCATCAATTCCTTTCCGCTGCCATAATAATACTCTGCAGCTATCCGCTTGGCCTTGATGATCTGTGTATCGTAATCAACATATTCATAATTTACCTGTCTTCCGGCAACATCCATAGGAAGGACGGTGCGGACGAGGGACTGACGATTTTTCAACCTGGAATAGGTGGCAAAAACCTCATCATAATTATTGGGATTGTTTTCCCTCTCCAGAAACCTTACTCTTTCCTGGTCCTGTTCATTGGCCAGTCGGTAAGCCCGGTCAAGTATCTCTGCATCCTTGGGACTGTCAGGTTTCTTTCTCAACTGTTTTACGGACTTGTTAATAGCCGCATCATAGTTTCCCCCTTCCATCATCTTCTTGGAAGATCCACAGGAATATAGAATCAGGGTAGTAATTAATAGGTAAATAGCATTTTTCATATGGCAACTTTTTAATAAAAAATGATTCTAATAAGACACATACAACCACAAATTATGCCATTATATACGTGATAATACAGATTTGGATACAAAAAAACCCTGGTAATCAGATTACCAGGGCTATAAGTATGTTATTCAGTGCTTTATTGCAACACGAAATTTATTGGGAAAGTAAACTGGACTTTTACAGCTTTACCCCTTTGTTTTCCTGGTGCCCATTTGGGTGATTCCATAACGACTCTAGCGGCCTCCTTATTCAACGCAGGGTCAACTCCTCTTACCACAACAGCATCTACGACCTGGCCTTTTGAATTAACGGCGAACTGGACATAAACCTTACCACTGATGCCGTTCTCTGCAGCAATTTCAGGATATCTAAGGTTTTTAGCAATCCATGTCCTGAATCCTTCCTGGCCCTTACCCTGGAAGCTGGGCATATCTTCAACAATGAAGAAAACTTCTTCCTCGGCTACCTCCTCTTCCTCTTCAAATTCAACAATCTCAATCACCATGTTCTGATCAGCCTCGGCATCTTCAATGATAAGCTCATCTTCGATCTCCACATCATCTTCGACAATGTTTAATACATCAGCAACTTTTGGTGGAGGAGGAGGTGGTGGTGGTTTAACATCCTGTTGCCTGGTGATAGGTATGATCTCTTCTTCCAGGTCCATATCAGCCAGTTCACCAAGAGAACTTTCCATGTTAGGTCTGCTGCTCCATTCAAATGCAGCGAGGATTAAACCCAGAACAACTACCAGTCCGATCTGCAGAAAAATTCCCTTTTTGCTTTCAAGGTCTGCCTTTTTTGTTTTTTTAAGTTCCATGTCCAGAATTATTTAAGCTCATAAAAATAATGAAATATCTTATTAAATTCAATAGCTACATCCTATTTTAGCATAAATTCAGCTCAGGCCGGAATGGCATGATGGTCTTATCCGACCTTCTCAATTACAATTAATTATGCAAAAATCTTGCCATAGATGCTGTTTTGACTGTGAAATTTACCCTTCTCTTAACTCCTCTTCACCATTGGAATACCTGGCAAACCGTCCACGTTCATGACCGTGGACCTGATCAGGCCTGGACCACGGCCATCCACCGAACTGTGTCTTCCGGTAGTCATCCATGGCCTGCTGTATCTCTGCCTGGGAATTCATGACGAAGGGACCATATTGAACAACCGGTTCTTGGATGGGCCTCCCCTGCAGCAGGAGAAAATGGCTCTCATCAGGGCCATTCTCAAGAGATACGCTTTGAGAAACCTCAAGATCAATGGCTTTATAGGAAGAAATTTCCTCACCTGAGATAGTAATTTTTGAACCTTTGTAAAAATAGAGTGACCTTGATGTTTGTCCTGATGCTGGAGGAAGCTTCCATTCTGATTGGGCTTCCATACTGATTAACCATATGGCGACTTCATTTTCAGCTTTGGCAGCCCAGGAATCAGGTGCCGGGGGAACTGCTTCAAGGCCATTTAGGGAACCTGCCACAACAGTTATTTCAATTATTTTCCCATTCCCATCTTTCAATTTCTGCTTAGGGATATCCTCTTTCCAGAGCATTTTGTAATATGGCTTCACAAATTTATCTTCTGCCGGAAGGTTCAGCCAGATCTGGAATAATTCCAGGGGATTCTCCTTTTCTTCATGTATGAGTGGAAACATTTCTGCATGCTGCATTCCTGCACCGGCAGTCATCCATTGCACGTCACCGTGTCCATATCGTCCACTTGCACCCATAGAATCGGAATGGTCGACCAGTCCATTTAAAACAATGGTCACAGTTTCAAAACCACGGTGTGGGTGTACGGGAAAACCGGGGATTTTCGAACCGTGATACATCCGCCATCCATCTTTCAAGTCAAAATCATTGCCTATCCTCCTGCCTTCCAGTGAGGCATCCGGACCCATTTTTGCATTCCCCCGGGGATAGGCATCATCATGGTGTACACAGAATAGAAACGGGTTGTTCGTTTCCCATTGAAACCCAAGATCCCTGATTTTTAAAATAGTCGAATTATCCATGTTTAGGCTTTTTAAACCACAATTTGATTTTATCCCTGATCAACAGGACCACTTCTTTACCAAGAAATGCCAAGGAACCATAAAACAGGATCTCCCCGGCAATAAATATAGCTAAAATAAGTCCACCGATTTTTTTTGCATTCAACCCTAACAATCCTCCTACAGCACCCCCAATAAATGGAGAACCAACGATCAACACATAACTTATGACCTGAATCACAAGCATGGCCCTTTTGAAAGGTGTATTGGCCAGGTCTTTAATGGTCCTTTCCCTTTTTTGAGACCCTGGATTGCTTTCCTTGTCATTCATAACCTGGAGGCAGTAGCTAAAAGCTGACAATTTAAAGTATTTTTGGATAATATGTTATAAACGGCACGTAATGCCGATATTAGTAGTAGAATATTCTATTAATGTTCAGAATTAAATATTAGACGCATATGAATAAAAATGGTATTCTTTCTATGATGGCATTATTGTTCCTGCGCATTGTCGTCATCTCAGGCCAGGCCAGGGAATATTCTCAGATAATTACTGTGAATGACTATACTTACGAAATTGAGGTCGATGGCAGCCGTGACCCTGTCAACGAAACAATCATAATTGAGAATCTTGGTGAGGCTCCCCTGGTCAATCCCCGGATCACGGTAAATGGTTTGTACGACTGGTTCGACACAAAGACAATTGCCCTGGAGGTTACTCGTGGATGTAACACAGATGAGGAAAAAGCATTAGCCATCTGGGATTATATCCGCCTTAATTTCAATCACCTCGATTCTCCCGGTGACAGGGAGTGCCATAATCCCGTAGTGGCGATGAATGTTTACGGCTATGCCAACTGTGGATATCACAGTACGGTGTTTACGGCACTCTGCCGCTCTATTGGGGTTCCTGCAAGGGTCTGGGAAGTATGGCATCACACCATCACCGAGGCGTTTTACAACAATGCCTGGCACATGCTGGACAGTGATATTGGTCTCTATTATCTTGCTGAAGACAACCGTACCATCGCATCTGTAGAGCAGCTCTGGGAAGATCAAAAAATAAGCGGCGGCCGTGAATCAGGTGCAGCGCTGACAACTTTCTCCGGCCGTAATAAGGCTGTACTTGCGATTTATACGGATGAAGCTGGTGAGAATCCACAAGTGTCCCAGGACGGAGAGAAAATTCGCGGCTATCGCTATTTTCATGGTGAGGACGAATGTTATGTTCAAACTGGTTACGACCGATTTACCGTTGAACCGCATAGCATGGCCATGACCCTTCGTCCCGGTGAGAAGCTGATTCGCCATTGGAAGGGCGGAGAAAAATACTATGATTATGAACGCCATAACAGAAGACTTGAGACCGGATATGTATGGGCCAAACCCATGCGCTACGGCGATGGGCAGCTTATCTGGAAACCGGATCTTAAATCGGAACTGGCTCCATCATTTTTCAACAAGGACCTGGCCCCTGGATTCGAGGTGCTCGACGGCCAGATACCCGCAGTACATGTACGCTATAAACATGGCGGGGTCTGGGACATGCCAGAACGGGCGATCCTTACTACTGAAACTCCTTATACGATTCTTGGCGGTAAATTAAAAGCTACATTTTACCGCGGCGCAGCCAAGGAATGGGATCGTATTTCTACGATTATCTATAGTACAACCGGACCGGTTAAAAACAGCATATGGAGTGCACCCAAAGGAGTTACTGGCTATATCGATGCTGAAATAGACCTGGACAAAGTGTTATTTCCCAAAGGTGAACGTGGCCGCCATGATTATGCAGTGGAATTCAACTTTATGGCGGATGAAAGCAATGATCCAGCTACCCAGAGTGGCCTGGAAACGGTAGAGATAGTGACCGATATACAGGTCAGCTCTTATTCCCTCCCTGCCTTGTCTAATGGGCGCAATATAATCCGCTACCGCGATGAGACTAAAGGTGAACACAAAGTCAAGATTACCCATATCTGGCAGGAGCGTAATGATAACACACCGCCATCGGTTCCTGGGGGTTCAATATTTCCAGTGGATGGTGAAACAATAACAACCCTTATGCCTGTTTTCAAATGGAAAAAAGTATCTGACGAAAACAAGGGGGATGAGATCACGAACCATTGTATCCTGATCAGTTTTGATCCCCAGTGCCGCTGGCCGGTTGCGACAGCGCTTTACAAAGAAACTGATTCAGGTAATTCTGAATGGCAGCTGCCCGAAGGATGGCTAAACAGTGACACTACTTACTATTGGAAAGTCAAAGCACAGGATAGCCGGGGTATCTGGGGCGAGTGGAGCGAAATATACAGATTTAATACCATCAATTAAGGAGATGTAACAGATGAAATCATTAAGCCGAATATCCATACATGCACTATTTCTGATCCTGGGTTTTACCTTGCTATCTTCCGGCCGATCTGAAAATGCTACCATACCCGGGGACATCAGTACTCCATATCCAACTCTAACCTGTCTGGCAGTGGAATGGTTGATTGAGGGTGATGACAATGAAAACGGCAAGGTCGAAGTTTCCTTCAGGGTTGCGGGAGATGATAGATGGTTGCCGGCCATGCCATTGGTACGTGTTCCTGAGGGAAGTACAGGAAACCGAACACGTCCAACTTACACCTGGAAAAACAAGCACTCGGGCAGTATATTCTATCTCAAACCGGATACAGAGTATGAAATTCGTTTGTCACTCAGTGATCCGGATGGTGGTAAAGCCACAGAGATTGTCACAAACCGCACTCGTCCTGTACCCGCAGAAGCCGAGGATTCGCGTATTATTGAAGTTAACCCAAAGACTTTTGTAAAGGCTGCTATGCATGCAGAACCGGGTGATGTACTGCTGCTGAGTCCGGGCTATTACGATTCTTTTACAATGCCTGTCGATGGAGAACCGGGAAAACCAATCGTAATACGTGCCGACAATGCCCATCCGGTAATTGGCAGCACGTTCAACTCGGTCAACCTTGAACACCGCCGGTATGTGATCATCGATGGTTTGACGGTCTGGGGACCGGTACGTTTGCGCTGGGCGGAAAACGTGGCTGTACGCTATTGTAATATCCAATCCCAGTTCGGAATCATCGCCCAGGAGCAACCAGGTTGCAAGAATTGCTATATAGCCGATAATACGGTCAGCTACAATATGCCCTGGGTCGCCGAAGGCACTGGCTCCGGCAGCATCTGGGGTGGTGCGGCGAATATTGGTGAAGGTATCGAACTCACAGGCCCCGGCAATGTCATATGTTATAACCGCGTCTCCGGCTACAGGGATTGCATCTCCACCATGGAAGATCTATGGGTTTACGACCAGATGTGTATTGATATATACAATAATGATATTTCCGAGGGACCCGATGACGGAATTGAGGCTGATTTTGCGATGAACAATTGCCGCATCATGAATAACCGGATCACCAACTGTGGAATGGGACTGAGCTCCCAGCCCGGACTCGGTGGACCGACTTACTTTATCCGTAACGTGATGTACAACATTTCCATGGCGCCTTTTAAACTTGAGCGCCTTAGTTACGGCAACCTGTTTCTGCACAACACAGTGGTTAAATCCGGAGACGGATTATTCGAACACCACGGGCAAAATGCTTTTTTCAGGGCCTGGTGGTACAATAACCTCTGTATTGGCGGTTCCGGAGGAGGAAAAAGGGGCCGCTATTCCAGTGGAGATGGACTGGCAGTATCTCTGCCAGGTTACAACACTACATGCAAATTTGATTATAACGCAGTGGGTACTGTAAACACAACCTTTTCGGGAAAGATTGGTGATCAGCATTTTGAATCCATCGATGGACTGCATCGCTTGACAGGTGCGGGGCATTGCGTCCAGGTGAACATGGATGTATTTGCCGCCGATATTGAATTTCCCGATCCGGTTTTCCCTGAGCGTCCCCCACAGGACCTGCGCATTGCCCCCGGTTCAGCTGCTGCCGACGCCGCCCTGCTCCTGCCAAATATCAACGATGAATTCACGGGAAAAGCACCTGATATCGGGGCATATGAAATTGGCAAGCCATTGCCCCATTATGGACCACGGCCCAGGGATGTAGAGAAGAAATCTAGCCGCTGATTATTGAATAGGCTCAATCCACAAATTCCGGTATTGGATTTTGGATCCTTCAGCCTGCAAGCCAATACCTCCACTGGTTAAAGAACAATTTGTTGCGGTATTCTGCAATAAACCGTTTACCCTTAATTCAATAGTGCTTCCGGTACATTTAATATCATAACTATTCCATTCACCGGCTGGATTTTCATTCGTTGGATTTAATTTAGGAATGAGTGGCTTAAGTGTGTCGGAAGATACATAAACAGTATCACCAATAGTAGCACTTACTCCTACCCCATGAACGATAAAGTCACCAGCATTTTGGTATTTTAACTGGCCTTGATAATGGGCCGGCCATATTAGATCAGGTCCGCTGGTGTGCAGAAAAACGCCACTGTTCGTTGGTTCTTCAGGATACCGCCATTCTATGTGTAGGTTGTAATTTGAATATTCCTTAATTGTTCTCAGGTAGCCCATAGGAACTCCAACACATTCAATCATGCCATCGTTGACGTAAAAAAATTCTTCAGGACTAATTATTGATTCATCCACAAAAATTGTCCAGCCATCTAGGTTTTTTCCATTGAATAAGGATTCTTTTTTTTCAGTGCAAGATGCGACAAGCATAAACACAAAGACAGAAATTAATATTGTTCTCATAATTAGGGGATTTAAAATTTAGTATAAATGTAAATATATGTTCCGTACAATTGCAACTCGCCAACCAATTTCTCCATCTATGCAGAATAAGCGGAGTGAATTAGCATGCCCTATAGCCGGGCAGTGATTACCTTTCAGTTAATCATCATGTCTTTTGTATCCTATCTTCTTACGATTCTGGTGATCGATATCATACTGCCTTTCTTGTTCAAGTTGTTTTAGGTATTCAAAGATTAGTACAATTTTTTCATCGTACTCAATTAACTCGTACTCAACTCTATCAACTCTTTTCAGAATATCTCTATGAGTTGCCAACATTGCACAGAAAAAAACTGCCCCGTTAGATTAAATGAAGCGGTTGAGTTTTGTGGAGGAAAGGAAGCAATTATCGAACCACCTTGAGGAGGATATGTAAATGCTGGTTAATTTTGATTATCAATATTTTACGTGTGGTGAGAATTGGATTTAGGCCTCTATTTCTAGAATAATTTAATATATTCTCTAAATATGAATAATCTATCCCTTTTAGAACCAGTAATCTCATTCAGAATTTTCATTTTTTCCAGGTCTTCAATCAATTTATAGGCAGAGGGAAGTGAGAGCCCCGTGACCTCGGCCACAATTTGGGCATTGACAACGGGTTTATTATAAAGAAATTCAACAACCCTCATGGCTTTGGGTATCCTACTTCCTAACCTCTGAATTTTCTTATCAACAGAAGTTTTCAACTTCAGGATAGAATCGAATGTACTGATACCATTTTTTGCAATTTCAATGATTCCTGTTAAAAAGAATAATATCCATTGAACTAAATCGTCTTTCTCTCTTGTACGAGATAGGTTATCGAAATACAATTGCCGATTCTTTTCGAAGAAATCAGAAAGATATAATATCGGTTTATTTAGTATGCCTTTACTTACCAGATAAAGTGGGATAATCAATCTCCCGACTCTTCCATTCCCGTCCAAAAAAGGATGAATCGTCTCGAACTGAAAATGTATAATAGCAATTTTGATCAGATCGGGAAGCAGTATTTCCTGGTTATGGATGAATTTTTCTAAATCGCTCATATACTCTGGAACTGAAGTGTGCACAGGCGGAATAAAAAGAGCATCCTGAAGGCTTGCACCACCAATCCAGTTCTGGCTTCTACGGAATTGTCCCGGCAGCTTGCCTTCCCCTCTTACTCCCAGCATCAATATTTTGTGAGTCTCCTTAATAAGTCTGTTCGAAAGTGGCAATTTTTCAAGTTTATGAATTGCATATCTCATTGCTTTTATATAATTCTTCACTTCAATCCAATCATCTCTTTTTGCTGGTTTAATATATTCCACATCCAATATTGCATCCGCTATATTTGTTTTGGTTCCTTCAATTCTACTGGATTGAGTTGCCTCCTTTATTACATGCATACTTATATAAAGGTCTATATTTGGCAGGTATTCAGAATACATATCCAACCTGCCAAGTTGCCTGTCTGCCTGACTTAGTAAATGTAAAATCTTAGGATTATTCAATTCCCACACACGGTTGATAAATTCAGGCTGGAAACTGCTATAATATCCTTGACTTATAGTTTTCCCCGATTTAAAACTTTGCATAATGAAAAACTTAATTAGTGAATACGCTAATTTAAGATATTTTTAGAAAACTTAAATAAGGTTGGCCCTTGTTTAAGAAAATACTTATATTCTTCCACCGATAATTCAAATATAAAATCCTCCGGGAAAGGATCTCTATTCATGCGAATACTTTCCTTTAATTGTTTAGTTCCAACAGGCAAACCTTTTGCAACCACATCATCCAATTATTATGTTATCAATATTGAGTTATTCTTTAAGGACGCAAATTGCGACCTTAAACAAATTAGTCATCAAATCATCAATAGAAGCTGAGTAAATAAAAATGCCCAATAGCCAGACAGTTTCAATTATAACTAATATTTATGACAAAAATCCATAGATATCACTAGGGGGGGGCTTATTGGTAGATACCATCGACCTGAATTAAAAAGCCGCTGACATAGTTGCGGCTTTTCTGTGGAGGCAAGGAAACAATTATCGAACCACCTGGAAGAGGATCTTCAGAAGTTAATCATCTTCGATAATAGTATTCAGGTACTGGATAAGGAATTCCAGTTCTTATATGTTTATACCTGAAAATCTCAATTGTGATTTGATTTTTTCAGGATTAATCTCTATTTTTATGATATGATTTCAAGATTTATTACGAAAAGTTTACTCGAGACATTGGGATATTTTCCTGTAACTGGGATAATCGGTCCTCGTCAGGTTGGCAAGACAACTTTAGTAAAATATCTGGTAAAGCAATTCAATAAGGAATCAATCTATCTAGATATTGAGAATCCAGAGGATCTCGCAAAACTTACTGATCCAGTCCTGTTTTTTAAACGTAACCAGGACAGATGTGTTGTCTTGGATGAAATTCAACGGATGCCTCAGCTTTTTCCAGTGTTAAGGTCAATGATAGATATGAATAGGGTAAATGCACGTTTCATTATTCTTGGGTCTGCATCCCCTGATTTGATTAGAGATTCGTCCGAATCACTTGCAGGGCGAATTGCTTACGAAGAGCTAACTCCCTTTAATATAACTGAGATTGCTGAGAAGAAGGATATCTACTACCATTGGTTTTCCGGAGGATTCCCGGATGCTTTTCTTGCTCCCAGTGATTCTGTAAAGAGAAAATGGTTTTTAAATTTTATCTCGACATATATAGAAAGGGATCTGCCGATGCTTGGGTTAAATATCAGTAGAGATATAATCAGAAAACTGTGGACAATGATCGCGCATATTCATGGCAATGTATTGAATATGAACAGCTTGGGGAAATCACTCGAAGTAACCTCCACAACCATTAAAAAATATCTTTCTTTCCTGGAAGATGCATTTTTAATCCGGCAATTATACCCCTATTCAGCGAACGTAAAAAAACGCTTGGTAAAATCCCCGAAAATCTACATTCGAGATTCCGGGATTTTGCACCACCTTTTAAACATACCTGAATTTGAATCACTGGAATCGAATCCCATTCTGGGCCATTCCTGGGAAGGATATGTAATTGAACAAATCGCGCATAAACTTGATAGTGAAACGCGATGTTATTTTTATAGGACGCATGAAGGTGCTGAATGTGATCTTGTTTTGGTGAGAGGAGTAAGACCGGTATCAGGTATTGAAATTAAGTATACTTCGAGTCCAAAATTATCACGAGGATTGAATCAAGCGTTTCAGGACATTAATGCTGATCAGAACTATATCATTACTCCAAGTACAGATGATTATTTAATAAATGAAAAGACCAGGGTTTGCAACCTTACTACATTTCTGGATAAATACCTTCCTTGACCCCCAACTCATAAAAAAAGGGTATGCCAATATTGGAATGTTCTTTAAATAAAAAAAGCGCCCGTTCGGACGCTTGGTGGAGATAAGGGGAGTCGAACCCCTGACCTCGTGACTGCCAGTCACGCGCTCTAGCCAACTGAGCTATATCCCCGGGCGGTGCAAATATATAAATTTTTTAATTTAGTAGAAATGAATCAGTAACTTACAGATTAAAATAAATAATTATGGAAAAGCTGCTGATCTTGAAGCTATTTATCGTTCAGTTGATGGCACCGGGAAGTGTTGGCCTTAGCCAGTCTTTCGAGTCTCCTCATTTTAAACTGGATCGCATTGATGATGGCATATATGCAGCAATACATAAACCTGGAGGACAGGCCATTTGTAACGGGGGATTTGTGGTCCTGGGCGAGGAAGTACTGGTTTTCGACAGTTTCCTGTCCACAGCAGCCGCCAGGGACCTTAAGCAGGCCATTGATGAAATATCGGGTAAACCGGTGCGGTGGGTAGTCAACAGCCATTCCCATAACGACCATATCAGGGGAAACCAGGTGTTTGTCCCCGGTGCATCCATTGTCAGTTCCCAGGTAATCAGGGATTACATTCAAAAACACGGCATGGAAGAAGCTGAGGAGGAACAATCCTACGCTCCGGGAAGGATGACTCTATTCCAGGCGAATTTAGAGGAAGCCAAAACAGAGGCTGAAAAAGAATATGCCAAAATGTGGCTGGGATACTTCGAAGCCATGGTTGAAACTTATCCAGCCCTGGCCATCAAGCCTCCCGATGTTGTTTTTAAGGATACTATTACTTTTTACGGCAGCAAGCGATCCGCTAACCTGATTGAGTATAAGCATGGCCATATGGAATCGGATATTGTTCTATACCTGCCCGAGGAGAAGATCTTGTTTACCGGGGACCTGGTATTTATTGGAATGCATCCATACCTTGCGGATGGAGATGCATCGGGACTCAGGCAGACCCTTTCTGAATTGATGGAATGGCCGATCGATATTGTGGTGCCGGGACATGGAGAAGTGGGCAAAAAAGAGGATATCCAGGCCATGATCAGTTATATAAACATGGTCAGCACGCTGGCAGAAACAATAAAGATGCAAGATAGAAAACCGGACGAGGCAAGCATTGATGACATTCCAGAACCTTACAGGGACTGGCAATTTCCCAACTTTTTTCAAACCAACCTGAAATTCCTATACGAATCCACTGCCAGCCACTGACAGAAGCTAAACGAAGAAGCCTACCTAGAATATACTTTATCGGATCGGGGGTTAATCCGACGGGGCATTATCCATCAAAAAGCCACCTGTTAACCTGGTAAGTGCAGTGCGTGACCCAATCAGGTTGTAAATGGCCTGCAATCTTCTCAGGGCGGAATTCAGATAGATCAGCTGGATATCCCTGTATTCAAAGGATGTAATGGCACCTGCCCGGAATTTTTCATCCGCTATGGACATATTCAGTTCTGCCGCTTCCAGGCTCTCATCTGCTACTTCCAGCAGGGCGATCCGGATACTGTAAAAATCATACAGGTTGAGCAATTCATTCATCAGGGCATGTTCCATTTGCTCGATCTCAATCTGGGCTATTCCTTCATTGATCCTGGCAACTTCAACAGCCCGCTTGCGGGTCCCACCGGTATATATATCCCAGGATAATCTTAGATTTCCATAAGTAGAAAGCGCATCAGTATTTCCAATAAATTGAGCATTCCCAACATTCTCATCCAGTCCCGCCGAAACATACAGGGAGGGATACAGGGCGGATTTCCTCAGGTCAATTTCCTTTTTCTGTAGCTGCAGATTGGTGTATTGGTTCCTGAGGGTTTGGTTATTGGACATCATCTTCCCGGTCAGGTCTCCCAGGATATAATCTGTAGTATCCGGTTCGAAAGGATCTGGAAAATTCCACATCAGGGTGGGATCTAATCCAAGTAAGAAATTAAGGTTACGAATGGCATTCCGTACCACCACCTCCTGTGTCATAAACAGCGCCTTGTCATTGAGGTAAACATTCTGGGCCTGTAGGACCTGGAAGGTAACCGTCCCACCCAGATCATAGCGTACCTGTTCATACGCATACCTGTCTTCAGACAGGGTCATAACCGTTTGCAGTACGCTTAGGTTTTCCTGCTGGAGAAGAACATCAAAATAGGCCATAATCACATCCTCTATGGTATTCTCAACCACCACACCCAGGCTTCCCTGCGATAATTCTTCAAGGGTCTCCAGTTTATCTTTGGTAAAATTTACCCGGAAGCCATCAAAGATTGTCCAGTCCAGTCCCACCCCTGCATACAACCTGTTGGTCCAGCTGGTATCCGTGAAATTATAAGCATTGTTCGAGCTTGCATCAAAACCTATTGTCGGGTACCGTCCAGCGACTCCCCAGTCATTGTTGATGGAGGCAATTTCCACGTCTGATTTCGAGATCCGGATGCCATAATTATATTCCAGGGTCTTTGCCAGGGCATCTGTAAGACTGAGATCTTCCGGCTGGCCGAAAGCAGAAACAGTTGTTATTAGAACCGCTATTAACAGGCTGTATATCTTGATTCTCCGGTTCATTATGAAATGCATTATACTCATTAGGTATTCAATTCTTGTTTATTTGAATTTTTACCATTGGCTTCAAGCAACAGTTTCCGACGATGGTGTATGATAGCAATTTCTACGTCTTCCCGTTCAGGTCTAACACCCGTCATAAATTTCCTTACAAATACCCTGACATCATTGAGCAGCATGATCAGAATAGGAAAGAAAATAAGGATAAATACTGTTCCGATAGCCACTCCATAGGCCAGGCTGATGGCCATAGGAATGAGGAACTGTGCCTGCACACTCTTTTCAAGAATGATGGGGAAGAGTCCAACTGTAGTGGTGATTGAAGTCAGAATGATGGGCCTGAGCCTTACCTTTCCTGCCTCGATAACTGCTTCTTTTACTTTCTTGCCTTCTACCAGAAGGCCGTCATATTTAGCAAGGAACACGATGGCATCATTGATGATCACCCCGGTCAGGGCAACCATCCCCCAGAGGCTCATCAGCGACACCGGTTTGCCATGAATTCCATGTCCCCAGAATACACCAAGCATAGATAATGGGATCATGGCGATGATAATCAGGGTCTGGTTGAAACTCCGGAAGTGCAGGATCATCACAAAGACAATGATGATAAATGCCACACCGAAATACCTGTATACTTTGGCAACC
>CAZXOJ010000024.1:0-25868 GCA_964642325.1 uncultured Bacteroides sp. | reverse complement strand
CGACACATACCTGTCCCATGGAACGCTTGGGATTCGAACAGATCTGGCAAACCTCGGTGTCGGATATATTCTGACAGATTTCACAATGATGAATGTTTTTCTTAAGCTCGATCATGGCATTCCCAAAGGTTTCCACGTCTTCTTTTTCCTGCTTCAGTAAGTGCAGCACCAGCCTGAGGGCAGTTTTGTTGCCAATGCCAGGCAGGGCAGCAAATTCCCGGACTGCCTGCTCCAGTAGTTTTGACGGATAATTATGGAATGCTGACATGATATACGGTTTCAGGAACTTTCCAAAAATAACACCAAATTTCACATCAGACAATTTTTTTATTTATTTGTATAATAATTGCCCCAGGAAAGAAACACACTGAGATATGTCCCCATTCCTTGTCCTTACCGTTATCCTGCTTTATTTCGGACTGATCCTGTTCATTTCTCAGCTGACCGGACGCCATGCTGACAATGCGTCGTTTTTTATTGGTAACAGGAAATCTCCCTGGTATGTCGTGGCATTTGGAATGATAGGTGCCACCCTTTCCGGGGTTACCTTTATTTCTGTCCCAGGCTGGGTGGGGAACAGCCAGTTTTCTTACATGCAAATGGTTCTGGGTTACATGCTGGGCTATTTCATTATTATCCGTGTATTATTACCCCTGTACTATAAATTGAACCTTACCTCCATCTATACTTACCTGGAAGGACGATTCGGTTGGTGGTCCTACAAGACAGGAGCTGCTTTCTTCCTTGTTTCAAGGATTATCGGTGCCTCCTTTCGCCTGTTTCTGATTGCCAGTGTATTGCATATCAGTATTTTCAGTAGCTGGAATGTGCCCTTCTGGACAACCGTGGTGATCACCATCCTGCTGATCTGGCTGTATACTTTCCGGGGAGGGATCAAAACCATTATCTGGACGGATACCCTGCAAACCCTGTTTATGATACTGGCCGTTATTGTCACAGTTGTATTGATCGCCAAGGAGCTGGATCTGAATTTTGCGGGACTGGCAAGGGAGGTGGCCCAATCTGATTATTCCAAGATCTTTTTCTTTTCGGATTGGAGATCCGGGGATCATTTTGTTAAACAATTCCTGAGCGGCGCGTTTATAGCCATCGTAATGACCGGACTTGACCAGGATATGATGCAGAAAAATCTTTCCTGCAGGAACCTGAAGGATGCGCAGAAGAACATGACCTGGATGAGCATTTCGCTGGTCCCGGTAAAACTTCTCTTCCTCTCATTGGGAGCATTGTTATTCATTTTTGCGGCACGTAATGCCATTCCTATACCAGCCCAGACTGATGATCTGTTCCCCTTGATAGCAACTCAATACCTGAGTCCGGTGGTCACCATCTTTTTCATCATTGGCCTGGTGGCGGCGGCCTATTCCAGTGCTGACAGTGCACTCACCTCCCTTACAACCTCCTTCACAGTGGATATACTGAATGGGACCAGCTTACCGGAAAAACAACTTCAGCGTCTGAGGAAAATGGTCCATATTGGTATCTCTGTGGTCCTGCTGGGGGTTATCCTGTTATTTAAACTGATCAACGATGAGAATGTGATCAGTGCAATTTTCAAAGCTGCTGGTTATACCTATGGTCCTTTGCTGGGATTTTACAGTTTTGGCCTGTTTACAAAATACCAGGTCCGGGATCGTTGGGTGCCGGTGATTGCGATAGCCTCACCCATACTGTCATACATTATCAGTTCTCATTCCGAATCCTGGTTCAACGGGTACCAGTTTGGCTTTGAACTACTGATGATGAATGGCCTGCTAACATTCCTAGGCATGTTGATAATCAGAAAACAGCGATCGGATTAGGATATTGAAACGTCACTTAATTTTGTGGCAGTAACCACAAAATGTAGGTTCCTATTTCAATATCCTAATCCAATCCTTATTCGCTGAAATCTGTGGTTCCCTTGCCAACCGAGTAGATCTCAGTCAACAGGTGATCGTAGGTTTCGTAGAGTTTGCGTCTTTTTAGTTTGGCTGTGGGTGAAAGTTCCCCGGTTTCTGAACTCCATTCCTCCTCGACGAGCCGTATCCTTTTAATCCTTTCATGTTCGGAAAGTTCCTTGTTAAGTTCCTTGATTTCCTCTTGAACACGGTCCTGTACATCTTTACGGCAAATCAACTCCTGGTTGTCCCTGAATTTAATATCGTGCCTGGATGCCCATTCATGAAGGAAGGGAAAATTGGGAGAGACAAGGGCAGAGGCAAATTTTTCATTTTCACCGATTACCATGGCCTGTTCAATAAAAAAGGATTCTTTCAGTTTGTTCTCTATGACCTGGGGTGCGATGTATTTTCCGCTTGATAATTTAAACATTTCTTTCTTGCGGTCCGTGATCTTCAGGAATTTGCCATCGACCAGTTCTCCGATATCACCGGTATGGAACCATCCGTCTTCTGTCAGAACTTCCCTTGTGAGTTCGGGCTGTTTGTAATAGCCCATCATAACATTGGGTCCCTTGCAAAGGATTTCTCCATCTTCAGCGATCTTTACCTCTACGCCGCCACTGATGACCGGTCCTACAGTCCCAAACATGATCTCATTCGTGTTGAGGTTATTAACTGCAATAACGGGCGAGGTCTCCGTCAGTCCATATCCCTCCAGCACAGCGAAACCTGCCGCCCAGAAAACCCTGGCAAGCCTTGGCTGCAGGGCGGCACTTCCGGAAACAATGATCTTTACATTGCCACCAAGGGCTTCCCTCCATTTTGTAAAGATCAGTTTGTCGGCGATTTTCAGTTTCTGGTGATAAAACCAGCCGTTCTTTCCGTGCAGTTCATATCTGAGTCCCAGGTTAACCGCCCAGAAGAATAGGCTTTTTTTAATACCCTTGAGATCCTTCCCCTTCCCAATGATGCGGTCATAAACCCTCTCCAGCAAACGGGGTACGGTAAGGAATATGTCAGGTTTGATCTCCTTCATATTATCGGCAATGGTTCCCATATTCTCGGCATAGTAGATAGCAACACCCAGGTATTGGAAATGATAGTTGACCATGCGCTCATATATATGGCTGATGGGCAGGAATGACAGGGTTTTGTCCCCATACCCCAGGTTATGAACCTTGGCCGTGGCCTTAAAGTTGGTGACCACGTTGTTCTGGCTTAGCTGTACACCTTTGGGGAATCCGGTCGTTCCGGAGGTATAGAGGAGGGTAAAGAAATCTTCGGGTTTTATAGAGTCTTTGATTTTTCTCAGTTCATCTTTGAACTTGTCTTCATTCTTTTTACCTAGCTCCACTACCTCTGCCCAGTTTTTAGCACCATTCACATCGTTGAAAGTATAAACTTCCCTGACAGATTCCACGGTATCTGCAATGGGCCTGATCTTGTCAAAGAGTGCCTTATCGGAAACAAATATAACCGATGGTTCAGCATCCTTCAGGATATATTCATATTCTTCCAGGCTGATGGTGGGGTAGACAGGAACATGGATGATACCGGCCTGGGATACACCCATATCTACAAAATTCCATTGTGGACGGTTGTTGGAGATGGTGCATACCTTATCCCCTTTTTTGAGTCCCATGGCCATAAGTCCATACGAGATATTATGGGCAAAATCAATGTATTGGTCGGATGAGTATCGAACCCATACCCTTTTTTCCTTTCCGGCTAGGGCATCATCCATCCGGTACTTCTCGCGATAAAGATTGAGCAGATCGAATGTCCTGGTGATTTCCATTTTTTGAACTTATTGGTTTAGTGTACTCAAATATATGAATTAATTTGAGTTAGCTATATTTGTAGGCTGTGTTCTCACTAAAATATGTACCGATTATGAGAAATATATTGATCCCCTTTTTAATGGCCGGACTGAGCCTGGCATTTGTGACCGATAAACCGGCCTACAGGATCTATAACCAGAAGGGGAAGGATATTCCCTATTCAAAAATGGTCAGGCAACTTGCCGATGCCGATATCATTTTCTTCGGGGAACTTCATGACGATCCTATTGCCCACTGGCTGCAAAGGGAGCTGACTGGTGATCTTCATGTTTTGGGTACAAAACAACTGGTACTCGGAGCTGAAATGTTTGAATCCGATAACCAGCTTTTGCTGGATGAATACCTGGGTGGTAAAATCACCGAGGCAAAGTTTGAAGATGAGGCCAGGTTATGGCAGAATCATAAAACGGATTATAAACCCTTGCTCCAATTTGCCTTTGAGCAAGATATCCCCTTTATTGCCACCAACGTACCACGAAGGTATGCGAACCTGGTCTATCGTGAAGGTTTTGAGGGTCTTGAATCACTTTCGGAGGAAGCCAAAAAATTCCTGCCCCCTCTACCGGTCAAATATGATTCTGAACTGCCGGGATACAAGGCCATGCTGGAGATGGGTCAAATGGGTCATGGTATGGTCAACGAGAACATGCCAAAGGCCCAGGCCATCAAGGATGCCACAATGGGGTATTTTATTTTGGAGAACTGGTCAGACGGAAAACAGTTCCTGCATTTCAACGGGGCCTATCACTCAGATAATGCGGAGGGGATACTGTGGTATATCAGGCAGCAGGAACCAGGAATTAAAATCAGTACCATAAGCACCGTACTGCAAGAAAGTACAGACAGTCTTGAACAAGCCTCTTCCGGAAAGGCTGATTTTACGATTGTGGTACCGAAAAGCATGACGCGGACTTATTAACCTGATTCCTTAGCCAACTACATTTTCAACGAAACTTACCAGCTTTTCGATGGCCTTTGCGACGCCAGCAGGATTTTTACCACCGGCTGTGGCATAGAAATCCTGTCCGCCCCCCCCTCCCTGTATATCAGCTGATACTTCACGGATCATCTGGCGTGCATCCAGCGACAGGTCTTTTACCACGGAATCCGAGATCATAATGGTCAGGTGTGCTTTTCCGTTCAGGTTGCCTCCAAGGACGAGTACCAGGTTTTCGACTTCGGACTTTAACTCAAAAGCGAGGGATTTGTAATCATCAGCCATCCTCAGCGGGACCTCTTCTGCAATGAGGTTAATGCCCCCAGCCCTTCTGATCTTGCTGATCAGATTTTTTCGGGCAATTGATCTGATATCCCTGCTGAAATCCTCCCTCAGCTTTTTCAGGTCTGCATTCTCTGAAAGGGTTTTTTCAATGGTGGCCAGGATATTAGAGGTCTTAAATACACTTTCGATCTTTTTCAGTATTTCAATACCCTGGTCTATATACCTCTCTGCTGCAGGTCCAGCCACAGCTTCAATCCGGCGGATCCCGGCGGCGATGGCACTTTCTTTTATGATCTTCAGAAAACCTATATTTCCTGTTGCCTTTACGTGGATCCCCCCGCATAATTCCACAGAATCGCCAAATTTTATGACCCTAACCTCTTCGCCGTATTTTTCACCAAAGAAGGCAATGGCACCCATATCCATGGCATCTTTCATGGAAACTGACCGGCTCTCTTCACGCGGAAAGTCTTCACGGATAAGGCGATTTACAAGTTTTTCCACCTGATCCAGTTCTTTGTCTTCTACTTTCTGGAAATGTGAGAAATCAAACCTTAGGTAGTCCGGGTGGACCATTGATCCCTTTTGTTCAACATGCTTCCCAAGTACCTTGCGCAGGACATAATGCAGCAGGTGTGTGGCTGTGTGGTGGTAGGAGGTATTTAGCCGCTTTTCCTGGTCGACGGTAGCCATAAATGTACCTGTGGTATCTGCCGGGAGTTTATCCGTTATATGAATGATCAGGTTATGCTCTTTCAGTGTATCGAGTATCCGGATCTTTTCCTTTCCATCTTCAATCAGGCCGGTATCACCTACCTGTCCGCCACTTTCCGCATAGAATGGCGTCTGGTCGAATACCAGCTGGTAGCTGGTTCGTTTCTTTTCCTCCGTTTTTCGGTACCTGGTGATCCTGATTTCGGCAGATAATTGATCATAACCCAGGAAACGTGTTGATTCTGCCGCTATAACCTCTTCCCAGTCCCCGTGGCTTCTTGCGGCTGCGTTTTTGGAGCGGGACTTCTGTGATGCCATACCTTTTTCAAACTCTTCCTGGCTAACATCCAGTCCATTCTCCTTGAGGATCAGTCTGGTAAGGTCGAAAGGAAATCCATAGGTATCGTAGAGTGTGAAGGCAGAACTGCCAGCAATGGTAGACTGGTCATTCCCCTTAGCCTCCACGATCAACTCGTCCAGCAGGCGGATTCCCTTGTCGAGGGTTTTTAAAAAGGAGCCCTCTTCCTCCTTTATCACCTTCTCAATCAATCCGCGCTGCGTTTTCAACTCCGGAAATGCTTCTCCCATCTCCTTTACCAGGACCCCCACGAGCTTATACAGGAAAGGATCATCCTGTCCAAGGAAGGTATATCCATATCTCACGGCACGGCGCAATATCCGCCTGATCACATATCCAGCCTTGTTGTTGGATGGTAGCTGGCCGTCTGCGATGGAAAAACTGACTGCACGAATATGATCAGCCACCACCCGCATTGCGATATCTGTTTCTTGGGCAGCACCGTATTTAGAGGATGTAATTCGGGATATTTCGCTGATCAATGATTGGAATATATCAGTATCATAGTTGGAATCCTTCCCTTGCAGCACCATGGCCAACCGTTCCAGTCCCAATCCCGTATCTATATGCTTTTCAGGAAGGTTCTCAAGTGATCCCTGTGCCTTTCGGTTATATTGGATAAAAACCAGGTTCCATATTTCAATGACATGAGGGTGGTTTTTATTAACAAGGTCAGCACCATTCTTTTTTCTGCGTTCTTTATCGGGCCTGATATCAACATGGATCTCAGAACAGGGTCCACAGGGCCCTGTATCACCCATTTCCCAGAAATTATCCTTTTTTGACCCCATCAGTAAATGATCCGGGGATATATGCCTGTTCCAACATTCCCATGCTTCTTCATCCATTCCCAAACCATCTTTCTTATCTCCCTCAAAAACAGTGGCATACAGCCTGTCTTTTTCAATTCCCAGTACATCAGTAAGAAACTCCCAAGCCCATTGGATGGCTTCCTTTTTGAAATAATCCCCAAAAGACCAGTTTCCGAGCATTTCAAACATGGTATGATGGTAGGTATCATGACCGACTTCCTCCAGGTCATTGTGCTTCCCGGACACCCTCAGACATTTCTGTGTATCGGCTATCCTCTTGTGTGTAATAGGCTCATTACCAAGGAATAAGTCTTTAAATTGATTCATTCCTGCATTGGTAAACATCAGGGTAGAATCATTCTGAATTACCATGGGAGCCGAGGGAACAATTGTATGTTCCAGCGATGAAAAGTAGTTTAGAAATGCCTGACGTATCTCCTTGGATGACATAACCATAGAATGAATAAATTGTAACCTTCCTATATAATTTTCGTTAAATGATCTGCGTTTAAGGCTCACAACAAACAGCTGTAAAATTAGTTTTTTTATAGAGAGATTTGTTTGAATTTAGATGAATAATTATTTTCGTGACAAATATCGCATTGCATGAGTAGAGAGCGATTTCATTTTAATCCCATTTCGCATCGTTTCGAGCCAGACAAACCAACTCTGAAAGTCCGGCTTAAACGGTATGGCCTGTACGCACTCCTGGCAGTTTCCCTTTCCTTGGTAATCAGGTATGCAAGCCATCATTTTCTTTCAAATCCGAAGGAAGCTAAATTACTGGCAGCAAAAGAGACCATCCTTGAGCGATACCAGACCTGTGAGGAAAGGATACAGGAACTCGAAGCCATCCTGGTTGATATCCAGCATTGGGACGATAATATATACCGCTCGTTTTTCGAGCTGGATCCCATCCCGCATTCGATCAGGGAGGCAGGTCTTGGTGGTGCCGAACGTTACAGCAACCTTCAGGGTTTTGCAAGTTCTTCCATAATGGTGGACCTGAACAAGCGGGCGGATCTGACCGGTATCAGGATGGATATACAATCTCGTTCTTTTCACGACCTCCTCGAAGAGGCGGACAGGCATAGCGATCTGATGATTTGTAAACCATCTATACAACCAATTTCTCTTGAGAATTTTTACTGGATAAGTTCTGTGTTTGGATACAGGATAGACCCAATCTACAAACGCAGGGCCATGCACCGCGGGCTAGATTTCGCCGCGGCCATAGGAACACCTGTATATGCTACAGGAGATGGGATAGTAAAACGGACCAGGGTGGCAAAGAACGGTTACGGCAAGGAGGTAGTCATTGACCATGGTTTCGGATATGCTACCAGGTATGGACACCTGCATGAGATACTTGTTCATGTTGGACAAAAAATCAAGCGGGGAAATGTCATTGGCACGCTTGGTGATTCAGGGAAATCTACAGGACCGCACCTTCATTACGAGGTAATGGAGAATGGCCGGGCCCAAAACCCCAAACATTACTATGCCGAAGACCTAAGTCCAACAGAATATTCTGAAATTATCAGCCTTTCAGACGAGGTTGATAAATAATGCTTTTTGTCCAGGAAAAATTTTCCTAATTTTGTCAGCCAAGTGCAAGAAATTATGGGCAAGTCAAAGTACCGTTTCAATACTGAATCACTAAATTATGATAAGGTCAGGCCGAGCCTCAAAAAGAGGCTGCTAATCCTGCTTTCCTACCTCTCCATTCTGGCAGTGATCGCCATTTTGCTGAATGTTTTTTATTCCTCAGTCTTCGACAACCCAAGAGAGAAAGCCTTAAAAAGGGAAAACAGCCTGTTGAACAACCAGTTCGAGATCCTGAACCAAAAAGTAGCAGACCTGGAAACAGTACTGGATGATATTGAGAAAAGGGATGACAACATTTACCGTACCATCTTCAATGCTGACCCCATCCCACATTCTGTGCGTGATGCCGGGACCGGTGGGGTAAATCGTTATGAATACCTGGAAGGCTACGATAACTCAGATAAGATCATAAAGACAGCCAAACGCCTTGACCAGTTGTCCAAAGCGGTTTATGTACAGAGTAAATCCTATGACGATGTAATAGAAATGGCGAAGAACAGGGAGAAGCAATTATCCTCATTGCCAGCCATACAGCCGATTTCCAACAAAGACCTTACCAGGACTGCTTCAGGTTGGGGTTACAGGATACACCCTATCTATAAGATCAGGAAGTTCCATCATGGGATGGATTTTACGGCTCCTACAGGGACCGAAGTGTATGCTACCGCTGATGGGACCATTGAACTGGTGGAAAAATCCAGGAGGGGGTATGGAAACAAGGTAGTCATCGACCATGGTTTTGGATACAAAACACTTTATGCACATCTTGAAAGTTTTAACCATCTCGTGAAAGGCAAAAAAGTGAAGCGTGGAGATGTTATTGCCTTTGTCGGAAGTACCGGACTATCGACAGCTCCCCATCTTCATTACGAGGTCCATGTCAATAATAAGAAGATCAATCCCATTAACTTTTATTTTGAAGATCTGACTGCCGAGGAATACGAAGAGATGATTGTGCTTTCCTTGCGTCCCGGGCAAAGCTATGATTAAAACTTTCCCATTTCTATTCGTTGTACTTTTTTTTATTTCCGCCCAGGCACGGGCAGATTCATCTGCTATATCTTTTGATACCCTGACTGTCATAGGCGTGGGAGATATCATGATGGGTACGGATTATCCTTCTGCCATGTACCTTCCCCCCGGTAATGACTGTAAATCCCTGTTACATGATGTAAATGCTGTACTCAGGGACGCAGATATTACTTTCGGTAACCTGGAGGGAACCTTTGCGAGTGATAAGGGGAACCCTAAGAAATGCAAAGATACCACCAAGTGTTTCGTTTTCAGGATGCCTGACCATTATGTCAACTGTCTCGTGGACGGAGGATTTGACATGGTAAGCATTGCTAATAACCACGCAAATGATTTCGGTACCTCTGGGAAACGGCAAACAGAGTGGGTTCTTGAAAGTCACGGTATAGCCTCTGCGGGGTCCTATACTTCTCCTGCCGTGATAGTTGTAAAGGACGGGGTACGCTATGGATTGATTGCCTTTGCTCCCAATCTTGGCTGTTATGGTCTTGATGACCTGGATGCGGCAGCCTGGATGGTAGACTCGCTCAGACAACGTTGTGATATACTCATTGTATCTTTTCATGGTGGAGCTGAAGGAGCTGACCATCAGCATGTAACCCGCCGGAATGAGATGTACCTGGGAGCAGGGCGGGGGAATGTGTATGCCTTCGCTCACAGGGTGATAGACTCAGGTGCGGATATTGTTTTCGGGCATGGACCACATGTAACCAGGGCCGTTGAAATATACAGGGACAGGTTCATTATTTACAGCCTGGGAAATTTCTGTACATACAGGCGGTTTAACCTGAGGGGTCCCAATGGCATAGCTCCCATCATTAAAGTGCAAATGACTCCGGCAGGCAGGTTTCTTAAGGGGGAGATCATTCCTGCCTATCAACCGGGAAGCGGAGGGGCAAGCATCGATCCGGGGAAGAGGGTGATTTCCAAATTAAGGGAACTTACCGCAGTGGACTTCCCTGAAGTCCCACTAAAAATTGATCAGAAAGGCATAATTACCATACCTAATGATACTACAAGCATACTGCAGGGAAGTTATTATTGATAATTCGATCCAATTTTCCTATTTTAGTTAAAAATTATTCCATCTTCCATGCCCTATAAAGAACCCAAGGTAGAAAAACTGTTTTATAGTATTGGTGAAGTTGCGAGGATGTTTGAGGTGAATACCTCTCTTATTCGTTTCTGGGAGAAGGAGTTTGATATTATTAAACCCAAGAAGAATAAAAAGGGTAACAGGCTTTTTACCAAAGAAGACATAGACAATTTTCATATCATCTATCACCTGGTCAAGGAACGGGGAATGACCCTGAAGGGTGCCCAGTTAAAGATGAAAGAAAACAAAGACGACGCCATTCATAACCTTGAGGTGATCCAGAAACTGCACAATATCCGAAAAATGCTTCTGGAAATCAAAGAAGAGATGGATCATTGATCTATTCAATGCAAGTAAGGGAAATCACCAGTCATATTGAATCTTTTGCCCCCCTGTTTTACCAGGAGTCTTATGATAATGCTGGTCTTCAGATTGGACACCCGGACCAGGAGGTAAGGGGTGTTTTGATTTGTATTGATATTACAGATGAAGTGATTGAAGAGGCCATTCGGCTGGATACTAACCTGATCATTTCTCATCATCCGCTGATTTTCAGTGGACTCAAAAAACTGACGGGGTCTAATTACACAGAACGACTGGTCATCGAGGCCATTCGGCAGAACCTGTCAATATATTCCGCGCATACAAATCTCGATGCTGTTCATACGGGTGTCAACCATAAAATAAGTGAAAAATTGGGTCTGAAGAATACTGCCATACTTGTTCCTAAGGTTGACCATTTACGGAAACTGGTATTCTTCATACCGGCAGATCATGCAGATACGGTAAGGCAGGAAATATTCAAGGCCGGTGCAGGTCATATCGGTGCTTATGATATGTGCAGCTTTAGTGCTCCGGGGGAGGGGACCTTCAGAGGTTCATCCACAAGTGATCCTTACGTGGGGGAGAAAGGGACCTTGCATACTGAACCGGAATTACGGGTTGAGACGGTCTTTCCGAAAGAAAGGGAAAACCAGATCACCCGGGCATTGATGCGGTCGCATCCTTACGAGGAGGTTGCATTTGATATTTATCCCCTGGCTAACAAATATCACAAGGCAGGATCCGGAGCCATTGGTGAGCTTGAAAAACCCCTCGATGAGCAGTCATTCCTGGGCTTGCTCAAGGAACGCTTTAGCACCCCTGTGATCCGGCATACGGATCTTCTTGATAAGAAGATAAAAAGGATAGCTCTCTGTGGTGGCAGTGGAAGCTTCCTGCTACCCGGAGCCATTGCCTCAGGTGCAGATGTTTTTGTAAGCGGTGATTTTAAGTACCACCAGTTCTTCGATGCAGATCACAGGATCCTGGTAGCTGATATTGGACATTATGAAAGTGAGCAGTTCACCAAAGAGATCTTTTATGAATTACTTACGAAAAAATTCACTAAATTTGCGGTTCATTTGTCGGAGGTGAATACAAATCCAGTAAATTATTTTTAAAATGGTTGCAGAAAAGGCAAAGGCCGATGAGGTCGTAGAAATGTCCGTAAAAGAGAAATTGACGGCTCTATATGACTTACAACAGGTTGATACAGATATAGATAAAATCAAGATTCTTCGCGGTGAGCTGCCCCTTGAGGTGCAGGACCTGGAAGATGAGATTGAAGGGCTGGAGACAAGGGTCGGTAATATTGAAGCAGAGGTGAAAACACTTCAGGAGGCGATTTCCAAAAAGAACAATGAGGTGGCAAATGCTCAGGGCCTGATAAAAAAGTATGAAGAACAGCAGAATAATGTAAGAAATAACAGGGAATTTGATTCTCTTTCAAAAGAGATCGAATTTCAGACCCTGGAAATTGAACTGGCTGAGAAAAGAAAAAAGGAATTCACTGTGCAGGTCGAAGAGAAGGACGTGCTCATTGCCGATTCGACTGTTGTCCTGGATGAGCGGAAGGGCGATCTCACCAATAAGAAATCCGAGCTTGATGAGATCATCTCCGATACCAAGAAGGAAGAGGAGATACTGGATAAGAAGCGCGATGAAATTGAAAACATGATTGAACCAAGGCTTTACACAGCATATGATAAGATCCGGAACAATGCCAGGAACGGACTGGCAGTTGTAATTGTTGAGCGGGATGCCTGTGGTGGTTGTTTTAACAAGATTCCGCCTCAAAGACAATTGGATATTGCTTCAAGAAAAAAGATTATCGTTTGCGAATATTGCGGCAGGATACTTGTTAACACCGACAAGGAAGAGTAAGATCCGGAACAATTGAATTTCACAGGCTGTCCAATCCAATCGACAGCCTTTTTTGTAAGTTGCTAAAGGTCACAAAGTATATCGCCATTTGCCTGGTCATGATAGGAACCGCGACCAGGGGTATTTCTCAACACACTTCGTCAGAAAAATATTCAACTGTACTCAGACAGATCCTTAGCCTGCAATTTGTTGCTGCTGATAAGCTGATCAATGAGTTCGATGGGGACCCTGAGATGGGACCCGAAATGATATATCTTCGCAATTACCTGGAATTTCTTGATGCACTGATCGCCGGGGCTCCGTCCACTTATGAAAAATACCTGTCAGGATCCCAGGTCAGGCTGGATTCTATCCAATCGGAATATGGCCATCTCACAGGCCGCTTACCACTGATATCTGCCATTCACCTGCAATCATCCTTTCTGAATGCTCTGCATGGTGAGAACTTCAAAGCTGCCCGTAATTTTTACGTAGCCACGCGTTATTTCCGACAGGCTGAATCTGCCGGGGCGGGAGATCCTTTCAATGATAAACTTGAAGGATTGATCAATATCATTGCAGGTTCAGCCCCTGCTGAATACCATTGGTTGATGAGAATTTTCGGATTAAGAGGGGATATTCAGCTTGGCCTCGATCAACTCTCCGAATACCATGACGAGGCATCCGGGCCGGACAGACTTGAATCCTGCCTGATCCTGCTTTATGCATGCCAGATCGCGGGGCAGGAGGCAGGAGAACAGAATGATGATTGTAGTGCAGACGCTATAACCCTGCACAGGTACTTTCATGCTTATCATGCCCTCAAATCGGGTCAAAGCCAGGAAGTAATTGAATTACTGGATGCCTGGCAGCAGGATGAGGGTGAGATTGCGCTGATAAACCTCCACCTTTTGCTTGGTGAGGCTTTGCTTAATGGTGCTGATGTGAAGGCAGGAGATCAACTGATTCGTTTTTTGGACATGACCCGGGGAGATCATTATGTAAAAACAGCCTGGCATAAACTCAGTTGGCACCATTTTCTTAACGGAAATCCTGCCGCGTATCGGGTGGCAAGGGATAATGTGATAGAAAAAGGGAACCTGATTCTGGATGCTGACAAGCAGGCCTACAGGGAGGCGAGTGAAGATGCCCTGCCCAATGCCTTCCTGCTTAGATCGAGGTTGTATTTTGATGGAGGATATTACCGGAAATCCTTAGAAGCCCTTCATCTGATCAATATGGAAGACCTGGCCAGCAGAAAGGATTCATTGGAGTATACCTACCGTCATGCCCGGATCTCAGACCGGCTTGGAGAGAGAGATAAAGCCATTTCGGGATATCAGAAAGTAGCTGAGGCTGGGAAGGGCTCCACCTGGTATTTCCCTTCCAATGCTGCCCTTCATCTTGGAATGATCTACGAAGAAAGAGGTGATACGGTACAGGCCATGAATAGTTACCAGACCTGCCTTAAGATGAACAGGTCTGCTTACAGTAACAGTATTGGATACAAGGCTAAAGGGGGCATTAAAAGATTGAAATAAAACTATTCATTTGCTCGGTAGAATCGGTTTGCTGGTACGTTATTCAGGTGATCCCTGGTATCCTCATAAAACTGTCTGAAACTGGATAATTCGGTTTCGGTAAATTCCATCGTTTTGATCTCATCCTCGGATAGGTTGGCAGGGATCAGTTGAAAATTTCGTTTATCCCCTTGTACCGGTTTGTGAACCCATACCGGCAGGTAATCTATCCCTGAGATCCTTGTCCTATCCGTTTTTTCCAGCTCAAGTCCAAAAATAATCCCCCCATCCCTGTACCTGTCCCGCTGGTTAGAAATAAAATTCCCAAGCGAATAGACGACTAAATGATGAAAACCTGTATCGGTCTTTGTAAATTTAACAGGTTGAATGACATGGGGATGCGAACCGATTATAGCATCTACACCCTGCCTGAAGAGGAATTCTGCGAGCTCACGTTGCAGGGCATCTTCCTGGCGCTGGTACTCTTTTCCCCAATGGACACTGGCAATCACAAAATCCGGTTCAACCAGTTTTACTTTTTCTATATCCCGCCGTATCGCAAGGGTATCTATATAATTAACGATGTTCGGGGTGTCAGCCTGCAGTCCGTTTGTACCGTAAGTATAATTCAGCATGGCCAGCAAGATATCATTCTTTTCGAGCACCAGGGGATAAGTTTGTTCCCGTTGGCCGGGAGAAATAAATGAGCCTGTGAGGATCATGCCTTGCTGGTCCGTGACCTCCTGTGTTCTTTCAAGCCCTTCGCTGCCCCTGTCCAATGCATGATTGTTAGCATTAACAAGAACGTTAAAGCCTGCATTCATCAGTCCATCCAGCAGGGCATCCGGACTGGAAAAACGGGGGTAGCCTTTGTATGGTGGGCCAGCCAGCGTAACTTCCAGGTTGGCCACAGCCATGTCAGTTTGCTCCAGATAAGGTTTGAGGTATGAAAAACAAGTCCTGTAATCATAGGAATCTGAAGAATCTATGTAGGCTGCATTGATCTGGGAATCATGCCCCATTACATCTCCCGCGAATACAATCCTGAGGGATTTCTGGGCATGGGCTGTTTGACCGGCTGCCAGTAGCAGCAAAAAAAGAAATAAGCTATGGCTTTTTACGCTCATATTTTTTTATTGTACCTGTACTTTTCTTACCAGCTTCCTCCGGCACCACCACCGCCAAAGCTTCCTCCGCCACCACCGCCAAATCCTCCGCCACCACTGAATCCACCGCCGCCGGAGCTAAAACCACCAAAACTGCCTGAGTGTGATCGCCCAGAGCCGCGGGCAAGTAGAAGGGCAGTCAGGAAAGACACATTATGCCCCAGGGCATATTGCCTCGCGGACCTGGCCCTGCCTATAATTGAGAACAGGATGACAAATAAGATAAAAACGATGGTTGGAATAGCTGAAGAGTCCTCAGTCTGGTTTCTGGCCAGGTATTCATCCGCTGTATACTCGCCCCGGGTCAATTCCATCAGGGTATTACTTGCAGCCTCTAATCCACCGAAATAATCCAACTCTCTAAAATGCGGGATCATTTCAAAATCAACAATATGGTGTGCAGTGATATCCGGTACAACACCTTCCAATCCATAGCCGGTGGCTATGTGTACATCTCCAGTCTGCCTGTCAGGTGAAGGGTTCAGCAGGATGATCACCCCATTGTCCTTGCCTTTGGTTCCAACGCCCCATTCATCTCCCAACCGGACGACAAAATCAGCAATGTCATATCCTGCGATATCATCCAGGATCACGATATAGATCTGTGTGGAGGTTTCATAATAGAAATTCTGTAACTTTGTTTCCAGTTGTTCCCGGTTCCCTGCCTCGAGTAAGTCCGAAAAGTCATTCACCATCCTGGGGGGTTGCATGGGATCAGGGATATCCTGCCCTGTCCCTGGAGAAGTCATCAACAATCCTGCAAATAATATGATGATCAGTTTTTTCATTTTTCCTCCTGTTGGTCCCCGAATGATATTTCATCCGGCAATTCATTTACATCATCATCCTGATATGGGAAATGTTCCTTCAATTGAGTCCCTGCCTCCCGGATCCCCCATGCTAGTGCCTCAGTAAACCGCCCTTCAATGAATTCCTCCTGCATCTTATCCTTGATAACATCCCAGAAATCTTCCGGTGTGACCGCATTGATCCCTGCATCACCAAGGATGGCAAACTTATGGTCATCGATAGCAAGGTAGAACAGTACTCCATTTCTTTTGTCTGTTTTGTGCATTCCGAGTTTTTCAAAGAGGTAGGCGCCCCGGTCGAGGACATCTCCATTGCAGCGCCTTTCTATATGTACCCGGATCTCACCCGAGGTGTCCAGCTCGGCGTCTGAAACAGCCTGTTTGATCAGGTTTTTCTGTTCACTGCTGAAGAAATGAGAAGGTTGCATAATCTAAAATTCTACCGTTGGTGCCACTTCGCTTCCTTCGGCTGATTCGAAATAGCCTTTCGTTTCAAAGCCGAATATCCCGGCCAGAATGTTTGAAGGGAATTTCCTTATGAAGGTGTTATAGTCCCGTGTGGCATCATTGAATTTCCTCCTTTCGACAGCGATCCGGTTCTCTGTGCTTTCCAGTTGTTGCTGAAGGTCCAGGAAATTCTGGTTGGCCTTAAGGTCGGGATATCTCTCCACGACCACCATGAGCTTGCCCAGTGCCTGGCTGAGCCCGTCCTGGGCAGCCTGGAATTGTTGGATAGCCTGCGGGTTCAGATTGGACGGATCGATGGAAACATTGGTGGCCTTGGCCCGGGCTTCAATCACCTCGGTCAGTGTCTCCCTTTCATGTTCTGCATACCCCTTGACCGTGTTTACCAGGTTCGGGATTAGATCGCCGCGTCGCTGGTATGCCGTTTCAACCTGGCCCCATTGTCCGGCTATCGCTTCGTCCTTTTCCACCGTACGGTTATAGATGCCGCGAACCCATAAAATGGCAATAACAACTAGTCCGATGAGCAGTAAAGTGGATTGTCTTTTTGTGATTTTCATAGCGAAATTTTTAAGTGTGTTTGGGCAAATGATCAATAAAAGTAATATACTGATGGCAGTAAAGCAAAATTTAAACCAATCCTTCGAACTTGTTTTACAATACAAAACTTGACATGATTTGTTCTTACATTTGCCCCATAAGTATGAAATTATGACAGATAATGAATTCAGAAAGGCAGTCAAGGAGGGCATACCTGATGATTTGCCAACCGTAAAACCTTTTGATACCGAAGTGAATCATGCACCAGGGAGGAAGGATATATTATCCCTTGAAGAAAAGAAACTGGCCATCCGGAATGCACTGCGTTATTTTCCCAAAAAGCATCATGCAGTCCTGGCACCTGAATTTGCTGATGAGTTGGTAAAATTTGGCCGTATCTACATGTACCGTTTCCGGCCTGCTTATAAAATCTTTGCGCGTGATATCCAGGCCTATCCTCACCGGTCGAAGCAGGCAGCTGCCATCATGCTAATGCTGAGCAATAACCTTGATGATGCTGTTGCCCAGCATCCGCATGAATTGATTACATATGGTGGGAACGGCGCGGTATTCCAGAACTGGGCCCAGTACCTCCTGACGATGAAATACCTTGCCGGCATGACCGACCATCAGACCCTTGTCCTTTATTCAGGCCATCCCATGGGATTGTTCCCCTCTTTGCCTGAAGCACCCAGGGTGGTGGTTAGCAACGGGATGGTCATACCCAATTACTCCTCACCCGATGATTATGAGAAGTTTAATGCCCTGGGGGTCAGCCAGTATGGACAAATGACCGCAGGCTCCTTCATGTATATCGGTCCCCAGGGAATCGTCCACGGCACCTTAATTACCCTCCTGAATGCCGGTAGGATAAAATCGGGTAGGGAAGGGGGTGACCTGGGTGGACAGGTGTTTGTCAGCGCTGGACTTGGAGGTATGTCCGGGGCACAGCCCAGGGCTACAGAAATCGCCGGAGGTATCTGCCTGGTGGCCGAAGTCAACTCCAGGGTCATCAAAACAAGGCATAGCCAGGGATGGGTTTCTGAAGTCCATTCCGATCTTGACAGGATGTTGTCCAGGATGGAAAAAGCCCGCAAACAAAAAGAGGCCGTCTCCCTCGCCTATAATGGGAATGTTGTGGACCTCTGGGAAAAGCTGGTGAAGGAGGATGTTGAGATAAATCTCGGATCAGACCAAACATCTCTTCATAATCCATATGCAGGAGGGTACTATCCTGTTGGACTTTCTTACGAGAATGCTAATAAACTAATGGTTGAACAGCCCGGGGTTTTTCAACAACAGGTGGCTGAATCCTTGAAACGGCAGGTGGATGCCATCAATGTCATGGCAGGACGCGGTATGTATTTCTGGGATTATGGGAATGCCTTTTTGCTGGAAGCCGGCCGGGCAGGAGCAGACATCTTTCAGTCCAAAGGTACCTATCGTTACCCCTCGTACGTGCAGGATATCATGGGTCCCCTGTTTTTTGATTATGGTTTTGGCCCTTTTCGCTGGGTCTGCTGCTCTTCCAGAGAGGAAGATCTTAATATAAGCGATGAAATTGCGGGCCAGGTACTGGAAGATATGAGTAAGAATTCACCTGAGAGAATACGTAGCCAGTTGCTGGATAACCTGCATTGGATCCGGGAGGCGGGCAGGAATAAGCTGGTGGTTGGATCGCAGGCCCGTATCCTGTATGCAGATGCAGAGGGAAGAGTCAAAATTGCCAGGGCTTTTAATGATGCCATCCGTGATAAAAGAATTACTGCACCTGTAGTTATCGGTCGTGACCATCATGATGTCAGTGGAACGGATTCCCCATACAGGGAAACCTCAAATATATATGACGGTTCCAGTTTTACCGCCGATATGGCCGTTCAGAATGTCATTGGTGATGCCTTCCGGGGGGCCACCTGGGTATCTCTCCACAATGGAGGTGGTGTCGGTTGGGGAGAAGTGATAAATGGTGGATTTGGCATGGTTTTGGATGGTACACCGGAAGCAGAGCAACGATTACAAAACATGCTATTCTGGGATGTGAACAATGGCATTGCCAGGAGGAGCTGGGCCCGGAATGAGGCGGCCATCTTTACCATTGAAAGGGAGATGGACAGGTTCCCGGACCTGAAAGTAACCATTCCGAACCTTGTGGAAGATGAGATCGTAGAAAAGGTCATAGGTAATAAATGAATATTTCAAATGAATAAGTTAGCACACCATCTTAACTTTATAAAAATCCAGGGGATCATGCTTGTGCTTGCCTTCCTGGCTTTTTCCTGTGAGGACCTGATTGGTCCGGATACAGGCGGTGACAGGGATATGCTGGTGGATACATGGAAAGTGACCGAGGAGTCAAGCCCGTTAAAATCAGGGCGGGGAGCTTACTGGGTTGAGATTGAGAAACATCCGGATAATCCAAATATGGTACTGATCTACTTCTTTCACGGCCTGGGGGATGATGTTTATGCAGAGGCTAGCCTGAGCGGATCAACCCTGACACTTGACAGCCAGGTTTTACAGGGAGGATGGACCATCCAGGGAAGTGGTGAGATACAGAAAAGCTGGAATGAGATCAATTGGACCTACACAGCTGATGATGGCAGTGGTGTTTTAGAACAGGTTACCGCGGTTTATACCAGAACAGGCTTATAGTCCAGCGTTAATCTTAATAATCCCCTGAATTAAGCATGATCAGTGCGCAGTCCTCTACGGCTTCAATATCCTTTTCCTTGAGTAATTCTATGAATTCCGGATTGTGGGTTCCGGGATTGAAAATTACCCGTCGTGGTTTCAATCCGATAATGTAGTCATAGTATTCAGATTGCCGGTTGGGAGTAAGGTAAAGCAATACAGTATCGACATCAGGAATTTCTGGCTTACCGGTCTTAATTTCCAACTCTTTTATCTCTCCGGATTTTGTTCCTACAGGTACGACCTCATGGTTCCTTTTTAAAAGGCTTCTGACAGCCTTGTTAGAGTATCTTGAGTGATTGGAACTGGCTCCGAGTACAACAGATTTTGACATATTTCCAGGGGTACGGTTTAAATTTGTTCTTCATTGACAAATTTAATCTTTTTTTTCAGAGAGTGATATGAATAGAAAATCAGATTTTTTCAAGAAGCACAACAGCATAGGCAGAAACACCACTTTCATCTCCCACAAATCCCAGTTTTTCAGTGGTGGTCGCCTTAACCGAAAGCTGGTGGTGATCAATTCCCAGGACCGCTGATAATACTTTGATCATTTCCGGGATATGTTCGCTGATCTTTGGTTTCTGCAGGCAGACAGTAGAATCCATGTTGGATATCTCATACCCCTGGAAACGGATCATATTGACCGTTCTTTCAAGCAGGATCTTGCTGTCTATGTCTTTAAATTCCTGATCAGTATCAGGGAAATGGGTGCCGATGTCTCCCAGGGCCAGTGCTCCAAGCATGGCATCACAGATGGCGTGGATCAGGACATCTCCGTCCGAATGACCTACTGGTCCCCGGGAATGAGACAGGCTGATTCCCCCGAGCACAAACGGAAGGCCTTCCTCAAGCCTGTGGACATCATATCCGATGCCAATCCTGAAATTCATTATTTTGTTTGAAATGATTGCTGCTAATTACTACCGAACTCAAAGCCAAGCGTAAAACGCAGGGTGTTGGCCAGGGGGTTTTGCTGCTTTACCGGGATCAGGTAGGAGAAATCAAGTGAAAATACGTTCAGCCTGAGTCCCATTCCAACCGTAAAATATTTTCGGTTACCCTTGGTTTCATGTTCATGAAAATATCCACCCCTGATGGCAAACTGCTTACGGTACCAGTATTCCATTCCAATGCTAAAGGTGATCTCATTGATCTCCTCACGCCAGACACTCCTGTTGCCATCGTCCATAACCACACCTGGTGCATCATAGAAAGACTGGAACATGCCAACGGGGACTGCAACAAATGGATTTTTACCATGGGCAATGACCTGGTTACCATCATTGTCCCTGATTGGAGCTCCAATACTGTCAGTAGCCCAGACAGGTGGTGTCGGCACAAGCAATTTGTTTACGTCAGCCATCAATGAGATGGAGTTGTAGTCATCCATATTTATCGTGAGAGCTCCACCCAGTCTCAGATTAATGGGGAGGAAGGATTTCTCCTGGTCAGCCGTGTATGATACCTTATTACCCATATTGGCGATCTGGATGCCTACTCCCAGGATAGCATCCTTGCTTCCCAGCCTCAGGTCAGGTTTCCGGTAAAAAAATCCGAGGTCACCTGCGATGGCCATGGCAGCTTTCGATTCACCACCCCCGACTGACTGTCCACCGGTGAGATCAGAACGGATGAAACGAAAAACAATACCCCCGGAGAAATTGTCTGTCAGCAGCCTTGAATATCCTGCATCAATGGCAAATTCATTGGGTACATATATTCCCTGGGGGGTCCCGTAATTATCTGTAAAAATAATTTGTCCGAGTGAAAAATACCGCAGTGCTGCGCTTACTACCTGCTTGTCATCGATTTTATAGAAACCGGCCAGGTAAGCCAGGTTGATATCATTGATCAGCCTTCTCAGCCATGGTGTATAAGAGAGGGCAACACCTCCCCGGCTTTCCATGAAGGGATACTTTGCATTATTCCAGTATTGTGAATTTATATCAGGTTCACTGGCAACACCAACGTCGCCCATTCCACCGGCCCTGGAATCAGGTGTGATGGTCATGAATGGCACGGCTGTTTGTATGGCATTGAGCTGTGGCCCGGTGGGAGCACCGTTCTGGGCCAGGGCACAGGTTACAGAAATGAAAAACAACAGAAATAACTGCAGACAAATTCTCTTAATCGATACAAACCTCATTACGTTGATTTAAAGCGAAAACAAAGATAAATTAAATTTCCTATCTAACGTTTATTCTAATTTAATATTACAAGCTTTTCAAATTTTTCAGCAGTCTGTCCGAGTGAGGTCCTGACTTTAACCCTGTAGACGTAAACTCCCCGGCCAATCCTGCTGCCAAAATCATCGAGTCCGTCCCAATCGATTGGTGCACTCCTGTAACCGGTTGAAGTTACATGCTGTTCAATGGTTTTAACAAGCTTTCCTGAGACTGTGAACACCTGGATCAGAACGTCCAGATCCGAATCCGGTTGATTGTGTTCGAAGAAAAACTGGGTATGCGTGGTAAATGGATTGGGGTAATTCAAAACATGTTTCAGTACCAGGTCCGATTCTGTATTAACTACAAATTCAATGAAATCTTCAGTGGAGTTATTGTATACATCCCAGACCTTGATCTTCAAAGTATGCTGGCCGGCTTCCAGGCTTTTCAAAGGGTATTTTATCTTACCACTCTGGTATGAATCGGTATCTGCTTCATAAAAATCATTCAGCACAATGGTCTGGTTGGTTTGCTGGTCAATGATGGCAGTAATATCATGTCCAATCCCGCTGCCTATGGTATTGATCCCGTTGCTGTCACTGACATAGACCAACAATTGGGGATCTGCATCCGTCAAACCTCCAAAGACGAAATTTTCATCATTCATGAATATTTCAATTTCTGGCCCTTCAGCATCATTGGCTATCGAATCCGCTGATCCGCCGATGATTACCTGCTCGGATGCACCACTGGCATCCTCCATATTGTCAGCTGCATAAAAACTTAGTTTGCCGTAGTCATAGTTATATGAAATGTCTTTAGGCACAATGAACTGAACCGAGAAATGGCCATTGCTGACAGAGGCCTTACCTTTGTAAAGTATGCGGTCCCGCAGTTTGAAGTTCATTACAGGATAACCGTCATTGGAAAGGGATTTGATTGCTGATTCCTTATCATATACCGTAGGGTAAATGATCCCGTTGAATGATGGCATGGGGTTTCCCAGTTCATCTTCCATCATCCCGGTTATGTTAACTTTCCCAAGGGCTTTCAGGGTATCTATCGCCTGGGTGATATCTGTCCCATTTACGGTCAGCACACGTATCCTGTTTTTCGGGTATGCAAGTACCAGGGCCGGATCACCAAGGAGGGTAAAATTCCGCTTGTTGATCCCGGCTGATGTGTTGTTTTTTGTCAGCCGCATCACGTCTCCCAGCCGGTAATGCCGGTTTTGGGCATCAAGGTCGAAAACATGCTCATAAAATCGCTCATTCAGGGCATGGTTCGGTCCCGCATAGACCAGTCTTGTTGTACTGAACAAGGCAATCCCTCCACCATCAGGATTCAGGAATACCAGTTCACCAGCGGAAGTATGCTCATAATCGTCAAATCGGCTGAATTCACAAGTGGCGGTCATGAAGAGCGGCAATTTATCCTTGTTTTGCCAGGATACGATATCATTGATTGTCAGGATCCTTTCATGTGCCAGTCCATTTTCACCACCATGCCCGGTATAATTGATGATCAACGCTCCTTTGTTGACTCGCTGGATCAATGCTTCGTTGACATCCGGGTACCTGTCCCCGGAAGGTGTGGTTGACTGGGTATAGGCATCAAGATAGATTTTTCCGATGGAGAAACTGGGATAATTCGTTTCCACGTAATCAGCCAGTTCGTCCGCCTGTCTCATATGAAGGTTGTAATCCTCGTCATCCCCGATGAAACAAATGGTATTCCGCCAGTCACCCATTTTATCAAGCTGGTCATAAGAGATGGTCTTGTTCATGGCGTCCCGGGCCTGTGCCTGAGTAGATACAGGGAAACGCCCCACACCAATATCCATCAGTCCCGTTGAACCTCCCTCATTATCATCAAGCAATCCAAAGAAATCATCCGTTACGAAGGAAGATACAGGGGAAAGGGAATTGACTGATTGGTAGGTGAGAATAAAATTGGTATTGTTCGCATCTGTACCCTTGTTATGGTATGACCCGTCCCCGTACAACAGTACATATTTCGGCATATCCTCTTCAGTAGTAGCACGGTCGTATAGCATTTTCAGGAAATCACGTATGGCACTTACATCCGGCTTTCCTGATGAGAACTCATTATATATTTGTTCCGGTGTCACCACCAGGGTATCTAGTCCATCATGATCATGCCTGTGAGCTGCCAAAGACCTGGCAGATGATATAAAATCCGGATGACTGATGATAACATAGTTCCTGCCCTGCATTCCATGAAGATTCTGGTTAGACATTGGTCCCACGTCAGCCCCTTCAATAATAGGGGTATTACCCCTCCCGGTAAAAACGATAAATTCTTTCAGGCTGTCCGTATTGGTGGTAAATTTCAATGTGCTCCCTTCACTGATTGTATTCATTATCCTGGCATTGGTCGGATGGGTGATGTCCCATACCATGGCATCCTGAGCATCTGTGATATGGAATTCCGAGATATTCCCTGCGCCAAAGGATCTATGGTCTCGAAAGATCAGGCTGGATGACTTCAAACTGAGCGATGACCTGGCATTCATGGTGATAAAATTCAGCCAGGCCTGGGCAGAGGCAGAATTTTTATTATACCTCATTGTGATGGATTTTACATCAGCTGTTGGGGTGAATGAGAAGGTTTCATCATCAGGATTTGCATATGGCAGTGTTTCGGATCCAAGGCTGGTCCCTGATATTGAAAGGCTTCCAATGCTTGCACCGCTGGCAGATACCTGGAAACTTGTGGTTGATGATGCCCTGGCAACCGCATTTATCCTGACTTTTACTTCTTCGGTCAGCATGATCTTCGGTCCATCCAGGGTGAAAGTTTGGTCCGTTACAATGTCAAAATGTTCACCATACCATTCCTGTCCTGATCCAAGCAGGTTAATATCATCCAGTTCATGATGCCGGATATCATCATACTGGGTGACTGTGGAGTTGGCCTGGCCTGGGGGTAATGCAGCTACCTGCATCTGTTTGCCTGCACCCTGATCATCGGTCAGATAATAATATGAAAAAGATGCACAGTCATGAATGGTCCGGTTAAAGAATTTTTTCGACTCATCGTAGGTCCATATATCTGGTCCCTGTCCATAGAATATAATATGGTCTCCCTGGTTAAATACCCCATCGCCGCCTTTTTCAAAATAAACGGCATTTTCGACAAGATCATCATGCCGGGAAGCATTGTTCATGACAGGCAGTACTCCACCTCCATTGCCAAATACCCTGACATTTGCCGGGTTTGAAATGCCCAGATCAGACAGCTGCTCCCAGGTCAGGTGGTAGATCCCTTCCTCTTCTACTTTGACTCTTATCCAATCTCCGCTGGCCAATACTGACTGGCTGGCATATTGCCTGGCGGACACCTGCATGCTTTTTAATGGCGCTGGACGGGGGATCAGGCGGATCCCGAAAGATGTAAGCATCTCCACCTGTCCGGTTTGGAGATTTTTCCGAAGAGGGATGATATTTACCTGCAGGTATTTTTCTTTTCTGAATGTGGCAACCTGACTTTCTGTGTAGACCGTGGAAGGAATACTGTCCAAGTTATCAACATTCCGTATCAACGAGATATCAATAGCCTGAAAGGCCTGGTTATAAATATCAATCTCATATTCGTAATTATTATCTATTTTTAAATTTTCATAAAAAATTGGTAATAAAGTATTTAGCTCGTAGGAGGCATTTTTAAAATGAAGAATATCCCTGTTCTCGTTCTCCACACGCATCTTTATGA
>CAZXOJ010000023.1:0-25998 GCA_964642325.1 uncultured Bacteroides sp. | reverse complement strand
CACTGCTTTTTGGTTATGGTGCCTCTGTGATCAATCCCTATATGGCTTTTGCCGTCATTGAGAAACTTGTTAAAGACAGAACAATCCAGGTAGATTATCAGCGTGCGGAAGAGAATTACGTTAAAGCAATTAATAAAGGATTGTTGAAGATCCTTTCCAAGATGGGGATCTCCACACTACGCTCTTACCGGTCTGCACAGATATTTGAGACAGTGGGACTCAGTTACGATATGGTTGAAAAATATTTCGAGGGAACCGTCAGCAGGATAAGTGGGATAGGGATGGAGGATCTGGCCCTGGAAACACTGATCCCTCATAAAGAAGCATTCAGTAAACCTTTTGATGATCTGCTCATTCAATCCTCAGGTAATTACCATTATCGTATCAATGGTGAACATCATGCCTGGAATCCTGAAACCATCACACATTTACAATGGGCAGTAAAAACGAATGACTATGACAGGTTCAAGGTTTTCTCAAACCTGGTCAATGAGGAGAATCAAAAACCGGCTTTTTTGAGGGGATTCTTACGTCTCAAAAAGAATCCTATTGACATTGATAAAGTTGAACCTGTTGAAGCAATCTTTAAACGGTTTGTTACGGGAGCCATGTCTTATGGTTCCATTTCCAGGGAGGCCCATGAAGCCCTGGCCATAGCTATGAACAGGATTGGTGGCCGGAGCAACACGGGAGAAGGAGGGGAGGACCCCGAACGGTTCAAACCTCGTTCAGACGGCAGCCTTGCACGCAGCTCCATAAAGCAGATTGCATCCGGACGCTTTGGTGTTACCAACTATTACCTGACTAATGCCGACGAGATACAGATCAAGATCGCACAGGGCGCAAAGCCGGGAGAAGGGGGACAGCTGCCAGGTCGCAAAGTGGATAAGATCATTGCCAAGACACGGTATGCCATGCCTGGTATTACATTGATCTCCCCGCCTCCTCATCATGACATCTATTCTATTGAGGACCTTGCCCAACTGATCTTTGACCTGAAAAACGTCAATCCCAAGGCCAAGGTGAGCGTGAAACTGGTCTCGGCTTCCGGGGTTGGAACCATCGCTGCTGGTGTTGCAAAGGCCGGTGCGGATATCATTACTATTAGCGGATCAGAGGGAGGAACGGGTGCCAGTCCCTCAAGTTCCATTAAACATGCTGGCCTGCCGCTTGAGATTGGCCTGTCCGAAACCCAGCAAACACTGATCATGAATAACCTGCGGCGTAACGTGATCTTGCAGACTGATGGCCAGATGAAAACCGGCCTGGACATCCTTCAGACTGCCATGCTGGGAGCTGAGGAGTATGGATTCGCAACAGGTGCCCTGATCTCACTGGGATGCATTATGATGAGGAAGTGTCATCTGAATACCTGCCCGGTGGGCATTGCGACCCAGAATGAAGAACTGAGGAAACGATATACAGGCAAGTCCGATTACCTGGTGAACTATTTCACCTTCCTGGCACAGGAGGTCAGGGAATTGCTGGCTGAAGTAGGATTAACAAAAATGGACGATGTGATTGGCAGGGCTGACCTCCTGGAAATAGCAATGCCCAAAAACCACTGGAAAGCCTCCAAGATTGATATTAAGCCACTTATTCATGTCCCGAAGGAGGCTGAATCTTTTGAAAGGAGATTTGTTAGCACCAAGCGGGATTTACCAGGCAAAGTGCTGGATATTAAACTGATAGAAAAGTCTCTGCCCGCTCTGGAGCATAAAAAGAAGGTTAAACTCAAGATGGGCATAAAGAATACGGATCGCGCCGTCGGTGCCATGTTATCCGGAAGGATCTCTTCAATGCACGGGTTAAATGGCCTACCGGAGGATACCATACAGATTGACTTCAAAGGGTCAGCAGGACAAAGTTTTGGTGCTTTTCTAACCCCCGGGGTGACCTTGAGGTTAGAGGGCGATGCGAATGATTATCTCGGGAAAGGATTATCAGGCGGGAAGATTATTGTTGTCGTTCCGGAAGGATCAAACTTTGCACCTGAAGAGAATGTTATCATTGGAAATACTGTTTTGTATGGGGCCACCAGCGGACAGGTTTTTGTAAACGGTATTGCCGGGGAAAGATTCTGCGTTCGAAATTCAGGGGTATTGGCTGTAGTGGAAGGGACAGGGGATCATTGTTGTGAATATATGACAGGTGGGCGCACCATTGTCCTTGGCAAGACAGGTCGAAATTTTGCAGCCGGCATGAGTGGTGGGATAGCCTATGTGCTCGATGAGGAGGGTAGTTTTGATTATTATTGCAACATGGGTATGGTCGAGATCTCACTTGTTGAGGAACTACAGGATATCCGCGATTTGCATGAAATGATCACAAAGCACCTGAAATATACTGGCAGTCAGAAGGCAAGGAAAATCCTGGATGACTGGGATCTATACCTTCCTCAATTTATTAAGGTCATACCCTATGAGTATAAACGTGTATTAGAGGAAGAGAAACTGGAAGCATTACGCAAAAAGATAGCGGCCGTGGAAACTGATGTTGAGAACCAGGGGAACGGATATTTGTAATGATATTAATCGAAAATTGATGAGATGGCAGACCCGAAGGGATTTTTGAAGATAGCGAGAAAGGAGGCTGGAAACAGGCCTTTACAAGACCGTGTGCATGATTTTGGGGAGGTTGAACAAACCCTGAATTCTGCCGACAGGAAATTACAGGCAGCCCGTTGTATGGATTGTGGGATACCGTTCTGTCACTGGGCATGTCCGGTAATAAATGTCATTCCTGAATTTCAGGATGAATTACATAAGGGAGATTGGGAAAAGGCCAGCGACGTGCTTCATTCAACCAATAATTTCCCGGAGTTCACCGGAAGGATCTGTCCCGCACCGTGTGAATCAGCATGTGTGCTGACCATTGATAAGTCACCAGTTACCATCAGAGAGAATGAGGGAGCCATTGCAGAGATGGCTTTTCGGGAGGGTTATATTACGGCCCGGCCACCCTTAAAGAGAACCGGGAAAAACGTGGCAGTGATAGGGTCCGGTCCGGCGGGACTTGCATGTGCAGACCAGCTTAATAAGGAGGGTCACCAGGTAACGGTTTATGAGAAAGAGGATGCCATTGGTGGACTGCTCAGATATGGGATTCCTGACTTTAAACTGAATAAAGAAGTTGTGGACAGACGTATTCATTTACTGGTCGAAGAAGGGATAGATTTTCAAACAGGTATGGAAGCAGGTGTCAACCTTGACATCGTGGAACTTGTTGCACATTATGATGCGGTATGTATCGCCATCGGTGCAGAAGATCCGCGTGATCTGCCCGTTGAGGGACGAGACCTTGAAGGGATACATTTCGCAATGGACTTTCTCAGGCAACAGAACAAGATCAACAAGGGCCAGGATATACCTTATGATTACCTGATCAACGCCAAAGATAAAAATGTAGTGGTGCTGGGGGGGGGTGATACAGGATCGGATTGTGTTGGGACTTCGGTGAGGCAGGGAGCCAAATCCATTACCCAGATAGAGATCCTCCCAAAACCCCGGGAAGTTGATGGGAAAGAGAATCCCGAATGGCCTTATATGGGGAAGGTGCTGAAAACCACAACCTCTCATGAAGAGGGCTGCGAGCGGCGCTGGAGCCTCTCAACTCGAAAATTCCTTGAGGATATGAGATCAGTAAAAGGACTTGAATTGGTGGAGGTTGAATGGGTCAGGGATGAATCAGGCAGGATGGCCATGAAGGAAATCCCGGGCACGGAAGTTAACATCGAAGCGGAACTGGTTTTATTATCTCTTGGCTTTTTGAATCCCGTCCAGGAAGGTGTCATAGAAAAATTGGGATTGAAAGTCAGCAATCGTAAAAATATAATGACGGATAACAGTCTCCAGACCAGCCGCCCCAAGGTCTTTGCCGCCGGGGATGCCCGTAATGGAGCCAGCCTTGTGGTGACAGCCATTTACTCAGGCCGGCAGGCTGCAGAGAACATCCATGAGTTCCTCTGCTCTCAGGATAAATAAAATTTCCTGCCTGGATTATTCTAAAAACCTCTGAACCTCATTGCAATTAATAATATAATTACTACTTTAGGAACCAAATTGTAAGTAAATGAGTTGTTTTACAAATACTTCAACATGGATTTGGCGTTGGCGCTGGCAAAGCTTTCGGACTGTGTTGTAAGCAATATGTAAAACAAAAAAAATACGGGGCATGTTGGTTACAACGTGCCCTTTTTGTATCCACTCGTCAACAAAGAAATGCAATTAGTTCATAAACCATTAAACTGAAGAGTCATGAGTAAAAGCACCAAAGTTTTTTTATCAGAGAAGGAGATGCCCAAGCAATGGTATAACCTTGCGGCAGACCTGCCAACGCCTCCGCAGCCACCACTGGGACCGGACGGTAATCCTATTGGACCTGAAATGCTGGCACCTGTATTTCCAATGAACCTTATCGAGCAGGAGGTTAGCCAGGAAAGGTGGATAGATATCCCCGAGGGAGTGCTGGAAATGCTTTACCGTTGGCGGCCGACCCCTCTCCACAGAGCCTACGCACTGGAAAAGGCATTGGGAACACCTGCCAAGATTTACTACAAGAATGAAAGCGTGTCCCCTGCAGGTAGTCATAAACCAAATACTGCAGTGGCCCAGGCCTGGTATAACAAGGAGTTCGGGATCAAGCGGCTAACTACCGAAACGGGTGCCGGACAATGGGGTTCTGCCCTTGCTTTTGCCTGTTCATTGTTGGGACTCGAATGTAAGGTGTTTATGGTACGCGTAAGTTTTGACCAGAAGCCATTCCGGAAAATGCTGATGGGAGCCTACGGTGCCGATTGTGTTGCCAGTCCAAGTCCGGAAACCAGGGCTGGACAGGCCATCCTTGATAGAATTCCAGATACGCCGGGGAGCTTAGGAATTGCTATTTCAGAGGCCATCGAAGCGGCAGTTACAGATGAATCCGGGGAGACCCGTTACAGTCTTGGTTCCGTACTGAATCATGTCATGCTTCACCAGACTATTATTGGACAGGAAGTAAAAAAACAACTGGAGATATTTGGTGAGAAAACACCGGATGTAGTAATAGGTTGTGTCGGTGGAGGAAGTAACTTTGCAGGTATCGCTTTCCCGTTTGTTGCCGATAAGATCCATGGAGCTGATATTGATATCATCCCGGTTGAACCGGCATCATGTCCTACCCTGACCCGGGCACCTTTTCTTTATGACCATGGAGATGTAGCGAAGATGACACCATTGCTGCCCATGTATTCACTTGGACATGAGTTTATTCCTCCACCTATTCATGCGGGCGGGCTCCGCTACCATGGAATGTCACCCCTGGTTTCTGCGGCAACGGTAGAAGGATTGTTGAATCCAAGGGCTATCCACCAGTTGGAATGTTATGAATCAGCCATCCTCTTTGCTAAAACCGAAGGTATTGTAGTGGCCCCTGAAACCAGCCACGCAGTGGCGGCCACCATCCAGGAAGCTAAAAAAGCCAAAGAGGAAGGAAAGGAGAAAGTCATCCTATTCAACCTTAGTGGGCATGGTATGATGGACCTGGTTGGATATGATAAATTCCTGAAGGGGGAATTGACTGACTATGCGCTGCCCGAAGAAGATATCCTGAAGTATACCGATCCTCTTGCTGATCTGCCTAAGCCGAGTACGGCGAAGACCGGCAAGTGGTAGGGGATTTTTTCAGACTGGAAAAAACATCATAGAATAAAGGAATAAAAAAAGCTGTCGTGAGTTGATCGCGGCAGCTTTTTTTTGTCTGTATCAATGTGATTTACAACGAAATACCAAAAACAAAATGTACTTTCTTCGCCTGGGGATTGGTAATAAATGATGCAGAGATTGGGAGGCTGAACTTTTCTGTGATCTTGATGTCTTTGCTGACTGAGATGCCAAGGTTTACTACATTGAATTTACCATCTGTGGTATAAAACCCGTTACCTGCACCGAGGAAAATGTCAAGAATAGAAAAGCTGTATCCCAGCTCAAAGTATGTTGAATTCTGAGAATCATAGGCGAAATTATAGCCTACCATGAAAGTTATAGGAAGGTTTTCCAGTCCATTGAAACTGGCTATCCCTTCAAGAATGTGGGAGGAGGAATCTCCTCGGAATTCATAGTAATCATAGTCGAATATTTCATCAGGGAAAAAATAATCGGTGATCCCGATGGTAACAACATCACTGAATGTATAGGTTGCATACAGGTCCAGCTCCTGCACACCTGGAAGGTTTGTCGTATAGGCTCCCCATACTCCAAGCGCAAAACCACCTAGTCCCAGTTCCAAAGAAGGCTGAATACTCGGCGATGATCCATAATCTGTCCCCCTCCATATATAGCGGCTCATAAGGTCTACCCCAATACTTATGGGGGAACTTTTTTCTTCTTCCTGTGCTTTGACCTGTACTGTGGAGGTCAATAGCATGGTAATGTTAAACAGGAGTACTAATAAGGATGTTATTCTTTTCATAACGCACATGATTAGGATAATTATTAATATGTCCGCCGTAAAACTATATAAATAAATTTAACACCCCCCTGTCTAGTGAATAAATAATTATAAAAGTATAAATAAATATTTATATTACTATAAAATATGGGGGGGGTAAAAATAAAAGTATATATAATTGCGAGAAGGGTTATTTAAATTTAGGAGATAGATTTATAGATGGCAAGAGGATATTACTTGCACGGAGCTGGTGAAATAAGTATTTGTGGCCAGCAAAGTAAAGCCAGCCGATAGGGAGGTTACATCGAGATTCCGTTCTCAGCCGCAATAGAGCGGATGTAATCTGCGGCCAGCTTATATTCATCCGCTGTTTTGAGGTGTTCTATCATTAGGGGGATATTATCCAGTCTGCTGAGCTCCGTCAGAAAGGCGGTATAATCCATGCTTCCAAGTCCCGCCCTGGTTTCGGTCAATTGTGGAGTGTATATATCTTCCCGGATGATCATATCCTTGGCATGACAGCTTCTTATATGAGGTCCCAGTTTCCTGAAACAATCCCTGATCATTTCTCCGTTGTTGAAGAATATCTCGGGACTTGTAATCATGTTCATGGGATCGAGGTGAACTGCAAACCTATCCCGGTCCATAGCCTCTAGCAGCCTCAGGTAAGAATCATCAGAGAAGGGGAAGGACCAGGGCATGGCTTCCAATGCGAAATAGGTATGGCGTGGTTTTACCTCGTCTATGATCTTGCGTGTCGATTCAACAACCATATCAAAAGTTTCGTCGCTCAGGTTTTCCATATGAGGACCTGCCCAGTGTTCTATGTTCCTTGACCCGCTCACGTTCACACAACAATTCGCACCCAGCTGGTCAGCCAGCTGCAATGACCTTACACATTTTTCAAAAGCTTCATTTCGCTGGTTTTCATCCGGACTGATGGGATTGCTCCAGGCGCCGACTTCGGATATGATAACCCCGGCTTTTCTGGCAGCTTCTGCATAAGCTTTTATGGTTGATTCGTCGTCATCAATGCTGACCGGGCTGTAAGCAGCCCTATAATCAAGTTTATCAAGTGCATTGATCCATCCTGCCGGGTCTTCATATTTCTCAAATACCGGAGCTCCGAGAGGTATTTTTGCCATGCTTTTTTTCTTAGCACTTAGTCCAACAACAGGTGACACAGCAACAAATGCTGCAGCACTGGCTGACATCTTTGTGAAATCCCGGCGGTTCAATTTTTTTTTCATCTTTTAAAATGCTACGGTAATTCTGTTCTGCTCTTTTTTTGCCAAGGATAATAATCCTGTCAGGCTCTGCATGCTACTTGTTCCAGGTTCCCCTATGTGAATCGTATAACTTCCCTCATCAAATACTCCCGGCTGGTAGCTAAAATCCCTGATTCGGAGTGTATACAGTGTCTCACCTGTGATTTCGTTTACTACCTGGATTACCGGTGGATGATCCAATCCCGTGATAAGAATGGGAGGTAGCCAGCCGTTTGCTTCCCTGGCATAGTTTTCTTCCATATCCAGGGTCACTGGCCAACCGGGATATTGTCCCCCACTGTGGGATTCCGGATCAGCATACCTTGGCCAGCATTCAAGGGTTATGAGCCTGGTTTTTTTGTTCAGCTTAACAATGCCATATCCGGGAGCCCGGTCATGCAGAACGGATGGTTCTTTCCCGGATATATATGGATTGGATACCGCATGGACAGTAACCCTGTTGCCAAAACCATCAAAATACCTTCCTGTATAAAGGGGCATTCCTTCCTGGTGATTCTCACCTGGTGTTTGGGGAAACCATCTGCGGGGCCAAAGGTTTGCGATGGAGGGGACGCAAAATGAATACCCGGCATCTTCCCATGTATCGATACCATGGTGGATAACACTTCCCAGGTGTTGATCCCCGCCAATCATCAGGGCAAAACCTTTTCGCAGTTCACGCAGGATCCTGTTCCTGCCAGTCTGGGGCCACCCATTGGAATCCATATCTTTTGCCTTACTGTAATCTTTTGGAATTACACCCCATGGCAATGGGCTCAGTCTGGGGGTATTGGCATCCGTCAAGAAGGTATCCGGATAGGTGGAGAGATTGGCAAATATAGACTGGCTGATGGCCACCTTCATATCAACCCCCCTCCAATCTGCAGCCCAGTCCTGGACAAATGAGATCTGCCTTTCACCCATTAGTATGGCTTCGGGCGAATCCAACCATCTTCCATTGATCCCCTTAATCTGGCTGAATCCATTCACAATTCTATACTCAGGATGGATCTTTCCGGGAGCAGATTTGAATTTTCGATCTTCCAGCACAGCCCAGCTGATCCTTCCATAGTTCAAATTGCAAAAATAAACACCTATGCCCTGTTCAACAGGATCAGGGTCATAGGGGTCTGGCAGATGGCTTGTCTGGGTTCGTTCCACCATGTTGACCAGTGCTGGCGATAGTTTATATCCTCCCTGGTCCTGTTGCCAGTTATTATTTCTGCCTTGATAATAGCTGGGATATTTTCCATCGGCTGGCTTAGCGGGCGCCTTTGCGCCTCCTGCCCCCCATATATTTCCATGATATACATCGTGATCATCAGGGATAGTAATTGCAGGGATATTTCTTGTAAGTCCGCCATGTGCCCAGAGGAAAAGGTACCATTTGTATAAATAATCCAGCTCAGTATTTTTTTCTGAGCTGAAATCCGGGGGCGTAGGTCTCCCCTCATATACATTGTCCCCTGTATAGACGAGCAGGTCAGGATTATGTTTCGATACATAATTTGTAAGGTCTTCATGAGGGAACCACATCCTGTTTGTGAAATCAAAATCTTCCTGGTTGATATTGCCATGGCTGTTGCTGTTCCCGGTAAAAGCAGCGACAACAATCTCATCCTTATCAACAGGGTCTTTGACGATCATACCATAATAGTAATGAGGGATACGGGATTCTTCTCCATCATAGATATGATACAGGACGCGGTAATCATGTGATACCCCTGTATCCCATTCCCTTACCCTGAAAGTGGCTGTGTAGCCGGGAAAAATCACCTGGCTGCTGGATACCTCTTTCCATTTTCCGGTTTTTCTGTCCAGCACCTGTAAAGTGGCGATCTGTTCATCTGATTCACTGATGGGAGCCAATTGAGCTGTGAGTTTCAGCTTCCTGTCACTGATGGTATATTGGGTGCCTATCACAGGACCAAGTCGCTGGTCTTCGTGATACTTCATCTTTGATCCATGAAGGTGCCAGTCATTGAACCAGAAAGTACCACCATTGCATATCAATGCCAGGTTTCCATCCAGTTTCTGGATGTTTTGCAGGGTAGTTTCCAGGCGATTGATCTCGTAATCATTATCCATATCCATCGCAGATATTATGCAATTATAAGCATCGTCCCGGGGTTCCAGTTCAAAAGAAAGGCTTACCCTTCTTCTCATGTCATGCACTCTTTTATCTTCCGGTTCGAACTGCTGAAGCTTTTCACCTGTTTCATTATCGATCAGAAGGATATCCCCATGAACATTCAGGGCTACGATGAGGCCGCCCTCATTTCCGGGAACGCCATGGATAAGGGCTCTCCTCCGGTAGTCCATAGCAAGCGTTCCTGCTCCGACCAGGAAGCCTGACCAGGTCTCTTCCACCTCAGCCCCGGCTTTTCTGATCAATCCTGTTGTGACCTGCATATGGAGCGATCCCTGTTGATCAGTAAGGTAGCGGTCAAGAATATGCAATGTACGTCGGGGCTTCATACCATTGATACATTCCACCCGGCCATCCTTGATTTGCCAGTCTTGCAGGCGGTTGGCCCAGAATTCCGGGCCTGTCCAGTACCGGTCCGGAAGGCTGCTCCAGTATGATGTAAAAGGTTTTGACTCATCCGAACGCGTACATGATGTCGAAAGAAGAGCCAAACTTAAGATCAGAAAAGTAGGGAATAGATATCTCATAATAAGCCGGATATGGTGTGCTTTTATGCTTAAAATTCAATAAGGGCCTTCATTACTCCGTCCCTGTAATCATTAACCAGGCTGAATGCCTCATTTGTCTGGGGAAATGAAAACCGGTGGGTGACAAGCTGATCGGTGTCTACCTTCCCGTCTGCGATCAGGTCAATGGCCAGTTGCAGTCTGTCATTTTGCCGCCTGACATTCTGGATACAAATTTCTTTCCTGCGTATCTTATCTGTTGGCAACTGCCAATTATCAAACTCCGGAATGCCCACGATCACGATCTTGCCACCGGGTTTTAAAAGCTCCATTGCCTGGCTCATCGCTTCCTGCTTGGCACAGCAATCAAAAATGCAATCGAGTCCGAGGGGCTCTTTCTTCATGATATTATCCACTATATCCTCCTTATCCGGGTTGCCGGTCCAGCTTGCCCCAGCCTTGTCAGCTTTTTCCAGCCGGTTATCAATTTTGTCGGTTACGTAAATATTTTTTACTCCCTGTTGACGGGCATATAGCAAAACGCACATACCAATGGGTCCGCTTCCCAGAATGGCAATGTTTGATTCGGGTTTAATACCAGCCAGGTCAACTGCCCATATACTAATTGATAGAGGTTCGGCAAGACTGGCCCTTTCATTGGATAGATTGTCAGGCAGCGGAAAACAACAATGGCCGGGGATAACTATTTTTTCAGAGAGCAGTCCTGCCAGCTGGCCCGGACTTCCAAGAAATTCCAGGTTCCTGCAGGTATGCGGCCTGCCAGCCAGGCACTGGTCACATTTACCACAGGATTGGGCCGGCTCAATCGCAATCCGGTCACCGGGTTTTACATGCTTCACATCCCTTCCCACCTGGTCAACGATCCCGACTCCTTCATGACCAACCACAAATGGATAGTCTACCCAATTATCCCCTATATGTCCTTCCTCATATAAATGCATATCTGATCCACATACACCTACATGGGTAATCCTGACTATAACATCTGTTTCATTCTGAATAACAGGTTCTGGATCCTGGATCTCACCCATTTTAGCGATCCCGGTAAGTGCAATCGATTTCATAATAGTGTAAGTTTAAAGAATTACTAAAATAGAAAATTTTAAAATCCTATATTAATTATCTTTACGTCTTTATAAATCATAAGTCTTATCCATAATAAATATGCTGGAAGAAATAAAAGAATTGCTTAGAAGAGAATCAGAGGCCATTCTGAACATACCAGCCTCGGAAGCTTTTGCGGAAGCTGCCGACCTTATCGGGAAAAAGGTACATAAAGAAGGTGGTAAACTGGTTTGCAGTGGTATGGGGAAGGCCGGACAAATTGCCATCAATATTGCTACTACATTCAGTTCCACGGGTACACCCGCTATTTTCCTTCATCCAAGTGATGCCCAGCATGGAGACCTGGGTGTGATCCAGGAAAATGATATACTTCTGTTAATCAGTAATTCTGGAAAAACACGAGAGATTATTGAACTGGTTGGCCTGGCAAAAGGACTTTTTCAGGGACTTCCACTCATTGTAATTACGGGTAATCCCAAGGGTGATCTGGCCAGGCAGGCTGATGTGATCCTGCCTACCGGCCAACCCGAGGAGGTTTGTCCCCTGGGACTCACACCCACGACCTCTACGACAACGATGACGGTTATTGGGGATATTCTGGTAGTCCTGATGATGAAAAAGATAGGATTCAAAGCGGAGGATTATGCCAGGAGGCATCATGGCGGATACCTTGGGATGAAATCCAGAAATTCGAAATAATATGAGGATTCAAAAAGAAAGTACCGCAGGCGTGGTAATCGATATCCAGGAAAGGCTATACCCGCATATTCATGAACATGAAGCCATCGCGAGGAATACCGGGATTCTTGTCGAGGGTCTGAAGGTATTGGGTGTGCCGGTGGTGGTGACTCAGCAGTATACCAGGGGACTCGGACCTACCATCCCGGGATTGTTGGATCTGATCAAGGAGTTTCCTCTTATTGAGAAAACCGCCTTTAGTTGTTGCGATGAACCTGAGTTTATAAAGGCCCTTGCCCAGGCGCATAAACAGTTCATTTTAATTGCTGGTATTGAGAGCCATGTATGTGTACTCCAGACTGTCATAGATTTGCTTGAACGAGGGTACCAGCCCGTCCTCGTGGAAGACTGCGTTTCATCGCGAAAGGCAAATGACAAAAGCACATCTGTCCATCGGATGCGAAAAGAGGGAGCCATCGTGACAAGCTATGAGTCCATCCTGTTTGAGCTTTGCAGGTATTCAGGAACGGATGAATTCAAATCGATTTCAAAACTTGTCAAGTAAACCGGGATGAGAAAGGTATTTGGATTCGGGGAAACTGTCCTCGACATTATTTTCAAAGATGGACAACCCAGGGCTGCCAAACCCGGAGGATCTGTGCTCAATGCCTTTGTATCACTTGGGAGATTGGGATGGAATCCATGTTTTGTAAGCGAATATGGACAGGATGATGTGGGACTCCTCATCGATGATTACCTGGTGGAGAACGGGGTCAATACCAAATATATCAACCGCTTCAATGATGGACAGTCAGCACTGGCCATGGCTTTCCTCGATGATGATAACAATGCGAATTATACCTTCTACAAGAATTTTCCGGAAAAGCGCCTTCAGGAGTTACCCGAAGATATTGGGGCAGATGACATAATTCTTTTCGGATCTATATATGCCAGTTCGAAGGAGGTCCGGAAATCCGTAGTAAGGTTCCTGGATATGGGACTGGAAAGGGGGGCTATTATTATATATGATCCAAATTTCCGCAGGGCTCACCTTGCAGCATTGGAGGAGTTGAAACCAAGGATCATTGAAAACCTTAATTATGCAGACATTATTCGTGGATCAGATGAAGATTTTCAATTAATTTTCGGAGCGGACCAGCCGGAAAAAGTTCTTGAAATCATTGATGATAAAACAAAGCTGCTGCTCTATACCCGGAATTCTGACAATGTAAAAATACTCCTGAACTCCCTGGAAGCAAGTATTCCTGCCCTGAAGATCGAACCGGTAAGCACCATAGGGGCCGGGGATAATTTCAATGCCGGGATCATACACTGGTTGTTAAAAAATGCTACGACCAGGGCGGGACTACAACTTCTACAGGAAGGGGACCTGGGGGATATGGCGAGAACCGGAATCAATTTTGCCACAAATGTCTGCCTGGGATATGATAATTATATCAGCCATGATTTTGCCCGCAGTATCTTGGATGGAGAATAAGCAGGGGGGCATGTTTTATCAGTTCCTGGGGATCTGCCGGCATACGTCAATGATATTCCGTTCTGCCATCCGGGGATTTTCTATGATGGTATAAAACTCCTCCAGGTAATCCAGCATTTCTTTTCGCGATTTTTTATCAAGTAACTCAAAATCTTCTACCAGTGAAAACATGGCCTGTTTCTTTTCCAGGAACACATTAAATAAACGCTGGTAATGATCATCCGATGGGAGACAGTATCCCCGGTAAACCCTGGTCCTGACCGTTTCAGTCCCCAGGTTCTCATCAGGTATGGCATAGACTGTATTGACCATGCCACTGTAGTCAAAATCGTATGGGATGGCCAGAATGCTTGAAAATGGAACTAATGGCTTTACCAGCCTGATGTTATGTAAGGGTGGGATGGACCAGTCAGTATTCCCTATCATGTACTGGAACACATCCAACAGGCTTATGAGATATCTGTCAGTATCCCATGTGTTTACTCCTTCTTTATTTATCCTGATCCCTTGAAGGCGCTCTGCCAGGTGGTCATTGCTTTCAATGACAAATCCATATTTGGTTAGGGGTTTCATCTTATCTTCAGAATCAATATAGTCTATATGTACAAGTTTTACCCTGAAACTACTGTCGGTCAAAAGATTGTACATCCTGTAGACAAGGAACTCCTTCAGGAGATATTGTTCATACAGATCAGAGTTCTTACAATGGGTGACCAGTTTCAGGGAGTTGATATCGTTCAGTGTATCATTTTCAAATGCTGTTTCCTTGAAATTTAGTTTGATGGGAGGGAAGTAGCAGATGCTCCTCCGGGTTATACCCCTGGCCCGGAGCCTGATCTCTTTTTCCATTATGCTGGAATCAGGATTATAGATGCTTAACTGTGCTTTCTGGTATTCTCCCTTGTGCTTTGTCTTGACAAATTTTTTCATATCAAATTTCAATGAAATTCTAATGATATTGTCTGTCAGTAAGGGATCTTTCCTTGGAAATAGCGTAAAATCAATCAGGTAGGTGGAATCATGGCCGGTGGTTGAATCCAGTTGTGCCAGGACTATGTCTGGTGTCAGTAAAAATAAGAGGATAAGAATACCCGCAAATGGATGAACCCTTTTCATAGAATGTTACATTTCCCGGGAGATGAACTTATGAATGACTGCCTTCCCCAGGCTAATGAACTCATTCATTCTTTCTTTTCGGGGATTCCCGTCAATATCCAGGTAACCCTGTTCTCCCCTCGACCGCAGATATTGGTGGGCTGCAATGATACTGGCTCCCTCATGGGAGATAGCTGCTAATTCCTCATCAAGGAATTCACCATCCCTGGTGGTTACGCGCAAAGGTTTGTTATCAGGAGTGCTATGAGCCGTTCCAAAGGTGATAAGGAATCCATTTTTATGGAAAAAATTTACATAGTCCCGCAATATCTCAACATCATTCCTGTAAGGGATGAACTCAATACAATGGATCCGGTGAGCAATGAGTTCATTGTGAAGTATCTGCTTATTTACCTCGTATTCAGTGCAACGGCCGGACTCATCATCCAAAAGCACAGGGTAACAGGGTATACCCCCTGCATTGATGATAATCTGTAATACCTCGGGTACCGGGAGGAAGGAGCTGCTATCCTCGGGCACATAGGCCCTGCCACCTGACTTTAGTAATTTGGCCCGGATCTCATTCTCTACTGCTGCCAGGTCATTCAGATCAGCATTAAAACCCATCTCCCCGCAAAGGCGGTTCAGGAAATCCTTCCTCTCAGGTGATTTGGGGAACCTGGCATAGACCAGGACACGTATGGCCCTTGATACATGTCTCTCAGAGACGAAGTCTTTGGCAAAGAGCCGTTTAATCTCTGAGTATTTCAATGCCAGGTGCAGGTCAATTTCCTGAATGATACGGTTGGCATTTTCGATAATCTCCTTGGTGTGGATCTGGTTCTCGTAACGGATATTATGCAGCATACATTCCAGGGCGGGATCCAGCTCAAATGGAAAATCCAGTCCTTTGCCCGAAATATATGTGCGTCCCGGATTGTTGGGATCATTAATCCTGAATTTTTTATTCTGTTCCTCCCACAGCAATCCCACAATCTCGATGTTGAACATGGGGAAGATATTATTATCAAAAGCCAGCTCGTAAAAATCACTGTAGCCATCCGCCATGAAAAAGTCATTTATGCCCAGCACCCTGACATTTTCTTCCAGTGCCTGTTCAAAGATCTGAGACATGCTGAAAAAAGAACTGAAGGAATAGGGTGTATGCAAATGGCCATTTACCTGGGGGATTCCTGGTTCAGGCATGCTTTCGTACTCAAAGATCAATTCATCTTTGCCAGGGAAATCTTTAAGCAGGTAGCTGGTCATGGATCTGTAAATTTAAGATTCATCCATTAGTATTTCAAGCTTATCGAGCTGTTTATTTATGATATCCATTTCTTCCAGGCTCAATTCAAATTCCATGGCTACGGCATTTTCCTGTAGTTGTTCTTCATTCCGAATCCCGGCCAGTACGGTACTAACGCCTGGCATCTGTAGTGTCCAGCGTAGAACGAGCTGGGCCAGGTTGACTCCTTTGCCATCCGCAACAGGCTTGATCTTGTCGAGGAAATCATTGATCCTTTTTACATTTTTCGGTTTGTAATAAGGTGTATCCGGACGTGAATCTCCGGGATTGAACTGGTGTCCGGGTTTAATCTTTCCGGAGAGTATGCCTCTTTGCATGGGACTGTAAACCACGATGCCGATATTGTTTGCTATGCAGTAAGGAACTATTTCATCCTCTATCTCACGTTTGACCATGCTGTAAGCGACCTGGTTTGATGCCTGTGGAACCACCGCATGCGCCCTTGCCATTTGCTCCGTGTTATAATTTGATCCTCCGACTGCCCTTACCTTACCCTGCTTAATCAATAGTTCAAGTGCCTCCATACTCTCTTCCATAGGTGTGGTCTTATCAGGCCAGTGTTGCTGGTAGAGATCGATATAATCGGTCTTCATTCTCAGGAGGCTATTTTCACATTCCTCTATGATGCTTTCCTTACTGGCATAGCTATGGATAGTAGCAGGGGTACCATCGTTGAATTTAGTAGCGAAAAAGAATTCCCCTCTGGTATCATCCCACCTGAGTCCGTACTTGGTCATGATCTGCACCTTATCTCTTTTTCCCTGTATGGCTTTCCCGACAAGCTCCTCGCTCAGTCCGAATCCATAAACGGCGGCTGTATCAATGGAGGTAACTCCGATATCAATGGCAGCATCAAGTGCTCTTAATGCGGCTGTCTCATCGGTTCCGCCCCACAGCCATCCACCGATGGCCCATGCACCGAAGCAGATCTCCGAAACTTTAAGGTCTGAATTTCCAAGTTTGATATATGGCATTTTCGTAATTATTAAGTTCAGGTAAATATATGAAATGTGGCTGAGAATCAGTCTTTACCAGCGACTATATCGCCTACACCATCCAGGACAAATCTCGGTTGGTAGGCAAACTCACCCATGGTCTGCAGGCTGGTAATACCACTCAGCACCAGGCAGGTGTCAATTTCCGATTCGATTCCGGCCACAATGTCCGTATCCATCCTGTCGCCGATGATGATGGATTCCTCCCTTCTGCAGTTGATCTTTTTCAAAGCATTCCGCATCATCAACGGATTTGGTTTTCCTACAAAATAGGCATTTCGCCCGGTTGACAATTCAATAGGGGCAATAAGTGATTTGGTAGCCGGGGCTATCCCGTTTTCAATATTACCTGTAAGGTCAGGGTTAGCACCAACCAATTTTGCCCCCTTTAGTACCAGATTCACAGCCTGTTCAATTTTCTCATAGTTATAGGTGCGTGTTTCCCCCATGACCACAAAGTCCGGGTCCACGTTATTCATCGTATATCCTACATTATACAGCGCATTGATCAGTCCCGCTTCACCTATGATAAAAGCACTCCCCTTGGGTTTCTGGCTGGCCAGGAACATGGCCGTTGCCAGCGCAGAGGTATAAAATACTGTAATGTCCACATTGATCCCGAGCCTCTGGAGTTTTTCCTTTAATTCTTTGGGAGTACGTTCACTTGAGTTGGTAAGGAACACAAATTTCTTATGTTCGTCCTTTAGCCAGTTCACAAAATTACTGACACCGGGCAGAAGCTTATTCCCATGGTATAAAACACCATCCATGTCAATAATGAATCCCTTTTTTGATCTGATATACTGAATGTCATCTTGCTTCATTACCCGATATCAATTAAAAGTAAATACAGGGGATTCGGTCCTGGCACCCTCCAGGAGATGCAGCAGTTCTTCGGTAATCACCTGGTTTTCTACAGCAACATTCCTGGTCTCAGCTGGGTCCTGGGCAATATTGTAAAGCTCTGTGGTGGTATTTTCGGGAGAAAAAACATCATACCTCACCAGTTTCCAGTCCCCTTTCCTGATAGCCTGCCGGCCATTCTTCTCGTGAAATTCCCAGTAGAGGTACTCATGTTCCTGCTGTCCTTCCTTCCCCAACAGGGTAGGGAGGAATGAGATTCCGTCTACATTGTTTTGTATTTCCTGGCCGGTCAGTTCAGCCAGGGTAGGAAAAACATCCCAGAAGGCAGAAAGGTGATCTGTTTGGGAATTTGGAGCTATCTTACCTGGCCACCATGCTATGGTGGGAACCCGGATGCCACCTTCATAAAGATCTCTTTTATAGCCTGTATAAATTCCATTGCTGTTGAAATAATCCGGATCGGCGCCTCCTTCTAAATGGGGACCGTTATCCGAGGTGAAGATTACCAGGGTATTTTCCGATAATCCAAGCTCAGCGATCTTATCCAAAACTTCCCCGACCTGATTGTCCAGCAGGGTTACCATGGCGGCGAAGGCAGCATGTGATTCAGGCTGTGACCCGTAAGGACCGTCCCTGAATTTTGGCCCTTCATCATATCCTTGATATTCTTTCTCCGGGAGGTATTTACCACGGAACATTTCCATATACTTCTCAGGGGCAAATAGTTCTGCATGGGGAATTACATTCGGGTAAAAAAGGAAAAATGGTTTTTCCTTATTTGTTTCTAAAAACTCCAGCGCTTTCTCGTGGATCAGGTTGGGTCCGTAAATGCCCTCCTGGCTTCCTTCATTCTCATGCAGAATGACCTTCTCCAGGTTGTCCCACAAATGTCTCGGGTAATAATTATGCGCTTTCCCCTGGCAATTATAGCCAAAGAACACATCGAATCCCTGGAAAACCGGATCACCCTCCGTTCCCGGTCCCCCGAGTCCCCACTTACCGAACCCGCCGGTGACATAGCCTTTCTGCTGGAGTAATTCGGCGAGCGTGAAAGTTGCATCGGATATGGGCCATTGACCCTCGGGACTTACGCTTTTGTTTCCCCGGATGGGTGTGTGCCCGGTATGCTGGCCTGTCATCAGCGCGGACCGGGAGGGTGCACAAACTGTAGAACCTGAGTAATGTTGTGTGAAAAGCATGCCATCCCTGGCAAGACGATCAATATTTGGCGTACTGAATTTCTCCTGTCCAAGGCAGCTCAGGTCACCATAGCCAAGGTCGTCAGCGATGAAATAGACAATGTTGGGAAGGGTATCCTTCGTTTCCTTCTGCTGGCACCCCAACAGAATAGTAAACATAAATAAGGATAATAAGGCTGATCTCATCTTTTTTTTTGTGAAAATACCGAAATTTTAGCAATCCTCTAATTTCTGTTTTAAATTTGATCACTAATCAAATCTTTCTCAGTGATATGAAATCAATCAAACCAGCATTCATTTTGTTTATCGCCGGCATGGGAATGTCCTTGTTTTCCGGCTGTACTCCATCCCGGGAAGCAGAGGCAAGCCCGAATATCATTTACATCCTGGCTGACGACCTGGGTTATGCAGAGCTCGGCAGTTATGGCCAGGAAAAAATTGAAACCCCGAACCTGGATAAACTGGCTGCCGATGGAATGCGTTTTACGCAGCATTATGCTGGTGCGCCCGTATGTGCCCCTTCAAGATGTGTGTTGCTAACCGGCCTGCATTTAGGACATGCACAGATCAGGGGCAATGACGAATGGAGTTCCCGTGGTGATGTCTGGAGCTTTGAGGCCATGGCTGAAGATCCTAACCTGGAGGGGCAACGCCCGATAAAACGCGGAACCATGACCATTGGCACACTTCTGCAGGGGAAGGGTTACAAGACCGGCATTGTTGGAAAGTGGGGTTTGGGAGGTCCTTTGACTGTAGGTATTCCAAACAAACAGGGTTTCGATTTCTTCTATGGTTTTAACTGCCAGCGGCAGGCTCATACTTTTTTTCCTGTTCATCTCTGGAAAGACACCACGAAAGTGAGACTGAACAATAAAATGGTGCCACCAAGGACCCTTTTGCCTGAAGGGGCTGATCCTTATGATCCTGAAGCATATGCTGATTTCTGGCTAAACGATTACGCTTCAGCTTTGATGCAAAATGAAGTAATTAATTTTATCAGGGAGAACAGGGATGGACCGTTTTTCATGTATTATGCCAATCCCATTCCCCATAACCCTTTGCAGGCACCTAAACGCTGGGTGGATTATTACGTGGAAAAATTTGGAGATGAAGCGCCTTATGGAGGGGATAGAGGATATTTCCCGCACAGGTATCCGCATGCTGCTTATGCTGCCATGGTGTCTTACATGGATGAACAGGTTGGAGAAATTGTGGAGACATTAAAGGAGTTGGGGCTCTATGAAAATACTGTTATCCTTTTCAGTAGCGATAACGGGCCCACCTGGAGTGGTGGTGCAGATTCACCTTGGTTTGAGAGTGCTTTTCCATTTAAAAGTGATCCCGGATGGGGTAAGGGGAATGTTACCGAGGCTGGCATACGTGTACCGATGATTGCCCACTGGCCGGGAAAAATTGAAGCCGGTTCAGAAACGGATCATATTTCAGCTTTTTATGATGTTTTGCCAACCCTTTGTGATGTGGCAGATATTGAAATTCCGCAAAATATCGACGGGATCAGTTTCCTCCCAACCCTAATGGGTGATCCATCACAGCAGGAACATGACTTTTTGTACTGGGAATTTCCTGCTTCAGGTGGGCAGCAGGCGGTCCGTATGGGAAAGTGGAAAGGGATCAGGAAAAACATTTTTAAAGACAGCCTGAGGGTTCAACTTTATAACCTGGAAGTAGACATTCAGGAATTGAATGATGTTTCCGCCCAGCATCCTGGAGTTGTCAGTAAAATTGAAGATATCTTCAGGCAGGAACATACCACTGCAGAAATCGAGCGGTTTAGAATAAAGCAGCTGGGGGATTGATTGGGGCATTGTCCCCCTTACATATCATCTTGTGGGTAGCTGATCCCGCATGCAGCCCTGACTGCATCAAGGGTTCCCATCAGGTCAAGGCTAAAATCCAGCGAGAGGGAAGGACTTTCTGTTAGTCCACGGTCAAGGCATTTCATAACTTCAGCGGCTTCATAGTGGTAGCCATTGCCAGGTTCCCTGAATTTGATGCGTTTGGGTTTTCTGCCGTTACGGTGTATGGTTATGGGTCCCGGGGTAAGCCACCAGGATTCCATACGGATCCAGCCATGTTCGAACATGAGGTTGGCTTCTATGGGTGCGTCGGATAAGAGTGTGCAGTTCAGTGATGAAACAACTTCTTTGCCATGTTCGAAGATCATGTTGCAGCTGTGGTCGACGCCTGTAGGGGCAAACCGGGCAGTGGCCATTATTTTTTGCGGGGGACCAGCAATTAGTTGGGATATAAAAACAGGATAAATACCAATATCGAGTAGGGCACCTCCTCCCTTGGCAGGATCAAACAATCTGTGTTCCTTATCAAATTCAAACCTGAATCCAAAATCTGCATATACATCAGAAAGTTTGCCGAGTTCACCACTTTCTTTGACCTCCATTACCTTCCTGGTTGATGGCAGGAAGCGGGACCAGATGGCTTCCATCAGGAATATTTTCTTTTCCCTTGCTATCTTAACCAGAATGTCCAGTTCCCTTCGATTCATCGTGAATGGTTTTTCACAGATAACGGCCTTGCCGGCCTCCAGGCATAAACGTGTATTTTGGAAATGGAAAGGGTGATGCGTGGCCACATAGACGATGTCTACGTCAGGATCAGCGGCCATGGCATCCCAGGAATCGTACCAGTCAGGAATCTTGTATTTTTTTGCAAAAGCGGATGCCCTGTCGGCTGAGCGGGAAGAGACGGCTTTCAGCCTGGCCTGCGGGAGGAGTTTCAGGTCTTCCGCGAACTTGCCGGCGATATTCCCGGTCCCAATTATTCCCCAGTTGTATTTAGCCATAACTCCTTAAGTATATCATCGATCTTATTCAGTTCATCAATGTTAAATTCAGTATTCTGCAGGGCGCCCAGGTTATCCGTCAGCTGCTTTACAGAACTGGCCCCGACCAGGACGGAAGTCACGCTTGTATCTTTCAGGAGCCAGGCCAGTGCCATTTGGGCAAGGCTCTGCTTACGTTCGGTTGCCAGGCTGTTCAGGCTGCCGATTGTTTCCAAAAGATCAGGGGTTATGGATTGCTTCTGCAAAAATCCGTGGCTTTTGGCTGCCCTCGAATCCTCCGGAATACCATCCAGGTATTTTGATGTTAGCAAACCCTGAGCAAGCGGCGAAAATGCAATACAGCCAATGCCTTCATCATCGAGGATGTCTAGCAGGTCTTTTTCGGGTTCCCTGACCATCATGGAATATTTGGGCTGGTGTATGAGACATGGGGTACCCAGGGATTTCAGTATCCCTGCAGCATCTTTTGTCTGGCGGGCCGGGTAATTGGAAATTCCGGCATACAGGGCCTTACCCGAACGGACAGCCTGATCGAGGGCCATCATGGTTTCCTCGAGGGGAGTATCCGGATCCGGGCGGTGATGATAAAAAATATCCACATAATCCAGTCCCATTCTCTTCAGGCTCTGGTCCAGGCTACTCAAGAGGTATTTCCTGCTACCGAAATCACCATATGGGCCGGGCCACATTAAATAGCCAGCCTTCGTGGAAATGATCATTTCATCCCGGTAATTTTGAAAATCCTGTTTAAGGATCCTGCCGAAATTCTCCTCAGCCGAGCCTGGCGGGGGACCGTAATTGTTAGCCAGGTCAAAATGTGTGATCCCCGCATCAAAAGCTGCATGCATAATGGACCGGTAAGTTTCAGTATTGTCAACATGGCCAAAATTATGCCATAATCCCAGTGAAATGGCGGGCAGCAATAGGCCACTCTTTCCGCAACGGTTGTATTTCATTGCAGCGTATCTCTTGGAGGACGGAATATATTTCATCCTATAAATATTGTAAAAAACTTTAACAAGTTATAAATACGGGAATACCATTTTATCCGTTTTCTTTTATAATTTTGTGATTTTTAAGCACCGGGGATGCTCATAATCAGCAGAAAACCGGTGTTGCTTGTTACCCTAATCCATACTGATATGTCCATACGAAGAATTTTTTTCATAGCTCTCATACCGTTAGTAATCCTTGCCACAGGCTATATTGCCTTCAGAAAACTGGCACTGTTTGCGCCACCCTCCATTAACCTGTCTCAATACCAGACTGCCGAGGTGGATATTGGAACCGTGTACAGGACCTTGGAAGCTGAAGGAGTTGTCGTGCCACAGAGCGAGGTACTGTTATTAAGTCCCGCCTCAAGCATCATCAAGCAGATTGCCCAGGTGCCAGGGAGCCATGTTAATGCCTACCAGACCATCCTTCGTCTTGACCCCCAGCCAATCCAGGATGAGATTTCCAGTATTGAGGACCAGCTCGAGGTAAAACGGAACAACCTCCATAGGAACCATTTGAATGCAAGAAGTACGCGGCTGGATCTTGATTACAACGTGGAGATGAAAAAACTGAAAATAACCTCCTTGAAATCAGATGTGGCAGACCAGGAAGAGCTACTGGAGGTGGGAGGGATCTCCCCTGCCAAATTTGAAAAGACCAAACAGGAACTTACCGTGGCAGAAAAGGAACTCGAAATGATCCTTTCAAAAAATTCCATCAGACTGGAACAGTTGGAAGCCGAGGAGATGGGATTGAAATTGCAGATAGATATACAGGAAAAGGAACTGGAAACAAAACAGGAAAATCTCAGTAGGACAACCGTTCGCGCACCTTCGGCAGGGATTATCATGTCCATCAACGGGAAAGAGGGAGAGAAGGTAAACAGGGACCAGTTGCTGGTTAGGCTATCGGACCTGTCTTCTTTCAAGATCAATGGGATGGTAGCCGAGGAGCATGCTGCCATAATGAAAACCGGAGATCCGGTTTTTGCCATAGTTGACAGGGAGAAACTTGTGGGGAAAATTGCGAATATCAGTCCCGAGATACAGGGAAACAAAATAAGCTTCGATGTCTATCTGGACCAGAGTAATCATGCAAAGCTGTTGGCGAATATGCAGGTGCCACTGATGGTTGTGAGGAGAATGAAGGAGAATGTGCCAAGGATACAGAACGGGGATGGCCTGGGTAAGGGGAGGAGGTCTGAGGTATATGTGATTGAGGGTACCAAGGCTGTACGGAAAGTGGTTAATTATGGTATGAGGGGACTGGATCATAGTGAGATATCTTCTGGCATACAGATCGGGGACAAAGTTATAATCTCGGACGTAGCAGCATTCCGGGGCCGCCCGGAAATAGAAATTATAAATTAATAAGCAAATCAAGATGGGAAAACGAATTACTTCCATTCTTATACTAGGACTGGGATTGCAAGTGATATGCAGTCAGCGTTTATTGGCGCAAACTATGGATATCAAGCTCAGCCTGAGCCTGAAAGATGTTGTGAACCTGGCTATAGCCCAGTCGACTTCCATGAAATACGTACAAAACAGGAATGTCAATTACTACTGGAGATACCAGAATTTCAGGACAGGGTTCAGGCCGCAGTTGATCATGAATGGTGATATTCCAAATTATAACCATACTACGGAGCCCATCACCCAGCCCGACGGAAGTGTTGAGTTCCGGCAGGTCTCCAATATCCAGATGTTTGCCAACCTGGCACTCAGCCAGTCCATTCCCCTGACCGGGACCTATATCTACGCGGCTTCTTCTGTATACCGCATTGAGGATTTTTTCAACAATAATGTTGAGTTTTCAGGCACCCCTATTTCCATAGGGTTTGTTCAACCAGTATTCGCATACAATCACATGAAATGGAGAAAGCGTACTGAACCGCTGCTATACGAGGAATCGACCAAGGATTTTCTGGAGTCCATAGAAGAAATTTCCTTCCGTGCTGCCCAGTATTTTTTCAGGTACTTAAGGATACAAACCAACTATACCCTCGCCGAAAGCAACCTTAAGAACAGTAATAATAACTTGAAAATAGCCCAAACAAGAAGGGATCTGGGTACCATATCGGAAAATGATTTTTCCAGGATACGCCTTTCAGTGATCAATGCCCAAAAAGCCCTGAACAAGGCAAGAATGGACCTGAAAAATGCTGATTTTGAATTGAAGTCCTATGTTCAGCTGGAACCTGAACAGGAAATTGAGCTGAATTTGCCACTGGATATTTTTCTCTTCAATATTGATACGGACAAGGCCCTGGCAGAGGCCCTGGAAAACCGGAAGGAAACCCCTCAATATCAAAGACGCCTGATTGAAGCAGACAGGCAGCTTACATGGGCCAAACGGAACAGTGGACTGAACGCAACCCTGAGAGGGAATTACGGGATGTCCAATGTCTCCTCATCCGTAGGAGGGATTTACAAACAACCAGAGCAACAAAAGCAGGTAAGGCTTTCCCTTTCCATTCCCATTTTAGACTGGGGAAGGTCCACTTCCCGGATCAAGATGGCCGAGTCACAGCGTGAACTGGTATTGTACGATGTGGCCAATGACAAACGTGACTTCGAAAGGGAGATAGTGGTTCAGGTTGAGCAGTTCAGTCTGCTCAAAGACCAGATGACTACCTCCGAAGAAGCAGACAAGGTAGCTGCGAATGGCTATGAGATTGCCCTGAAGATATTTCAGAATGGTGAGATCAGCATTACTGACCTGAATATATCATTGCAGGAGCGGGAGACAGCTAAGCGGGATTATATCACTTCCCTGGAGGATTACTGGGAAGCTTACTACAGGCTTCGTATACTCACCCTGTATGATTTTGAAACGCAGGAAAAGATCTGGTATCCCAATCCCATGCTGAATATACCTGGAAAAAATAAAGCTACCGTCAATGTGGATCCGTAATACACCTTTTGCCTAGTACTCCTCGTAATGATCTTCCATAATGTTCCTCCACTTTTCCATTAGTTCCTTGTTGAGGTCGAGTGGGGGTACGGCATCTTCTGGCAGGAAAGGCTTATATGGATGTTCCTTTGAATATTCCGCGAATTCGGCCTTTATGGTAGAAAGTTCTTCAGGTAGTGTCAGGAGATCAAT
>CAZXOJ010000022.1:21009-26160 GCA_964642325.1 uncultured Bacteroides sp. | reverse complement strand
ACCCTGCTGTAAACAGCAGGGATAAGCAATGATATTAAATAAATTCCCAGATAAGAAAGTTTTGGTCAGGAGAGTTCAGTCCCTCGTCATCATACTTCTGCTCTCCATACTGCCATCCATGCAAGTGGCAGGCCAGTCTGAAGCAGCGGCGGAAGGCGGATTCGTCAACACCAGGATCCTCTTTGTATTCGACGGATCTCAGAGTATGTCGGGTTACTGGGAAAGTGATGTAAAGATCAATATCGCCAGGAATTTTCTTCTCCATGTTGTCGACAGCCTGGAAAAACTGCCCAATGTACAGATGGCACTCCGGGTATACGGGCATCAGCGTCCAGTGGTACTGCAGGATTGTAAAGACACCAAACTGGAGGTAACCTTTGACATCAACAATGCACATAAGATCAGGCAAAAGCTTCGTTTCGTAAAACCCCTGGGCAATACGCCAATCGCCTATTCCCTGGAGCAAACTGCGAATGATTTCCCGCCATGTGCAGAATGCCGCAATATTGTCATACTGCTCACCGATGGTATAGAAGAATGTGGAGGTGATCCATGTGATGTCTCACGTAAACTTCAAAGCAAGGGGATTACACTGAAACCGTTTATAATTGGCATTGGGATTGACCCCGACTTTAAAAAAACATACGATTGTGTGGGGTATTTTTTCAATGCAGCAAAAGAGGAAAATTTTGAAGATGTGCTACGGGTAGTAATAACCCAGGCCCTGAATACAACATCTGCACAGGTTAACCTGCTCGACCAGGATCATCTGCCAACCGAAACTGATGTCAATATGACCTTCTATGATGTTTTTTCCGGTAAAGTCCTGCACAATTTTGTCCACACGCTCAACCATAAAGGTAATCCGGATACCCTTTATCTTGATCCATTGGTCACCTACCGGATGGAGATCCACACCATCCCTCCCATCATTATTGACAATGTTTCGGTAACCGCCGGCAAACATACCATCGTTGCTGCAGATGCACCCCAGGGTTACCTGGAAGCCATAACATATGGCCGTACACATTACCTTGACATGCAGTTCATAGTCCGGCAGCATGGAAAAGCTGAAACCCTGCATTTCCAGAAAATCGATGAGAAAGGGAAATACCTGGTAGGGCGTTATGATATTGAGATTCCCACTGTCCCTAAAATCCTGCTTAGCGATATCGTGATAAGCCAGAGTCATACTACCACCATTGAGATCCCGCGCCCCGGTATTGTGACCTTTCTATCACTTAACCCCGGGTATGGAAGTTTGTATGAAGAAAGAAACGGTAAATTGATCAGGGTCCATAACCTAGACCCCACAAAGAAGAATCAGTCCCACGCCATCCAACCCGGATCCTATACGGTAGTTTTCAGGTCCAGGAATTCAAAGAATACCTTCAGTACCATATCAAAGACTTTCAAGGTCAAGGCAGGCAGTTCATCTGCCGTCGAACTCTACAAATAATTTTTGCCGGATTAAACCTTCTATGATTATCTTTATCAAAGAAGGGAGACGGGAAATTCCAGAGATCTTCAAAATTGTTTACATTGGCTGAGCAGCATGACAAGGAACTGATAAAACTATTCCGCGAGAACCGGAATGATGCATTTAACCTGATAGTCAGAAAATACCAGGAACGCTTGTACTGGCATATCAGGAAAATAGTTGTTTCCCATGATGATGCGGATGATGTATTGCAAAATACTTTTATCAAGGCTTACCAGGGACTGGAAAAATTCCGGGAGGATGCCTCGCTTTTCACCTGGTTGTACCGCATCGCAACGAATGAATCATTAACTTTTCTGAAAAAAGAAAGAAACCGGTTCTTCCAGCCAATGGGTGAATACCAGCAACAACTGGAAAATACCTTGGTGAGTGAACCTCACTTCGATGGTGATGAATTGCAGTTGAAATTACAAAAGGCTATCATACGATTGCCGGAAAAACAAAAGCTGGTTTTTAACATGAAATACTTTGATGAAATGAAATATGAAGATATGTCAGCCATACTGGGTACCTCTGTAGGGGCTCTGAAAGCCTCCTATCACCATGCCATGAAAAAAATTGAACAGTATTTGACGCAAGATTAAACCTTTTATACATCTTTCCGTCTAACTAATTAGAGATAAATGAAATCAAAAGAAAACATACCAGAAGAAATTCCCGGAATGTCCAGGAAAGTCCCCTTCGGCGTTCCTGACAATTACTTCGACGAATTCCCTTCAAGGATACAGGAAAGGTTGTCTGAAACACCGACCGTTTCCATTTCACGGGTTTATCCTGCCAGAAGGGTACTTGCCATGGCTGCCATGTTCATTGGCCTGGTTACGGTGGGCTACTTCGGCCTGAGGATGATACTGAACGGGCAGGATACCAGGATGTTATCGGGAGATGAGATCTCCACTGCCATCGAGTATTTTGGACACGAGTTTGATGATGATATGCTGATCGCAGCCATTGTTGAATCGGATATCGATCTTGATCCCCAGGATATTGATTATGAAACAGATGTAATTATTGAATTCCTCTCAGACGAAGAGATTGATTTCAACGAAATTTTAAATAATTATTAATAATACAACCATGAAATATACAAGCCGAATACTTATTCTGATCCTCATGCTATGCAATCTTACCGGGGCATTGTATGCACAGGAACGCAAAGGCCGGGAAGAGCAGCGCGAGAAGTTCCGTTCGATGAAGATTGCTTATTTCACGGAAGAGCTTGAACTTACATCAGAAGAAGCCGAAAAATTCTGGCCGCTCTATAATGATTATGAGAAGAAAAAACGGGAAGTTTCCCAATACCGGCATCGCAGGCCAAAGAATATGGATGAGCAATTGGCTAATATGACCGATCAGGAAGCTGAGAAAATGGCCGATGACATAATTGAGTCCAGGAAAAAGGAAGTCGAGCTGGCAGAAGCTTTCCACAGAGATCTTAAAAAAATATTTCCCTCAAAAAAGGTTATAAAATATTATATCACCGAACATGGATTCCGTGAATATATGCTTCGTAAAATAAGGGATGAACGCCGTAATGGTGACGGAAAAAAACAGGAAAATCCACCTCCCGGTTCCCTGCTTCCTTGAAAGGTTCATAATTTAGCCGTAATTTTGCATATGTCCGGTAATTTATAAGGCGTATGCTAAGGACCTTTTGTTACCTTTTACTGGTTCATGTATTGTTCATGAACTGCTCCGGAACAACACGGAAAACCGAAATGCCTGGAAAAGGAAATCAACCTGATAGTACTGCCTGGTGGAAAAGCAGGGCCGACAATATGGTTGAATCCCAGATTGTCAGGCGGGGAGTCAGGGATACGGAGGTGATCCGGGTCATGAAGAATACCCCCAGGCATAAATTCATCCCTGCCCATCTCAGGGATCATGCCTACAATGACAATCCCCTGCCCATTGGATCAGGGCAAACCATTTCCCAGCCATACATCGTAGCATTGATGACAGAATACCTGCAACTAACAGGATCTGAGAAAGTTCTCGAAATTGGCACAGGATCCGGCTACCAAGCTGCTGTCCTGTCGCCCCTGGTGGATACCTGTTACTCTATTGAGGTGGTAAAGGTCCTCGCCAAAGAAGCAGCCGAAAAACTGGATATCCTGGACTATGGCAACATCGTAGTCAAATGGGGAGACGGATACCAGGGCTGGCCCGAGCATGCCCCCTTCGACAGGATCATCATCACTGCTGCCCCCGAAAAGATCCCTGAAAAGTTGGTTGAGCAACTGGCCATAGGAGGGCGAATGGTACTGCCTGTAGGCAGCCATTTCCAGGAACTGATTCTGATCACCAAAACCAAAAAAGGGATACATAGAAAAGACATCATCCCGGTTCGTTTCGTTCCCATGGTCCATCCTTCCGATCCCATCCCCGACAAATAGGCATCTCTTGAAAAGCAAATTCGGCTTATATACCGCCATTTCCATTGTGATAGCCAATATGATAGGGACAGGTATTTTTACCAGTCTCGGGTTTCAGGTGCTTGAACTTCGCACCGGGTTTGCCCTGCTTTTCCTTTGGCTTCTGGGGGGTATTTCTTCCCTGATAGGTGCCATGGCTTATGCTGAACTAGGGACAGCCATGCCCCGTTCCGGCGGGGAATATCATTTCCTCTCCAGGATCTATCATCCGGCCCTTGGTTTTGTTTCCGGTTGGATATCTTTTATTGTGGGTTTTGCCGCCCCCACAGCCGCAGCAGCTACTGCGCTCAGTGCCTACCTGATGGCAGCCATGGACATAATCCCCGGGGAGGGCCTTTTCAACGCTGGACAGATCTTTTCCATTCTTGTTATTCTTTTGCTATCCATGCTTCATGCAAGATATAAAAGGGCCGGGGCAAGCTTTCAGAATATCATGACCAGCCTAAAGATCCTGGTGCTACTCCTCTTTATCCTTGCAGGTATCCTCACCAGGACAGATCATTCCCTTGATTTCAGTCCAACCCAGGCATCCCTGAAAGAAATAATCAGTCCTGCATTCGCCATCGCTATTTTCTTCGTCAGTTTTGCCTATTCTGGATGGAATGCTGCCGCATATATCATTGGGGAGATGGAAAAACCGGGCAGGAATATCCCGATCAGCCTGATCACAGGGACTCTCCTGGTCACAGTTCTTTATATTGGCATCACGTATGTATTTTTAAAAATCATTCCCCTGAGTACGATGGCCGGAAAAATTGAGATTGGCCTTTTATTCGGACAGGAGTTGGTGGGTATTGATGCTGGCCGTGTTTTGGGTGGGCTGTTCAGCCTGCTCTTATTTTCAACGGTAAGTTCGCTTGTTATTACCGGTCCCAGGGTCACCCAGGTCATGGGGGAAGATTACCCCAGTATCAGGTGGTTTTCACACACATCTGTCTTTGACACACCGGCCCGTGCCATTTATATTCAGGCTGGCATTGCCATTGTCTACTTAACCACCTCCACTTTTGAACAAATGATCACCTATATTGGTTTCACCCTGAACCTGATGACCCTCCTCACGGTCCTGGGAATGATGCTTTACAGGAGAAAATTACCTTCCGGCAATGCTTCTGTTTACAGGATCAGGCCCTATCCCTTGCTACCCATCATATTCCTCCTGATCAATACCTGGATCATGATCTATGGCCTGATCTACCGCCCCGCAGAATCCCT
>CAZXOJ010000022.1:0-20909 GCA_964642325.1 uncultured Bacteroides sp. | reverse complement strand
TGATCAATACCTGGATCATGATCTATGGCCTGATCTACCGCCCCGCAGAATCCCTCGCGGGTATCATCACCGCTGTATTGGGATTCCTGGTATGGTACTGGCTGAAAGACAAAAGTCAGCCCCTATCTGTTTCATGATTTGATATACCTGTTTGAGACCGCTTGGGGCTGGTTTTATTCTTCCGGCAGGTCCAGTTCAACATCCTGGAGAAACTTCACACTCTCATCCAGGTCAGGATACAGTATGCGGTCCTCATCCACAAAACTGACCCTCTCCCGATACTGGCTGATAATGTTTTCCAGATAGGGTGATGATCTGGCCGGCCTGCGAAAATCCAGGGCCTGGGCAGCATTGAAAAGTTCAATGGCCAGGATGCGTTCCAGGTTAAGCAAAACCTGGTGGCATTTAATGGCCGCGTTGGCCCCCATGCTTACATGGTCCTCCTGTCCAGCACTAGACTCTATGGAATCAACCGAAGCAGGAGTGGATAATTGTTTATTATGGCTCACCATGGCCGCCGCAGTATACTGCGGGATCATAAAGCCGGAATTCAATCCAGGCTGTGCCACCAGGAAGGGCGGTAATCCACGGTGTCCGCTCACAAGCTGGTAAGTTCTCCTTTCAGAGATATTTCCCAGCTCCGACATGGCAATGCTCAAATAATCCAGTGCCAGGGCAAGGGGTTGTCCGTGAAAGTTGCCGGCGGATATGATCAGGTCCTCATCCGGGAAAATCGTGGGATTATCCGTAACAGAATTGATCTCATTTTTAAAAACATAGGCCACATAGTTAATGGAGTCTTTGGAAGCTCCGTGAACCTGTGGTATACATCGAAAAGAATATGGATCCTGGACATGTTTTTTGGATCGGCTGATCAGCTCACTTCCTTCAAGCAGGTAACGGATCCTGCGGGCTGTCTTGATCTGTCCCTGGTAAGGTCTGATCTCCTGGACCAGGGGATGGAAAGGTTCTATCCTGCCATCGAAGGCATCGAGGGACAGGGAAGCGATGATGTCAGCCAACTGGGATAGTTTAAAAACCCGCAGGCAACAGTTTACTCCGAATGCACTCATAAACTGGGTACCATTCAGCAGGGCAAGTCCCTCTTTGGAGGCAAGCATCACTGGTTTCATATCCAGTTCCTTGAGCACAGTCCTGACAGCTTTCCTTTTCCCCTGATAATAAACTTCCCCTTCTCCAATCAATGGAAGGCTAATATGGGCTAATGGGGCAAGGTCCCCTGAAGCACCAAGGGATCCATACATATAAACTACGGGGGTAACCCTGTGATTGAAAAACTCCACGAGCCGCTGAATCGTGGATAACTGTATACCGGAATTACCGTAGGCGAGGGACTGTATCTTCAGGAACATCATTAAACGGGTTATCTCCCTGGGTATCTCATCACCCTGCCCACAGGCATGGGACAGCACCAGGTTTCTTTGCAATATCCCCAGGTCCTCATGTGATATCAGCCTGTCCTGCAAAGACCCGAAACCTGTATTGATCCCGTATAGTGGTTCATTTGTATCTGCGAGTTTCTGATCAAGGTAGGTCCTGCATTTCTGAACCAGTTCTATGGATCTGTCGGAAAGCTCCAGATCCAGTCCATCCTTCATGATCTGTTGAACCCGTCCGAACTGGAGTTCGTCCGGAGAAATTTTATGTATGGCGTCATCCTTCATCAGCTACGAAAACATGCCGGATGGCCTCCTGTGTGGTCATCTCTTTTTGCATGCCTGTTTCCATGTCCTTGATGGTTATAATATTTTTACTGATTTCATTCTCGCCGACCAGGGCCACAAAAGGAATACCCTTGCCATTGGCATAGCTCATCTGCTTTTTCAGTTTGGCCTGGTCCGGGTAGATCTCAGTCTCAATTCCGGCCTTTCTGAAATCAGGCAGTACAGTAAGTATATACTTTTCCTCAGCCGGACCAAAGTTGATGAAGAGGACACGTGTCCCAGTGATCACTTTTTTCGGGAACATACCCAGCTGGTGAAGGACATCATAGATCCGGTCGGCTCCGAATGAAACACCAACACCCGATACATCTTCCAATCCAAATATCCCGGTCAGGTCATCATACCTGCCCCCACCACAAACGCTGCCTATCTTCACGTCATTAGCCAACACCTCGATGATGGCTCCTGTATAGTAGTTCAGTCCCCGGGCCAGGGTCAGGTCCAGTCCCACGTTTGCCTTCAGCGCCTGGCCCTGGAGATAATCAAAAAGCCTGATCATCTCATTCACACCCTGTATACCTGTTTCGCTGCCGGATAATATGTTCTTCAGGCTTTCCAGTTTTTGTGAATGATCTCCGGTTAGATTGATGATTGGTTGCAGTTTTTCTACCGCCTCTGTGGACAAGCCGCGTGATCTGAGTTCTTCATTTACCTTTTCGGCACCAATCTTATCCGTCTTATCAAGAGCCACAGTTATGTCAACCAGGCGGTCCCTCTCACCAATGACTTCAGCAATACCAGCCAGGATCTTCCTGTTATTGATCCTGACATCAATATTCATCCCGAATTTTTCAAATACCCTGTCTATGATCTCTACCAGTTCGAATTCGTTCAGCAGGGACCTGCTGCCGATAATATCCACATCACACTGATAAAATTCCCTGTACCGTCCTTTTTGTGGCCGGTCAGCCCGCCATACCGGCTGTATCTGATAACGCTTGAATGGAAAGTTGATCTCGTTCCTGTGTTGTACCACATATCGTGCAAATGGAACTGTAAGATCATATCGAAGGCCTTTTTCACTTATCTGGGTCGATAACCTGGCTGAGTTACCCTTGTGCAGCTTATCATCATCCACCGCAGAAAGAAAATCCCCAGAATTCAGGATCTTGAATAGGAGCTTGTCTCCCTCCTCCCCATATTTCCCCAGCAGGGTATCCAGGTTTTCCATGGCCGGAGTTTCAATTGGCTGATAGCCATAAAGCCTGAATACATCTTCTATCGTGCTGAAAATATACTTCCGGCCTGCCATGGCATCCGGTGAATAATCACGGGTCCCCTTGGGTATGCTAACCTTCTTCACTATTTGCTGATCTTCTTCAGGTCTTTTGACAGAAAGCCATCCGGTTTTTTATCACTGATCATATGATAATCGAAATAATAGAAGCTGGCATCTGCAGCTCCTATCAAAACCTTATAACATCTTGCCTTCAGCCTTGTACCTTCCGGCCCGACCTTGTGCAGGAAAACCACATCTTCATCCCTGTCGGTGATGGCCTGCCGGATCTCCTCTCTGGTAACCAGCTTAAAATCATGTGGATAGACTTTCCTTATCCGTGAAGTTGAGTTTATATCATTGGCCATTTCATCCTCAAGCAGGTATAATGTCTTTTGCTTCACATCTTTGATATTATCGTTATAATGCTTGAAAACATTGGTGGAGATGATCTCGGGATTGGCATGGATCAGCCGGAGATGTTGCTGGGCAAACCGGACAAGGATACCAAGCTTGTAATTATAGGACTCGTCTTCAACATTGGTGTATGATACCGGGACCGAAACCAGGTCAGGCATCATGCCAATGTGAAAATAATCTCCTCCCATGGAAACATTCAGGAACCTGTATTTTGCATTCAGTTTATCTTTTTCAAAAACCACTGTGGCGAGAAACAGGAAGGAATACTCCGGATTTTTTCTTTTCTCTTCAAACTCGGAAAAGGGTATGATCTCATATTCAGTAATATCCCACTCCTTTGCCATGACTTCTTCAATTTCAGCATCATAGGTATTCAATGGGTTTTTATCTTTAACCACCAGTGTTTTGGTTTTAAGGAAGTGGTCGAGATCGTCTGATGTTGGTACATACTGTGCACCGACCAGTAATGAAAAACATACCAGTATGAGGAAAACGATAGTTCTTTGCATGGTAATTGAAATGTTAGATTTTGGGTATATATAAAGGATTTCGTTCATTAAATTTCCTGAGGTATAAGAACTTCAATTGCCTTCTTTTCTTTTTACTCAACTGGGCAAACTCATCATGAAGTTCCGGATCTTTCATTAACAGCATTTCGAGGCCCTCTACATCATAATCATATACCTTCCCTCCCTCAAAATCATAGATGTATTGCCGCATCTCGGAGGACGCATAATTCGTAGGATATCTTCCATTACGATAATAATAATCGTATGGATTGTAATAATATGGATCATATTGTCTGGAGTCATAGGTAGTGACCGTTGCAACAAAATGACAAATCCTCCCCACTATGGTGATTCTGTGATATTTGTCGTCAATGGCCACGTACAGGATCCCGTTCCTGCTGAATCCCCATATTTGCTTTGTTTTCACTTCCTGCTTCATCCCAAGATGGTCATAGAACAGGATATCCTTCTTTTCAAGTACTTTGGTGTAATACTCCCTGTCATCATAATCCACATTGGTAATTAGCCTCGATTTGGGGATGGGAGCATTCTTTTTTACCTGCATATAATTGAGGAATAAGCCTTCCCGGAATTTAAATTCCGGGGTATATTTGATCATGTTAAGGGTATCCTGCTGCGGTTGAGAAAATATGCCCGCAGGCATGAACCAGATGATTAACACTCCCAGCACAATCCCCCAGAGTCTGTATTTCATCTTATCCATTTTCATAAAAAGTACTTTTAGTAAATCATATCAGCACTTACAAACAACGTACCAATTTATCAGGTATTATCTGATATGACAAGAATCATCAATGGCTTTTCGCGAAGATTGTTTTTTTACGTATATTTATGAACAAATCTGTATATCAACCACCTGCAAATTTACGCATAAAAAATCCACGAATTCATGCTTACTCAAGAGAAAATTCTTAAATTTTTCTCTTTCGGATTAAACGAAAAAATAGACCCTCAGATACAGACCCGCATTCTGCTAACCAATATTTTCAGCTCCCTGGGGATCGTTTTCTTTGTTGGATTTGCAGTCACGGCGCTTTTAAACCGGTTTTACGGGCTCTCCCTGATCCTTTTTATGGCCGGACTGCTCACCGCATTCAATACCATTTTTCTTATCAGGACGCAACGGATCCACCATGCTGTAGGATTTTTACTTGGTCTGATGGCCCTTTTGCTCCTGGTCATTCTCATACACGGGGGAACCCATGGTACCGGGCATTTGTGGGGACTGACCTTCCCGGCGATTGCCTTGATCCTGCTTGGAATTAAAAGGGGTAGCATAGCCTCGCTGGTCTTTATGGTCTTATCAGCCATTGTGCTTTTTGGCAATTTCCCATTTGTACAGGTTGACTATGAATTTCCGTTCAGCATAAGGTATCTATTTGCTTACCTTGGTTTTTACATACTGATATATGCTTTTGAATACCTGCGGGTGTATAATGTCCAAAAACTTGACAAAGCCCTGGAGGAAGCCAATTTTGAGTCCCGCAGCAGAGATGAATTCATATCCAAACTTTCCCACCAGTTAAGGACATCCCTGAACAACATCACCCTGGTCAGTAACCTGGTCAGTAAGTCCGAGCTGACCGACGAACAAGGCGATCTTATTAATACCATTCTGGCATCAACCAACAACCTGGTAGAGGCAGTCAACAATATCGTTAAGGTATCCAATTTAGATCTTCAAAGTGTAAGGGAGGGCAGTATTTCCTTTGATCTGGCATCCGCCGTTGAAAATATCCTGCAGCTGTTTTCTGCCGCGGAATACGAGGGATTGAATGTTACCCTGGAACCCGATGCCACCCTTTCCAACCAGGTCATGGGTGATCCAATCAGGATAAAGCAACTGTTCCTGAACCTGGTCGAAAACATCCTTAAACTGGGTCAGGCCAATCATCAGATGAACATTCAGATCAAGATCTTCAACTACCGGGAAACAGATGCAAAGCTTACGCTCAGGTTCAAAATAATGGCCTGTTTGGCCCCCAAACCAGCAGGGAAGACCAAGGAGGCAGGAAGCAGTGTTAAATGCAAACTACCGGTACCATTAGAGGAGATGGATTTGAGCATTCCTGAAAAGTTTGTAGATATTCTGGGGGGAGTACTTGTTACTGAAACCTACGAGGATCATACCCTGTTTAACTTTGACCTGGAATTCATAAAAAGCAATAAGAAACTAAAAAAAGGAGCCAAGGGATCACACTTTGGCGTGGAAGATATCAGGACGACCAGGAAGGTGGAATTGAAAGATGCAAATATCCTGCTGGTTGAGGATAATCTTATCAACCAGCGGATTGTTGTATTAAGCCTTGAACCCCTTGTCAAGAACATCGATCTTGCCATGAATGGCAAGGAATCCCTGGACAAATTCGGGACTACAAACTATGACCTGATTTTAATGGATATCCAGATGCCTGTCATGGATGGATTCCTGGCCACGAAAAAAATCAGGGAGATAGAGACCAGCTCAAACTCCTTCACGCCCATCATAGCCATTACTGCCAATGCCATGGCTGGGGACCGTGAAGCCTGTCTTGCGGTTGGAATGGATGATTATATAAGCAAACCTTTCCAGGTTGATGTGCTGGTAGAAAAGATGAAAACACTCCTGGCCAAATCTGTGGACGTCTAGTCAAATTCATCAGCGTATTTCAGGCTTGATCCCTATGATAAGGATATCATCCACCTGGTCCACGCTACCTTTCCACTCCTCAATGCTGGCATCAAGTATGGAACGTTGTTTCTCCATCGGCAATTTGTGAATGGTCAGCAGGAGATGCCTGAACCTGCGGTATTTGAATTTCTTGCCATCAGGTCCGCCAAACTGGTCAGCATATCCATCTGAAAAAATGTAGATTACATCATTTTTCTGAAGGTAGATCTTATGGCTTTTAAATAATTTCCGTTCATTGGAAAAATGAACGTCAGCACCGACAGAGAATCGGTCAGCCTTTACCTCTATAACAGTTTCATTACGAATGAGATACAATGGGTTGAATGCACCGGAATAATCCAGCGATTTTTCTTTCATATCAAGGATACAGAGGGATAGATCCATTCCGTCATTCAGGTAAACCTGTTCTCCATCTGAGAAGATCTCTGAGAAATTTTCGTTCAGCGTGTCAAGGATCATGGCCGGGTTACTGCCCTGTTTACTGGCCGTGATTTTTCTGAACAATTCAAATCCTATGATGGAGACAAAAGCGCCTGGTACACCATGCCCTGTACAATCTACTGCGGCAACATAGATCTTGTTGCCATGCTGGTTTATCCAGTAGAAATCCCCGCTGACAATATCCTTGGGTTTGAATAATACAAAGGAGTCGGGTAATATAGCCCGGAAACTATCAGAAGATGGCAACAGGGCGATCTGTATCCGCTTGGCATAGAGGATGCTGTCCGTGATATTTTTATTCTTCATAACCAGCTCCTCTCTTTGCCTCGAAATCTCCTTTGCAGATATTTCTTTCTCCCGGAGTATCCGGTTGGTCCTCCTCAAGCTCCTTGTCCTGATCCGTATAGCCAGTATAATAAGGAGAATACCCAATATAGCATATATGCTGATGGCCAGGGTTTTACTCCAGAATGGCCGCGGGATAACAATTTCTATCTGTATCTCGTCATCCGAATAGAAGAGGTCATTATTTGATCCTTTTACAGCAAAGGTATATGTTCCAGGAGCTTGATTGAACAGTGTATAAGAATGCTGTTCCCCGAGGTGGATCCATAGATCGCCCTGGTCTTTATTTACCAGTTTATACATATACTGATTCCTCTCAGGTGCAGTGAACTCGAGTGCTGAGAAGTGGATGGTACTAACTTGTACCCCACGTGAAACTTTGATGGTTGATACCCTATCGAGGAAAATTGGCTTGGAACTACCTCCCTGTTCACGCCTCTTCACATACTGTGTGAATGACAAGCGTGGTTTGTGTGTATTATACAGAATGGAATCCGGGTGAAAGATATTCAGTCCTAATATACCCCCAAAATACAACCTTCCCCCCTTATCCTGGTAGGAGGAACCAAGCAGGTATTCGTAGTTTTGCAGTCCGTCTGATGAGCCGTACTGTATAAAGGATTCCATCTCGGGATCGTACCTGGACAAACCACGGTCAGAGCTCAACCACAGATTCCCATTTACATCTTCTTCCATCCCGTATATCCTTAGCTCAGCCAGTTCTACCGGGTCAGAGAAATAGACAAAGGAATTACTTTCCGGATCATACCGGTTTAAACCTGAAGCCGTTCCTACCCAGAGCTGGTTCTCAGAATCAAGCAGGAGCGAAAACACAGTATTGTTATTGATATTAGAAGACTGGTTTAAAATGCCTGCCTGGAAAATCTCATGCGGTTCTTCCTGGGGTATGATTTTTATCAGTCCTACTGAAGATCCCACCCAAATCCAGCCCCGGTGATCTTCCAGCACACAATAAACATCCTTCAGGGACAGCATTTCAGCACCATTATAAATCTTGTTGTGGCTCCTTATCTGTCCCTGTTCCGGATCGTATGTATGCAGGCCGTTGGAAGCAGCAAACCAGATATCTCCTCCTGAATCTTCGAGGATATCATATACCTGCTGCCCGTTAAAGTATCCACAGGATACACGTGGCTCCCGGTCACAAAATCGGTAAAACTGGTTTGACCCGTCCATCATTACATTCACCCCGTCTCCCGTACCTACCCAGAGATTTCCCAATTTATCCCTGTAAACCTTATGAATCTGATTGTGAATAAGCCGCATGCCTGGCCCGGCATTTCTTGCATACATTTTAACCTCGCCGGTTGAGTCACTAACATGGTTCAGTCCCCTGCCAGTGGTTCCCAGCCAAAGATCACCATTTTCTTCCTGGAAAATACTGGAGATCATATAGTCAGATAATCCACGTATTTGGGGATTTCGATGATTGATGACCTTGAATTTACGCGGCTTTTGATCGATTTTTACCAAACCTCCATACGTCCCCAGCCACAGTATCTCAGAAGCATCTTCAAAAATGGTGTAAATACTTGTAAAGGGAGTTTGCAGTTCTTCCCTATTGAATGAATTGTACATCCAGGCGTCAGAAAGATCGGGCCGAATCATTATCAGGGCATGGTCTGTCCCTACCAGCACGGTACCATCACTGCTGCCACCCAGGGAATTTACATTGATCCCTTCCAGTTCGGGAATGGAATCTCCCACATCTATAAACACACCCTCAGGGCGGTTATACAAAAAAAGCCCATCCCCAGTTCCTATCCAAATCTGATCCTGCCTATCAATGTGCAGGACCCTAACATTATCACTTTTCAGTCCTATGTTGTTGGAAACTGCATACCGGATGATGCGTTGCGATTTTTTATCAAAGACCTGCAACCCGTCCTTGGTCCCAATCCAGATCTGTCCATCACGGTCTTCAACCATGGAAGAAGCAGCTGGATTTCCGATAGGAGTTTCTTCGGCAAAATAAAGGTCAAATGGAGTAAACTGACCGGATTCCGGATCGAACATTTCGAGTCTTCGCTCTGTCCTGATCCATACATGGCCTTCATCATCTTCAAGCATAGCATAGATAGCAGGTTTTTCATAATTGGAGGATTCTCTGTTCTCTGGGATCATGTATGACCAGGAATAACCACCCAGCCTTTCGAGTTTGTTAAGACCATGATCCGTACCAACCCATAAGACTCCATCTTTTCCTTCAGCCAGGCAGCGGATGGTATTGTTCGACAGGGAGACAGTATCAGGTTGGTACCTGAAATGATTGAAAGAAAAACCATCGTACTTGTTTAAACCATCCTGGGTCCCAATCCACAAAAAGCCCAGAGAGTCCTGGAGTATGGTATGGACCCTGGACTGGCTTAAACCGGTGTGCGCTGTGAATAAAGTTCCATCTAACTCAGCAGGTTGGGCCGCCAGGTTGACACTTACCATCAAACCACAAATGAAAAGGCAGATTGCCAGTGGTATGTTACGGAATCTGTGCATACAGGGTAGCTAAAATAACATTTATTACCCTCTTTACCAATGCGTCCAAAAGATCAGGTGCCCTCGCCTGCCTTTTGAACTATATCCTCCAGCATTTGGGTGGTAAGGGATTTAGGCCTTTCCAATGGATATAACAGGGCCCTGTCCCATATGATATTGGCGGTGATCCCAAAGGCTCTTCCAATGCCGAACAATACGGTGTAGAACTCATATTCCGTGATCCCGTAATGCCATTGAATCATCCCTGAATGTGCATCCACATTGGGCCAGGGATTCTTGGCATGACCATGTTCCTGAAGGATTGGTGGCACTACCTTATACAGCATATCAACATACTGGAAAAGCTCATCCTGCGCCATATGCTTCAGTGCAAAATCTCGCTGTACAGCGTATCTTGGATCCGTTTTACGAAGAACTGCATGTCCGAAGCCAGGGATTACCTGTCCGGCATTCAATGTATCCCAGACGAACTGTTTCATCTCTTCCTCAGAGGGTACCTTTCCATCCATTTTATTCATCAGATCCTGCAACCAGCGCAAAACCTCCTGGTTAGCCAATCCATGCAAGGGACCAGCCAGTCCGTTGATCATGGCCGAAATGGACAGGTAAATATCGGAGAGTGAACTGGCCACAAGATGGCCTGTATGAGCACTCACATTACCACTCTCGTGGTCGGCATGCAGGATGAAATACATCCTTGAAATGTCATCGTATGGGGATTTTTGTCCCATCATCTGGGCAAAATTGCTACCCATATCCAGCTTGGGATCCGACAGTACCTTCTGGCCATTTTTATATAATTTGGCATAAATATAAGCCCCGATCTCGGGCAACTTGGCCAGGAGGTTCATGGCATCCTCAAAAGTAGATTCCCAGTAATCCTTTTTTGATATGCCGGCCAGGTATTGCTGGTTGAATTGGGATTCCTTGCTGAGGGCCAGGATAGCAGCCGAAAATATTGACATTGGTGGACTGTCAGAAGGAAAGGCATCGATGACCTCATAGACATAGCCAGGGAGTACACTCCGCTTCCGGAACTCATCGATGACTTCGCCCACTTCCTCCTCAGTTGGAATGTCGCCTGTAAGCAAAAGGTAGAACAAACCCTCAACATAAGGACCTTCTGATCCTTTAGGTTTTGGCAAAAGTTCGAATACTTCGGGCAGGGTATATCCCCGGTACCGTATCCCTTCCTGCGGATCCAGGTAAGAGATATCAGTGACAAGGGATTTCAGTGAGCGCATTCCCCCGATGAGTTTTGCAATGGTCACCTCATCCACGGTGACATCACCATGTTCCTTCATCAGTTTGGAGGTCCTGGGACGATGTTCCTTAATCTTTTCAGATAGTTTTTGCTTCAGACTTGACATAAATTTGAGAGTTTAAGTTATATGATAAAAAATCCATCACTTACTTGAGGAATTTGAAATCTTTCCCGAGATACCTGGCTGAAGTGCCCAGTAACTCTTCGATTCGTAGAAGCTGATTATATTTTGCAATACGGTCTGACCTTGAAGCAGAGCCTGTTTTGATCAGTCCGGTATTCAGCGCCACAGCAAGGTCAGCAATGGTTGTATCTTCTGTTTCTCCCGAGCGGTGAGAAATAATGGAGGTCATTGAATGCTGGGTGGCCAACTGGACTGCATTGATGGTCTCGGTAAGGGTTCCGATCTGGTTCACCTTGATCAGGATCGAGTTTGCCGAACCTTCATCAATCCCACGTTGCAGCCTTTTTACGTTCGTGACAAACAGGTCATCCCCTACAATTTGGACTTTATTCCCTATGGCCTCGTTGAGCTCTTTCCATCCTTTCCAGTCATCCTCATCCATTCCATCTTCAATGGATATGATAGGATATTTATCTGACCATTCCTTCCAGTAACTGACCAGCTCAGAGGAGGTCAGTTCCTGGCCGGTAGATTCAAACTGATATACTTTTTTCTCCTTGTTATAGAACTCGGATGCTGCAGGATCAAGGGCAATACAGATATCATCCCCGGGCTTGTATCCCGCTTTCTGTATGGCTTCAATCACTACTTCTATCGCTTCTTCATTGGACCCCAGGTTGGGTGCAAATCCTCCTTCATCGCCTACATTCGTTGATTGTCCCTTGGATTTGAGAACAGCCTTCAGGTTGTGAAAGATCTCTGCCCCCATCCTCAAGGCTTCCGAAAAATTTTGGGCTCCTACCGGCATAATCATAAATTCCTGAATATCAATCTTATTATCAGCATGTTGTCCGCCATTCAGGATGTTCATCATGGGTATGGGAAGGGTATTTGCATTAACACCACCTATGTACCGGAAAAGGGGCTGTCCGGTATACTGTGCAGCGGCTTTGGCACATGCGAGAGACACACCGAGAATGGCATTGGCACCAAGGTTCCCTTTATTATCTGAACCATCCAGCTCAATCATTTTGGCGTCAATCTCGTTCTGGTCAGTGACAAACATGCCACTGATTTCCTCATTGATAATCTTATTCACATTTTCAACTGCTTTCAATACTCCTTTTCCCAGGTAGCGACCTTTATCTCCGTCACGAAGTTCTACAGCTTCATGAATACCAGTGGATGCTCCGGAAGGAACAATGGCCCTGCCAACAATTCCACTTTCGGTATAAACATCTACTTCAACGGTTGGATTGCCTCTGGAATCGAGGACTTCTCTTGCCTGTACGCTAATGATTTGTGCCATTTTAACTTATCTTTTTTTGTTAATGATTCTATTGAACTGAATAAAAAAAGGATAAAGTATATACAAATCCTTTATCCCTCTCCTGATCCATACGAAATTTCTGCTAATTATTCTTCTTTCTTCTCCTCTTTGTCTTTACCCTCCTCAGGCTTGGCTTCCCCGGTGTCTTCAGTTTCCTCGGTCTTTACCTCTTCTGCCTCAGGTTCAGTTGAAGCTTCTGCTTCAGCTACGGTTTCTTCCTTGATTTCAGCTTCAGGTTCTGCAGGAGCTTCTGCTTCAGCTACGGTTTCTTCCTTGATTTCAGCTTCAGGCTCTGCAGGAGCTTCTGCTTCAGCTACGGTTTCTTCCTTGATTTCAGCCTCCGGCTCTGCAGGGGCTTCTGCTTCAGTTACAGTTTCTTCAACAACTGATTCAACAATTTCTTCAACTTCTGTACCGGTTTCGGACGCTTCTGCAGTTATAGCAGCACCAGTTTCTTCCTCAGTTCCGGTCTTTTTGCCTCCTCTTCTGCGCCTGGTTGACTTGGGCTTGGTGGCTGCAGCTTTTTCAGCCAGCAAATTCTCATTGAAATCAACAAGTTCAATGATGCACATATCTGCATTATCCCCCTGCCTGTTTCCAAGCTTGATAATGCGGGTATATCCGCCCGGCCTTTCACCGACTTTGGTTGCCACCTCCCTGAATAATTCAGACACTGCATATTTGTCACGCAAATTCTTGAATACCATTCTTCTGGAGTGGGTAGAATCTTCTTTTGAACGAGTTATGATCGGTTCCACAAAAGTTCGGAGTTCCTTGGCTTTTGCAGTTGTCGTGGTAATCCGTTTATGTAATATAAGAGAGGATGCCATATTGGCCAGCATCGCCTTCCTGTGCGAACTCGTCCTGCTAAGATGATTAAATTTCTTCCTGTGTCTCATTTTTCATTTAATCCTTGTCTAATTTATACTTGCTGATATCCATTCCGAAATTCAGGTTCATGCTGACCAGCAATTCATCCAGTTCAGTCAGAGATTTTTTACCGAAATTCCTGAATTTCAACAGGTCGTTTTTGTTGAATTTAACCAGGTCCCCCAGCGTCTCAACCTCGGCTGCCTTCAGACAGTTAAGGGCGCGAACGGATAGATCCAGGTCAACAAGTTTTGTTTTCAGTAATTGCCGCATATGCAGAATTTCCTCATCAAATTCTTCATTGGCAAATTTCTCATCTGAATTCAACGTAATCTTTTCATCGGAAAAGAGCATGAAATGGTATATCAGGATCTTGGCTGCTTCTTTCAATGCATCCTTAGGATGTATGGAGCCATCAGTCATGATCTCAACGATGAGTTTCTCATAATCCGTTTTTTGCTCAACCCTGTAATTCTCAATGGAATATTGAACATTCTTTATGGGTGTAAAAATGGAATCCATCGCTATCAATCCAAATTCTGCATCCATGGGTTTATTCTCTTCAGAAGGAACATATCCCCTGCCTTTATTGATGGTCATCTCGATCTGAAGTTTTACATCTTCCTCCATGTGGCAGATAACCAGATCGGGATTTAAGACACGGAAACCACTTAAGAACTTATTCAGATCACCTGCCTTAAATTCTTCCTGTCCTGTGAGAGTTACCATAATCTTCTCATCATCAACATCATCAATCTGGTTCTTAAACCGGATCTGTTTCAGGTTAAGGATGATTTCGGTGACATCTTCGATGACACCCGTTATGGTGGAGAATTCATGTTCCACACCTTCTATTTTCACCGTGGTAATCGCATAACCCTCAAGTGAAGAGAGCAATATGCGCCGCAATGAATTTCCTACAGTAATCCCATAACCTGGCTCCAATGGACGAAACTCGAATTTTCCATAATACTCATCCGAGTCAACCATTATAACCTTGTCCGGTTTTTGAAAAGCTAATACAGCCATAAATAATTTGTTATGATTCTATTTTGAATACAATTCTACGATCAATTGTTCCCTGATATTTTCAGGGATTTCTTCCCTTTCCGGCCGGTTCAGGAATTTTCCTGCCATTTGTGAGGAATCCCACTCCAGCCACGGTGAAGCTGATCTGTGTGATCCGCTTATGGAATCAGCAATCGCTTCCAGTGATTTGGATTTTTCCCTAACACCAATGATATCACCTGACCTTAATATATAGGAAGGAATATTTACTATCTTACTGTTAACGGTAATATGCCTGTGAGATACAAGCTGCCTTGCACCGGAGCGTGTAGGGGCAATTCCCATCCTGAAGACTACATTGTCAAGCCGTGATTCAAGCAATTGTAAGAGTACTACACCAGTGATCCCTTTGCTGCGTTGCGCTTTGTCAAAAAGATTGGCAAATTGCTTTTCCAGTATACCATAAGTGTACTTAGCCTTCTGTTTCTCCTTCAACTGGATTCCATATTCCGATTGCTTTCTTCTTCTCTTGTTGTTCCCGTGCATTCCAGGAGGATAGTTCTTCCTTTCAAGGATCTTGTCAGATCCAAAGATCGGATCACCAAACTTCCTGGCTATCTTGGTTTTCGGTCCTATATATCTTGCCATTATTAAATATTTTGACGAATTCTCACTGAAACTTATACTCTTCTTCTTTTTGGAGGACGGCAGCCATTATGCGGTAACGGAGTTACATCAACAATCTCGGTTACCACGATGCCGTTTGAATGAATGGTCCGCATAGCAGATTCTCTTCCTGAACCAGGTCCTTTCACATATACCTTAACTTTTCTGAGCCCCAGATCATATGCTGTTTTTGAGCAATCTTGCGCAGCCATCTGTGCGGCATAGGGTGTATTCTTCTTAGAACCCCTGAAACCCATTTTTCCTGCAGATGACCATGAGATTACCTGTCCTGACTTATTGGTCAAGCTGATGATAATATTGTTGAATGAGGCATGTATATGCGCCTCTCCAGATGCTTCAATCCTGACGATCCTTTTCTTGGATGCTCCTGCTTTTTTTGCCATGCCTTATTTCTTAGCTGCTGCTTTTTTCTTGTTTGCAATTGTTTTTCTTCTCCCTTTCCTTGTCCGGGCATTATTCTTGGTAGCTTGTCCCCTGACAGGCAATCCAATCCTGTGCCGGATTCCACGGTAACTTCCAATGTCCATCAACCGCTTTATATTTAACTGCACTGATGAACGTAATTCTCCTTCCACCTTGATATTATCATTGATGATGGAACGAATCTTGGATAGCTGGTCATCTGTCCAGTCTTTTACCAGGATATTCCGATCGATCCCTGCTTCATCCAGGATCTTCTGGGCTGAGCTCCTTCCAATTCCATAAATGTAGGTGAGACCAACTTCTCCACGCTTATTTTTTGGTAAATCAACTCCTACAATTCTAGCCATAAGTATTAGTATTATAAAATGGTTTGCAAAGATACAATATTTTATCCCTGACGCTGTTTAAACTTCGGATTTTTTTTATTGATCACATAAAGCCGGCCCTTTCTCCGAACAATCTTGCAATCAGCGCTTCTTTTCTTTATAGATGCACGTATTTTCATTATCTATATTATTTATATCTAAATGTTATTCTTCCCTTGGTCAAATCATAAGGAGACATCTCCACCTTGACCCTGTCTCCCGGTAAAAGCTTAATGTAATGCATGCGCATTTTACCGGATATATGAGCCGTGATTACATGCCCGTTTTCAAGCTCCACCCTGAACATGGCATTAGACAAAGCTTCGGTAATGGTTCCATCTTGCTCAATTGATGGTTGTTTTGCCATTTTTCAGATTTTAATTATTTATCTTCTATATACTCAAAAGTAGAAAGAACATCTGGTTCTCCCTTTGTTATGGCAACCGCCAGCTCAAAATGTGCTGAAGGTTTCCCGTCACTTGTTCTGATGGTCCAGCCATCATTATCTTGCTTAATAAACCTGGTTCCCATATTGATCATTGGTTCAATACAGATAACCATTCCTTCCTTCAATTTAATACCAGTTCCCCTTCTCCCGTAATTTGGCACTTCCGGTTCTTCATGAAGGTTTTGTCCCAGACCGTGGCCAACCATCTCCCTAACTACGGTATAACCCGCTTGCTCGGCATGGTTTTGAATAGCATACCCGATGTCTCCCAGTCGATTTCCTGCCACAACAGCTTCAATTCCTTTGAACAGCGATTCCCGGGTTCTAAGCATCAATGACTTATATTCCATGCTAGGCTCTCCAACAGGGAAGGTATAGGCAGAATCTCCAAAATAACCCTGCAATTTCACACCGCAATCCACCGAAAGGATATCCCCATTACTCAACTTCTTTTCTGAGGGAATCCCATGAACAACCTCATCATTCACAGAGGTACAGAGTGTAGCCGGAAAACCGTTATATCCAAGGAATCCCGGTATGCCGCCATGGTCTCTGAGATACTCCTCGGCTATTTTATCCAGCTTGAGGGTGCTCACTCCCGGCTTGATTGCCTTGCCAACTTCTGCCAGTGTCCGCGAAACAAGCAGGTTACTGGCCCTCAGCAATTCAATTTCTTCCGCTATTTTTATAAATATCATCAAAGAACGCTTAGCAAATCTTATATAGCAGAAACTGCTCCGCCAGATCTGCCCTTGATACGGCCTGATTTCATCAAGCCGTCGTAATGTCTCATCAGCAGGTGACTTTCAATCTGCTGAAGGGTATCCAGTACTACACCAACAAGGATCAACAACGAAGTCCCACCAAAAAACTGTGCAAACTGGCCGTTCACACCTGCCAGGCTTGCAAAAGCTGGCAGGATAGCCACAAATGCCAGGAAAATTGATCCGGGCAGGGTGATCCTTGACATGATGGTGTCAAGAAATTCAACTGTTTTACGTCCCGGTTTCACCCCGGGTATAAAGCCTCCATTCCTCTTCATATCTTCGGCCATCTGGGTTGGATTGATGGTTACTGCTGTATAGAAATAGGTAAAGAGGATGATCAGAATGGCAAAGACCAGGTTGTACCAAAGCCCGTTAAAATTCATGAAGGCTGCTGCAAATCCAGACAGTGCTTCGGAATTGGCAAAGCCGGCTATGGTCATAGGAACAAACATCAATGCCTGTGCAAAGATGATGGGCATAACGCCGGCAGCGTTCACCTTCAGTGGAATGTACTGGCGTACGCCCCCGTACTGCTTATTACCAACAATCCGTTTTGCGTATTGTACTGGTATTCTACGGGTACCCTGAACAAGCAGGATGACCATCATAAAGACAACAAACATGGCCAGGATCTCAACAAGGAAGGCTACAAGTCCACCACCCTGCTGTTCCAGCCTGGCACCAAATTCTGCAACAGTTGCAAACGGCAGCCTGGCAATGATCCCAATCATAATGATCAGGGAGATCCCATTACCTATCCCACGATCAGTGATCCTTTCTCCCAGCCACATGACGAACATGGTCCCCGCAGTAAGAATTACAACCGAGGAAACCGTAAAGAAGGCACCCTTCATCACAAATGCCGTTTCCGGGATCTGTGCATGCAGGTTAACCAGGTAACTGGGGGCCTGTAAAACAAGGATGAATACTGTAAGATACCTGGTGATCTGGTTGATTTTTCTTCGGCCGCTTTCTCCCTCTTTCTGCAGGCGCTGGAAGTATGGAACAGCAATCCCAAGCAGCTGAACTACAATGGAGGCTGAGATATAGGGCATGATGCCCAGTGCAAATACCGAAGCATTGGAGAATGCTCCACCCGAGAACATATCCAGCAAACCAAGTACCCCGCTGGCTGTTTGTTGCTTCAGACCTGAGAGCTGAGTGGGATCAATCCCGGGCAGGGTAACATAGGAACCAAGCCTGTAAACAAGTAGTATTCCCAAGGTATAGATAATCCTTTTCCGCAGATCTTCAATTCTCCAGATATTCCTTAAGGTTTCAATAAACTGCCTCATTAAATTATATTTTTTCTATGGAACCTTTGAGTTCTTCAATTGCTTTTTGGGCTGTTGTACTAAAGGCATGCGCCTTAACTTCCAGCTTTTTGGTAAGCTTACCATTCCCAAGGATTTTAACAAGGCCGTTCCGCGAAACCAGTCCGGCGTCTATCAGTGTCTGTACATCAATCTTCGTCAACTTCTTCCTTTCAGCTAGTTCTTCAAGGGTTGAGAGGTTTACTGCTTTGTATTCCTTCCGGTTGATATTCTTGAAACCATGCTTGGGCACACGACGCTGAAGTGGCATTTGTCCACCTTCAAATCCAATTCGTTTGGAATATCCTGACCTGGATTTTTGTCCCTTATGACCACGTGTAGCTGTTCCGCCCCTACCGGATCCCTGTCCCCTTCCTAGCCTTCTGTCCTTCTTTACAGAACCTTTTGCTGGTTTTAAATTACTTAGATCCATATTTTCTAGATTGAAATCTTGATTTATAATTCTTCAATTTTCACCAGGTGCTTTACCTTAGTCACCATACCAAGTATTTGGGGATTGGTCTCCATTTCCACCGTTTTGTGCATCTTTCTTAATCCAAGTGCATCCAGGGTTCTTTTCTGCCTGACTGTACTCCCAATCCTGCTCTTAGTCTGTGTAATCCTGATCTTTGCCATTTTTATTTTGTTAAAAGGGTTCCTACCCGTTGAAAACTTTATCCATAGATACACCGCGGTGCTCTGCGACAAGGCTGGCATCCCTTAATTCCATCAGTGCTCTGAAAGTTGCTTTCACCAGGTTATGTGGATTCGAAGAGCCTTTTGACTTGGCCAGTACATCCTTCACTCCCACACTTTCGAGTACAGCACGCATAGCTCCACCGGCCTTTACTCCTGTTCCACCTGAAGCGGGCTTGATAAATACTACAGCTCCTCCATATTTTGCAAGTTGTTCATGGGGAATGGTCCCTTTGTAAATGGGAACTTTGATCAGGTTTTTCTTGGCATCCTCTATCCCTTTTGCAATGGCTGTGGTAACCTCATTGGCCTTGCCGAGTCCATGTCCGACAATCCCATCTTCATTACCCACCACAACAATGGCTGAGAAACTAAAGTTTCTTCCACCCTTGGTAACCTTCGTCACCCTCTGAATGCTAACCAGCCTGTCTTTCAGTTCCAGGTCACTCGTTTTTACTCTTCTGATACTTGTTGTCATATTTTTTTAAAATTTTAATCCTCCCTCCCTGGCAGAGTCTGCCAGTACTCTGATCCGACCATGGTAGAGGTAGCCGTTCCTGTCAAAAACAACATCGTTAATCCCTTTGGCCAATGATCTCTCAGCAACAAGTTTTCCTACCAACTTGGCTTGTTCGCTTTTATTGATGTTTTTCTTATCGGCTACTTCCTTGTTCTTTGAGGAGGCTGAAACCACGGTTTCACCGGTCAGGTCATTGACCAGCTGTACATAGATCTGCTTGTTGCTTCTGAAAACGGTCATGCGGGGCCTCTCGTTGGTCCCGTGGATCCGCTTCCGAATCCGCTGCTTGATCTTCAGTCTCCTTTCTCTTTTCGTTAAAGCCATCTCAATATATTATTTACTGTTTATACATTGGCAGTTTTCCCTGCCTTCCGGCGAAGTTGCTCACCAACAAATTTGATCCCTTTGCCCTTATATGGTTCTGGCGGCCGAAGTGACCTGATCTTGGCAGCCACGTGGCCAATCAGTTGTTTGTCCGCACTCTTCAACGTCAGGATAGGATTTGCACGACGCTCTGTCTGGGCTTCAATCTTTACTTCAGGTGGCAGTTCAAAGATAATATCATGTGAATACCCGAGGCTCAATTCCAGCCTTTGTCCTTTGGCTTCGGCCCTGAATCCAACTCCTACCAGTTCCTGCTTTATCTCATATCCCTGGGAAACACCAATGACCATATTGTTCACGAGAGACCTATAAAGCCCGTGCATGGCTTTGTGCTCACGTTGCTCACTGGGCCTGTCAAATCTGATCTGGCCATCCTCAACCTTTAGCTTGATATCCTTATTCACCTGCTGGGACAATTCTCCCCGGGGACCCTTAACCACGACGAGATTATTCTCATCGATATCAATGCTGACACCTTCCGGCAGGCTTATTGGTAAATATCCAATTCTTGACATTTCAATTCCTCCTTTTTAATGTATGTAACAAAGGACCTCTCCGCCCACGTTTATTTTCCTGGCTTCCTTATCGGTCATTACACCCTGTGAAGTGGAAAGGATTGCAATACCCAGACCATTCAGTACTCGTGGCAGTTCTCTCGCGTTGGCATATCTTCTCAAACCGGGTTTACTGGCCCTGTCCATAACCTTTATGGCAGAAACCTTGGTCTCAGGGTGATACTTTAATGCAATCCTGATAATTCCCTGCTTCTCATCCTTATCAAATTTATAACTGAGGATATAACCCTTTTCATAAAGGATCTTGGTCATT
>CAZXOJ010000021.1:0-26366 GCA_964642325.1 uncultured Bacteroides sp. | reverse complement strand
CTTCGAAGTTTTTTCCAGAATCCAGTCTACAGTATTATTGATGGTGGTTTTTTTTCTGCTAGCTAAATCTGTATCCTGATCTAGATGAGTTATAAGTAATTGTTCTGAAATATATGAATCAGTCCACATAGTCGCACTTCCTCTTTCATATAACTCAGGTTTTTGAGAACTGCGAATAAGGGTTTCAATTTTCATATTTATCTAAAATTGTATTTAGTCTTTCACTTTTCGTGTGAGCGCTTCACGGATCAATTTTCTCAGTTCCAATTGTTTTCTTTCGACTTTTTTCCTCGATGCAGGCCGAAAATACTCTGCATATCTGCACTTTGCAAGGCTTACGTCCATATCATCCATGTTGCCTTTTAAATCTACTCCCAGTTTTATTGGCAATGGAGAATTTACAATGGATACATGGTAGTCGAAACTCATGTCAAAATTATGCCGTCCGGATACTACGGCCTGATATTTATCCATCACGATCAGGAATGGGTAAATATCAATTTCGTTACGGAATATAGTGAACTCGGCAGATAAAAAGTCAACTTTATTTTCAGTTTTTTTACTGAATTTCAGCTTGTTGGCAATCTCACTGAATGTCTCCCCATCCATCAAAACAAGATCATCCCCTTTGATGGATGAAGCACCCCGGAGGGTTGATCTTTTAATGTTATAGGTTGAGTCCAGGTATGTCTCCACAGCAATGTGAAATTCTCCTTCCCCTTCAAATGAACGTAACATGGGCATCAGTGAATCGATGTCAGGGATCATGGTTAACAATTCACCAATCTCAACATCGAGCATATGATAATCCAGTCCGAGATAAATGTGGTTTTTCCGTGGAGTACGATACATAGACGTTAGTTGCATCCTGGCAGCGGGGGTCTTAAAAGTAAGTTCATCTAGTAATAAAATCCCATCCCTGACCTGCACATTACCTAAAATATTTGTAGCCGTATCAATTCCCAGGGTAGCCATTTTAATATTAGTATTCAGCAACACATCTATGCCCTTAGGTACCATGTAGGGACCTGAATACGTCGAATCATCATTAGAAGCTTCAGGCTCTTCCACTATTGTCGTATCTCCATTCCCTAATCCGCTTGTAAGGGCCATTATTTGTGCAACATCGGTCATGTCAGAAACAAAACTAAAATTCCCCCTCAGTGTTGAATCACCCCTGAAATATGACAATACATTGTTCAAGTTACCTGTCAGTTGAAAATCAGACTTATCAATTTTCAGACTGGCTTCCTCAATACTGAATGATTCGGGTTCAAAATTCATTTTTACAGAAGGGATCTCAATGGGATACGGAATGCCTGACATGGCAATTGTACCCTGGTTCATGTCAATAAATCCTTTTGCGAGCCATTGCAGGAAGATATCTTCCTGTGTATTGTCATTCAGGATATCAATGTCTATGTTGATCCCCTTTATCATGGCCGAACTCTGTCCCATGGTAGTCTCTAACTGATCACTTTTGTAAGCCAGCATGATCCGGGGCTGATCCGACGCGTCAATCCTGGGAGACAGGGATACTTTTCCATCCGGATTCATAATGGCGATGCTAATGGTATCCATCTCAGCAGATAAATAATCCATATTGAAGGAACATATCAGATCTGGTATCCTGGTAGTATCTCTCACATCTGAGGTTTCCAGTGTGATCGATGCATTTTTCATTGATGCTTGATAGGTTTCAAGCTTGCCTGCTGATAAATTGTCCGAGAGGATGGTGGCAAAGGCAAATTTTGTGTTTTTCGTTGAAGCCTTCCTGTTAGGCAACGCAAAGTCAATTTTTGACTGGTCAGTTTTCAGTGATATACTGTCGTAGCTTGCATAAAAGTCAGACAGGGCCATCGACCCGGATAACTTCATTTTTTCAAGCTGCATTTTCTTTAACTGGGCAAGGGAAAAGGTTGATTTAATCTTTCCTACAGCTTCACCATTCAGCTTAACCTTCATACTGTCTGGAATGATCGGGTTAAACTCATCCAGCCATAACCTGCTATTTGTAGTAAGATCACAGTGAATATCTGAGAAGAGATGATCCACCAACCCCACTATCTTAACGGTTGATCGGGGTGTTTTGGCATCAAACCGGTTAATGCGTACATACGAGAGGTCGTCGGTTTTCAAATCCGAATAAAAGTTAATATCACTTTCAATATCATGTAAGGGTAGCGGGAAACCGTCGTAATTCATCTTACCTTCCTGCAGTACGAGATGGATGTCCATCAGTGGCATTACGGAATCATTCAGTATGCCTTGAATGCTCCCCTGTGAAGTCAAGAGACCATCACCATCAATTCCTTCGAGTTTTGAGTGCAATGATGGCGGCACCAAAGCCAGTATATTTCTAAGCGGCCAGGATGAGAGCTTATATTCAATGTCGGTAATAATGTGCTGGTTGAGGGTGTCATTCTCAACGGTCCCATTAAGCCCCAATTCGAGATCATTGATTGAAACCGTTGCGTTTTTTAAATTAATAATTTGACGGGATGCGATGATATCGACCGGGATATCCATTTTTATCGAGGCTTGCTCCAGGTATTTTTCTCCGTCATATTCGAACGAGATCCCTGACGCGGCCAGCTTTACTTTCCCGCTTATATTATCCTGTTTGACAACCCCGATAATTTCAGTTGAAAGGTCGTGAATAACGCTATTTATCTTTGAGGAAAGATCATTATACCGAAGGTTGACATCATCCAGCACAACACTTCTGATGTCCATTACAGGCAAAATGGTTTCTGAATCTTTTTCGGGAGGTGAGGCAGTATCAGTGACCATGATGTCATAGTTGGTATTTCCCATACTGTCGGAAAAAACATTTATCGATCCGCCGGTTAGCTCTAAGCCTACCAGTACCAATTCTTTCTTTTTCCTCCAGGCATCTGCATCAACTATACCCAGGAGCTCTTTCACCTTCACCAGTGTATCACTGATGGCACCAGGTACTGGATTAATTAATGCAAAATCTTTGACCTTTAATCCAAAATTCGGATAGGTGGAGAAAAGTGTTAAGTCAACTTCACCTATTTCGTATTGGCATGTGATGATTTTTCCGGCCTGATTTCGAACAATGGGTGTTAATCGTTCAGGGGTAAAAACAAGCCATGATGCAATGCTGACCGTAATAATCAGCAACAGTAATATCGATAAGAAAGTAATTAAGAAAACCTTCCAGAATCTTTTCATAACAAATACATTAGCCTCATAACATGAATCTTATGGCGAGAATATTCTTTTTATGGGACTTTGGTAAATGCCCAGTTTACCCCGAAATCATCATTGTATTTTAATGATGTAGCGGTTAATTCGGTTACTGTATAAACTTTGGGTACGGTACCACCAATTTCAAGGATATGGATATGTGTCAGGTCCGCATTTACCAGGGTCCATGTAAAGTCCTGCGCTTCCTCTTCAAGAACATTATCGATTGTATCCCAGGTACCACCTGTGCCATCAGCCAGATACTTATAAAATAAAGTTCCTGATTGCCATTTTCCTATCAAAAGGGAATCATCAAAAGATATTGGTTCTGTTTCGCAGGATACTGCCAGAAGGGAAAGCACTATGCACATAGAAGAATAGAAAAGTATCTTTTTCATTGTAAGGGTATTGGATTTATTAGGTATATCATTTAAATATAATCTTTTCTATATACGGAGTTTTCCAGATACAGTTTGAATTACAATGTAAAAAAAAGTTATTACAATATTTCCATTTCACATCTTAAATATTCAGCACAGGAAATCTCAAATAAAATTTGGAATTTATCGATTCAATATTGCATCAAAATTGAGAGGGATCTTTGATGATTTGGTTATGCCAGCGCCGATGAATTTGCTTTCCATAACTTACAAATAAGTTAAATAATTTATAGATGAATTGAGTAAACTTAAAAATAAGTTATATATTTACAGGACAAATCCAATCTTAGCATGAGCACATTCAGAATAAATCTTGCCGCCCGGAAACTTCTGAAACAGAGGTCATTTACACTTGTAAATCTTGTGGGACTGGCAATATCGCTTGCAGCCAGTATCATAATCTTTGTTTATGCTTCTTATGAAATGAGTTTTGATAAACATATTCCGGCCTATGAAAGAACCTACCGGGTTGTTTCCCGCTTGGGAGATGGAAAATACTGGTCCCGGTCCTTTGCATGTTATCCCGAAGCATTGTCCAACAGGCCTGAAATTGAAAATATGACATCGTTCATACAAACAACAAATAATGTTGTCCAAATTGGAGCCTCCGATTATACAGTTTCAGAATCTGTAGTAGCTGATACAGCATTCCCGGATTTTTTTGGTCTTGAGTTAATTTCTGGCCGGACAGAGGATTTGGCACTTCCAAATACGGTTTTCCTGTCAGCTGACCTTGCAAGTGGTCTTTTCCCTGGGGGGAATGCACAAGGAAAGGAAATATTTCTCAGACAGGTAGAGGGTATTGGTGATGATAGTTTGGGATTGTTTACGGTTGCGGGTATACTAAAGCCATTTCCTGAGAATACTCATTTTGGTTTCCAGATGATATTCAGCCAGAAAGGGAACTTTACCGAATTAATCAATCATCAGAAACAGGGAAAGACTTTTTCATCAAATGTATATCTGCGCTTATTTGATGAAAGAAGTGTTAAAAAATTGGAAGCTGACTTGGCAGAAGTGCTGATTCCCTTTCTTTCTAAAAGCCATGGACCACCTGTTGAAGCATTTAATTCAAGGCTGCAACCTCTCAGAGAAATTCATTTTACAACAGGGCTGAACCGTGAACCAAGGCCTGTCATTCGCGTTTCAATACTTTATTTGTTATTTAGTGTTGGTGGACTTATCCTTATCCTTCTGTGCATGAATTTTCTGAGTACGGCTATTGTGCAGTCTCTCATTCAAAAGAAAGAAACAGGGATAATGAGGACACTGGGAGCCAGTAATTTCGAGTTGTTTCGCGTCTCTTTTTCGAAGGTTTTCTTTATAGTCGGAATCGCATTGGTTCTTTCATGGTTGATTATTCTCACTGCCGGCCCCATGCTTGAGGTATTTTTCGGATCCGGCTGGGATCCTTGGAAGTTAATCTATAAAATACTGCTTTTCTCATGTGTTGCAGGAATCATTGTAATCATTGTGGCGGCATCAGGGATGCATTTCTCCAGCAGCCTTAGGTCTGTGGTTGATTTGCTGAAGGGGGAAATGCCTTCTGGTAAGAAGTTGTTTGGAATTTTTGGAATACTTACACTCATTCAATTCGGGATTGTGCTATTCCTGATCGGGTTTTCATTGATGATAGGGAAACAGCTAAGGTTTCTGGATGACAAAGATCTTGGTTACACAACCAAAAACATATATATTATCCGCATCCCATCATCTCAGCCCAGGGGAAGCCTTTTGCTTGAAGAGATCAAAAAACAGGCAAGTGTAATCTCAGCTTCAACAGTTCATCATCATCCTGGAGATGTATTCCAGCATATGGATTTTGCTGTTGGACAGGAACAGTATCCTTTTGAATTCAGAATGGTCGATCATGAAGTTTTTAGAACTCTTGATATCGAATTTGTTAGGAAATATGGTCCAGAAGGAAATGGGATGAACGGCTCCTGGGTAATCAATGAATCTTTTTACAATCAATTGCTTCAGGATTTCTCTGAGGAAGATATTGCAGGCAGTAAATTTGATATTGGTGATGGGGACAATGGTAAAACAAGGTTTATAATTGCTGGTGTGATGAGAGATTTTCATTATAGTTCATTACATGACCATATCGGCAGTTTTGCTTTCGTTATAAGAGATCCAGAATCCTTGTACAATCGGTGGCTTATGGTGCGATTTCATAATGGACAGTCTAAAGAATGTATTGCAGCAGTTAATGAAATGATGGAAATCCATTTTCCCGGTCGCCCCCATGATGGGATTTTGCTTTCAGATAGTCTGTCTGTGAAGTACAGCTCGTCAAGGCAATTGTCTGAAATCATATTCGCATTTACACTGCTTGCTGTATTGATTGCAGGGCTTGGCCTCTATGGACTATCACTATATATTACCCAGCAGCGTACAAAAGAAATTGGGATAAGGAAGGTTTTTGGGGCCGGATCATGGCAGGTAATATTTATGCTGAACCTAGGGTTTCTGAAATGGGTGGTAGTCTCGATCTGTGTTGCTTCCCCGATAACTCTATGGGTCCTTAGGAGATGGCTGATGAATTATGCTTATAAGGCCTCACTATCAATATGGATATTTATATTGGCAGGGCTTATTGTTGCTGGTATTGTCATAATAACCGTTTCCTGGCAGACGGCAATTACTGCCCGGCGAAATCCGGTTGATACGATAAGGTATGAATAAATGATATCCGGTATAACTAATCTCCTACAACTTTTATCATTGTTCCAGTCTGCACCTGATCTGAAAGCTCCATATTGTTCAGAAAAGCGATTTTTTCCATCTGTTGCTGGGGAATACCAAATGAACTGAAAGCTTCGGCAAGTGTACCCGTGCGCTGTACTTTTTTTATCCTGATCTTTCGGGGTTGCCTGTTTAATTTCGAAGGATCTGTCAATTTATTAAAACTCTCCATGGTTGGTTTGAAAATCCGTGTGTAAGTATTGAAGTCAGCCTGGGAAGTTACACCATGAAAAGCATAATATCTGCCACCGTCGTCGATGAAATAGGACAAGACATTGATGGTATCCTGCTGTCCTGTAGATTGGTTCTGTGTTGCCTGGTACGATAGAGCAGCAATGGCAGGCATCCCGTTGACCGTTGTTTTTCCACTCTCCATGAGATTCAGCTGCAACTGCTTAATCGTAGCTTGTCCGGCTTCATCCAGGGTCTTTCCCTGAGCAAGAGTAAAGACCATTATGGCCTTTCCATCGGGAGTATACATCCTGACCTGCATGGGTGAGTTATCCAGTATCCATGCTACGGGAACAGGAAATTTGAATTTAAGTTCCGGGTGGTAAAAACTTTGTTCTTCTACATAGCCCTGCCGGGGATCTTCACCGAATACCATCCCGTCGATCATGCTCAAATAACTGCTCGTGTTTACCTTCCACTGGTCTACATCCAGGCTATCCTGCCATTTCTTTGCATCCCGGATTACAGCATTGTAGCGATCACCCGGATCTGGATGTGTTGACATGAAGGTAGGTACTCCTGCCTGTTTGTTGGCCATGTGCATCTTAACAAGCACCTGGTAGAAATCTGCCATTTTATGGGCATCGTATCCTATTTTTGATGCGTATTCAACTCCCAGCTGATCAGCCTCGCGTTCATTTTCGCGACTGAAACTTAAAAATAGCAGTTGCATACCCTGCATGGCATATTCACCATACTTACGGAATTCTTCAGATGCAATCATCCCGCCCACAAACAGCAGTTGGCCAAGGGTTTGTTTGGTTTGCTGACTGGCCGAGTGACGGGCGGTAATGTGACCCATCTCGTGCGCGAGGACGCCCAGCATTTCCGCTTCGTTGTTAAACTGAGCCATGATGCCACGGGTCAGATAAATGTATCCTCCCGGTACTGCGAAAGCATTAATTACTGGCGAATCCAGGATCTTGAAATGGTATTCAAGATTGGGACGATGAGAGATCAATCCCATTTCCTTGCCTCTTTCCTGAATGAGAGCACTCAATTCTTTATTTTGATATTCGCCGAAGGTGGCTATGACCTGAGGGTCATATTGGGTTCCCATTTGGATTTCCTGGGCTTCCGACATGAACATTATCTGTTTTTTACCGGTTACCGGATTAATGGAACATGAAGGGATCATCAGCATGATCGCCAAACATGGAAACAAAATCAAAGTGCTAAATCTTTTCACAAGCAATGGTTTTTGTTTAAAGTATAAAAACAATTATTTGTAATAGTCTTTCCCTTTATTGTCATGCATGATCTGACTCAGAGAGTCAACCAGAACCTCATGTTGAGGCAAGACGGCCAGGTTGAAATTTTCAGCCCGGTCGGTACGATGGTCATAGAGCATCCTGCCCATAAGACTGTCCTCCCTGGTAAACCATTCAGTATAGGCATATTCCCTGGTCTGAATGCTAAGCCCAGTAAACCATTTACTGATAACGAAGTCCTTGAATGGAGTATCCGGGTCTTCAACCAGCGGAACCATACTTTTACCTTCCAGGTGAGCGGGAAGGGGCAGGTTGCAAAGTTCTGCCAGGGTTGGGTAGATGTCGATGAATTCTACCAGGGCATTAGTTTGTTTGCCTTTGGTTTTTCCGGGCACCTTAAGCATTAAAGTCGTTCGAAGAGAAGTATTGAAATTACAATGCTTGCACCACATTCCGTGCTCGTTAAGGTTCCATCCATGATCGCCCCAGAGGATCACAATGGTACTGCGTTCCAGGTCAAGTGCTTCGAGCTCGTCGAGTAGCATCCCGATGGCTGCATCCGTTGAGCTGACACATGCATAGTAGCCATGGATGAGTTTCCTTGCAGCTGAATCTGATACTGGTCCCTCCGCCGGTATGGCATCATACGCCCTGAGTTCTCCCCAGGTGGAGATCAGGTGCTTGGGAAGTCCCAATGGAAGTGTATCATTTGTCGGAACCGATATCTCATCGGGATCGTACATGTCCCAATATTTTTTTGTTGCATTGAAAGGGAGGTGGGGCTTAAGGAATCCCGTGGCCAGGAAGAAGGGTTTATCCATTGCTTTCAATTTTTGAAGATCACGAATTGATTTCAAAGCAATTTTTCCATCAAAATAGATGCTGTCAGGACCTTCTGGGCATTCCCAGGCCGGTCCTTTTCTGTCACGACCTGAAAGCGTGGCCAGGGTAATGTTTTCCGGTATCTGGTAATCTCTCCATGTGGCACGTATTTCCGGATACCAGATCTCATCCCAGCTGTATTTGCTGTCCGTCCTGTGATGGAATATTTTGCCATTGGAAATAGTATGGTATCCATTTTCTCTGAAGTGTGCCGGCAATGTTTTAATGCCGGGGGCATCCTTTTCCGCCCAAGTGGAAGCGTTGACAAAACGGTTGAATGTAGGCCTGATCCCAGTCATCAGGCTTGCCCTTGATGCTCCGCAAACCGGGATATTGCAGTAAGCCTGCTGGAACAGGAGCCCTTCTGCCGCCAGGGCATCGATATTGGGTGAGTGGATCTGACTCTGACCGTAACAATTCAATTCGGGCCTCAGGTCATCAACAGCGATGAAGAGTACATTGGGCTTTTCCGGTAAATCATTGGATTGGCAGGATAGCAACATTGCCACCATTACCATGATCAAACCGGGAGGAATGATTTTCGCAGGTTTCGTCATTATGTAAATCTTTTAGGAAAAGAAGTTTCCTAAAATTAGTAAAAAATGAACCTGCAAGTGTAATTGTCGGGATGAAATGTAAGATCATTTCTTAGTGACCCAATCGATGATCTCTTGGGAAAGTGGTTTGGTTTTTGGACTTAGCATGCCAACAAGTTTACCTTCCTCATCGACCATGTATTTTTGAAAATTCCATTTCACACTGGAGTCCATGAATCCATTTAGATCCTTCTTTGTAAGCCACTGGTATATCGGATCCATGTCCTTGCCCTTTACGGATATCTTGGCCATCATGGGGAAACTTACCCCATAGTTAATACTGCAAAACTCGCGTATCTCTTCATTCGTCCCAGGTTCCTGCCTTAAAAAGTTATTGGCAGGAAATCCGATGATCACAAAATCCTCCCCGCCATATTTCTCATAAAGCTCTTGCAATCCTTCATATTGCGGTGTATGGCCGCATTTAGAGGCAGTATTGACAATCAGGACCTTCTTTCCCTTGAGCTGAGACATGTCGAAGTCCTTTCCCTCGAGAGATACGACTGTAAAATCATGCAGGGATTTGTATGAATCTGAAAATGCTGTCATAGCTATAATATTTATTCCGCAAAAAAGTAAGATCTTACTGATCATTTTTAAATGTATTATATTGAAACAAAGATAAAGGCTGAATTGTTCATAAAAAAATGAGGAGCATAACAGTCATCCAAAGATTGGTTAATTACTGATTAACTACTGGAAATACAGGTTTTTTCCTATTTTTATGTCTTTGGTTTCCAGGAAACATTATTTATTTTGAGCGATCAGTTTCAATCCAACCAGCCAATAACAAAGTACCCATGTCAGTATCAACAGTAAAACTTATCGTGTTCCTCGCCCTTCTAGTCCATGGTGTGGGACATCTGCAAGGTGTTGTAAGTAGTTCAGGGGTGAAATTCCGGACCGCAACTTCGAATACTTCCTGGCTATTAAAAGGGCTGGGAGTGAAATGGAACAAAGTGATCAGCCTGGTAATTTACCTCGCTGCAAGTGTACTTGGCATTTTTGCCGCCTTAAGCTTCAGGGGTGTTCTGGGGCCTGAATCACAGTGGACATCGCTGGCTATAGGCTGTGCGATCTTTTCTTCTCTGGGACTGGTTTTCTTTCCAAAAGCCCTGGCACTTTTTTTTAATAAAGCGGGGGCCATTGGCGTGAATCTGTTCATATTTTACTCCATCCTTTTCAATGGTAATTGGCCTTCTGCAATTTTCGAAGACTAATCAATTAAAATACTTCTCCAAATCTGAAATAGATACCCCAATCATTTGGTACCGCTTTTTTTCAGCTGCAAATTTAATACAATTAAAAAAGAAAACCGCCCCTTTCGGAGCGGCCTTCAGACTGCGCGTAAAGCTGCAATCTACCCTGTTATATTATAGTGATTTTAATTCTATTTGAATACTATGGTAAGGTTTCCAACTTCCTTGGGGTTGTAGGGACTCATATCTGGAAGTCTCACATCCAGTCTGTCATATTCATCACCCGGGGAAACACCTGCTGAAACAAATCCATGGCTGTCAAAGTATCCCGGTGCCTCGGTATTGGCAAGGTAAGCGTCGATGACATCCTGGGGTACCTGGTCGCCCCATACGGCTTTGATTTCCCTTTCGAATACCTCACCGATGGCATAGTATCCGAGCAGCTTGCTGCGGCTTGGCTCATCCAGGTTACTGGGTGGCAATCCGACTTCAGCAACACCAATATCCTTTACGTCATTACCTGCGGCTACAAAGGCCCAGTTGAATCCAGGTGTGCCTGAGATCAGTATGGCATTGGGATGATCAGAGTTCCCATATACGTCCACGATATCACCCTTTTTGCCAGCAAACATTTTCAAAGATTTCAGTGCGAAGGGATTCTCCAGCGGTGAAGGCATGGGGAGTCCGGCTGCATAAACCATCATGGAGGCATCATAGAAGAGGTCATCTCGGTTGTAATCGATCCGGAACATGGCATCGCCCATATCCGCACTGTTTACCCGGTCAATATTGTAAGGTTTAAGTATGGAAATGCCTTTCATGGGCCTCCTGTTCCAGAATACCTGCAGGGCCTTGCCTCCGTCTTCATTTCCCTCAGAGTCTAAATCTGTTATGGTCAGCTGGAATTCCCATACCTGGCCATCAAATTCCGAATCCTCAACCACAACGAGGTGTTTGATCCGTCCGTCATCATCAGATTCATACCTGACTTCCATGGGCTTGTTGATCTCAAAATGCCTGATAGAACGGATGATATCCTGCACAATCTCTGCACTCATATCACCCACACGTATAAAACTGCGCAGATGGGCATAGATATGATTACCTTTTATAGTATCAATCTTAGCTGCACTTTTCAAATTGCCTTCATAACTCAGTGCACTAGGGATATCCACTCCAAAGTTTTCAGGGAGAATGGTGTTATTGTCCGGGGTTTCCAGATTACTGTCATTGGTACATCCTGTAAAAAACAGGCCTGCTGCTGCAATGATCGCCATTAAGAAGAAACTTATCTTTTTCATGATTATTGATTTTAAATTTCGGATTATAGATTGATTTCAACAGTATCACACAGGCATGCCGATATACCCTGATAGGAAATAGAAAAAAAATGAATGTTGTTGATTTTTTGGACTTAATTCAGCGGCAGGATGACACTGGAGTCTGCCACAACCTGCGAGACTGAGAAGTATCCCACAGCCCCTTCACTCAGGTTGGTCCGGACATTACCGGGCTGTACATCAAAGAGTCCCCCTCTCCATTCCGTCTCTGCCATGAGTGACCTGACAAAATCTTCCTGGTCTGGGTTCATGGAGTATTGTCGTCTGTAAACCCTGGTGCCAACTGGAAATGGAACCCTCTCCTTGACAGGCTTGAAGATTTTGTTGACATCGACTGATTTAACAGTATAATAAACGATATGGGCCCTGGTCTCCTCTACAGGAAGATTCCGGAAACCTGGAAGATGACCCCAGTTAAGCCGGTATTCTACCATGGATGGATGTCTTGTCTCCACTAGATTCATCTCGTACCAAAGCTCATGCTCAGGGATCTTGCTATAACTCAAAGGTTTCAATGGATCTACCAGGACCATGCGAGAATCCCCAAAATATTCCTGCCCCTGATACAAAATATAGAGTGTGTAATGCCTTCCAAATACTGCTCTAACCGTTGAATCTGTCAGGTAGCGTCCCGGTTGGACCTCACGCAGCCTGATTGCCCTGTCATTGCTTGCATTGACCCTCTCCAATATAGCCACCAGGGCCCCGCTGACAGGTTGTGGTGTGCCATTTAAATCGGCCATGGGCCTGGAGATCATTACTTCATGAGCCTTCCTTTCATTGGTTAAAACACCTTCTACCACGATTACTTTGGGTTCATTCGTGTCTAAGGGCCAATCGATCCTTTTCTCACAGGAGGTCAGCAGCGATAATAGTATTACTGGCAGGAACAGCAGTCCCCTGGGATGCTTTAATCCAATTAATTGGTCTGATATGTTAGTTGTTCTGTTCATTTGATTGTAAAAGTATAGTTGATGGAGGGCACGATCCCGAAAAGGTATTTCTGGGTAGCAAACAGTTCCGGTGCCGGGAAAAGGTTCCCTGGTACTACCGGCTCCCCGTTTGGGTAAAGGGTTTTATTGAAATTAACCGCGATGGGGTTAGTCCTGTTATACAGATTGAAAAAGGTCAGCCTGATCTTATGGCTGTAACGGCGGGGCTTTTTATTTATCTGGAACTCCGCATTGATATCTAGCCTGTGATAATCGGGCAACCTGTCATTGTTCTTCTTTTCATAAATAGGTACCGTATATCCATTATACTTATAGAAACTGGTAGGTGAGCTGAAAGCAAATCCGGTCATGTATAACCAGTTCATGGAGATCATCCACCTGTCGGAGATATTATAGGACAAATAAATGTTCAGGTCATGCGGCCGGTCCCACGCGGCCCTGAAGCGTTCATTGTTATTGATGTCTTCAATATGACGCCAGGAGCGTGACCAGGCATATCCTACCCAGCCATTCAGACGGCCCTGGTATTTTTTCAGCAGGACCTCAAATCCATAAGATTCTCCGGTTCCAAACCTTAACTCTTGTTCCAGGTGGGGATTCAACAGCATGTAGGCATGGTCTTTATAATCGATCTGGTTATGCATTTTCTTTATAAATCCTTCAATGCTGAGGTCCAGGTATGCTTTGCGGAACTTCTGGAAGAATCCTATGGAGTATTGGTCTGCCAGCTGGGGCTTTATATTGGGGGCGGCAGGCAGGTACACCTCCAGGGTAGTAAAGGGGGAAATGGAATTGGTTATTAGCTGAAGGTACTGGGCAGTCCTGCTATAGGATGCCTTGATAGATGTATTCCTTCCAGCCTGGTATGTCAATCCGAACCGGGGTTCAAGCCTGGCATAGGTGTTGTAGACTTCTCCTGCCCCATAGGTGAGGGTATCAATAGGCCTGAAGAGCCTGTCATACACATATTCTGTTGCCTCACCCATATTTTGCCATATACCCAGCCGTAGTCCATAGCGCAATGAAAGTCTTGGTGTTATTGTATGATTATTACTTATGTATAAGGTCCATTCCCTGGCTATCCTGGGGTGTACAACTGGGAAATTATTATTTTCAGGATCTGAATTCCACTCAATATTTCCGGGATTGAAGTTATGACGGGTAACTTTGGCACCAAATCTCAGGGTGATATCCGGATTGGCAAACCAGGTAAAATCTGTCTTCAGGCTTATGTTGGCAATATGAGAGTTCCAGAAATCATTGTCGGTAAAATTGATGATGAATTTATAATCGTATTTGCTGCTGTACAATGTTGTATTCGAGAATAATTTATCCGAGAAGAGGTGGTTCCAGCGTATGGTACCGGCCAGGTTTTGCCAGCTGATACCTGAACCATTGGAGGTAGATGTTCCCTGGATGAAATAATCCCTGCCAGCATATCCTGAAAGGTAGAGGCGGTCTTTTTGACTGAGACGGAAGTTGAATTTCAGGTTCAGGTCCGTAAAATAGAACCGATCAATGTTGGGCAGGTACTGCTGCACATACCATTTGATATAGGAGGTCCGGCCTGATACGAAATAGGAACTTTTCCCTTTGGAAAAAGGTCCTTCTACGGCAATCTTGGCAGTCGCCAGTCCCAGGTTACCATTCACAATAGTACTGTTCAGGTCCCCATCCTTGGTCCTGACATCGATCAGTGATGAAAGCCTTCCCCCGTATTCCGCCGGTATATCCCCTTTATATATATTGATATCTTTGATTGCTTCCGGTATGAAGGTTGAAAATATACCCAGGAAATGAGCAGGATTATAGATCGGTGCATCATCGATCAATATCAGGTTCTGGTCCTTGTTCCCACCACGTACATAAAAGAGGGTAGATCCGTCCCCCTGAAGGGTGATCCCGGGAATGGCATCAAGTGATTTGATCACATCCTGTTCTCCCAGGAAAGCAGGCATTTGCTCCACGGCTTTTGGCTCAAGATTTACATTCCCCGTCCGGATCTGGGCCAGGTCCACCTCGTCATCAATTTTGATAATACTGACTTCTTCCAGTTTTGAAGGTTCCAATCCCAGTTTCAAATCGATCACCTGGTCAGCCAGCAGATCGGTTTGCCAGCGTGTTGTCCTGTAACCGACATAGGAGAACCTGATGGTATAGGATCCTGAAGGAAGGGTTAGCGAATAATATCCAAACTCATTAGAAATGGTTCCTTTTTCAAGATCAGAGACATAAACTGTGGCACCGATAAGTACCTCCTCAGATTCAGAATCCCTGATGTATCCGCTGAGGGTATAATGGAAAGGTCCTTCAGGCTGGATCTTTTTGCTTCGCTTTGCGGGTTTAATGACGATGTGATCCTCCACGATCATATAGTCGAGATTAGCCTTCCTTACCAGATCATTGAGGATCTCTGCCAGTGTAGCGTTGGTTTTCTGTATCGAAACAAGTTGAGAGAGGTCAATCTTTTTTGAACTGTAGGACAGTTCCACATCAGCCATTTTTCCGATCTCCTGGAGTACATATTCCAGCCGGCCGTCGATAACGTTCACTGATATTCTTGTGGACAGGTCAGGCTGGGCGAAAGCGCTGGCCATACCAAGGCAGTAAATTAGAAAGCATTGTATGACATGCCTCACTGTCAGCATAGGCAGTAAATCTAATTGGTTTCCGACAGTATTATTTGTCCGTTGCTTGTACGTACATCCAGGTCAAGGGTTGCTGACAGCACGTTGAGAATGGCATCGAGGGATTGATCATCGAAAGTGGTGGTGATCCTGGCATCCTTCAACGAATCGGAATCAATGATGATTTTTGCCTGGTAGACCTTATTCAATTGTTTGCTGACATCCAGCAGGGTCTGGTCTTCGAAAACAAAACTTTTTGTTTTCCATGCCAGGTAATTTTTATCGATATCCTGGGTGATCTCCAGTGTTTCCTCAGTCTTTTTATATACTCCCCTGTTGCCCGGCTTTAAGACAATTGTCATGGGCACTTCTCCATGCCGGGTGACTGCCACTTCTCCTGTTTTTACGGTTACTTCCACGGCCGCATTTTCACTGTACGCATTCACATTGAAGGATGTCCCCAGTACCTTGATGTCAACATCCCTGGTATTGATCACAAAGGGGTGGACAGGGTCACTTTCCACCTCGAAAAAACCTTCCCCTTCCAATTCAATATTTCTAATCTCACCGGTAAATCTCCTGGGATATTTCAAGCTGGAAAAGTGATTCATTGTTACTCTTGATCCGTCCGAAAGCACAATTTCTTCAGGCTGATCCATAGTGGCCAGGGTCTTATACCCGTAGCGGTTCACAACATAGATACCACTGAATGTGAGGATGACTGCCAGCATGGCTGCCACTGCGATCCTGCCGAGATAATAAGCGGCTGACCTTTTCAGGCCAGGTTGCAGGGGTATAACCTTTCCACTATCTTCCATCCTGGATTCAAGGACATTCCACTCTGCATCCAGGTCAATTCCGGCCACAGATTCAATCCTGCCAAGCTTTTCCCAAACCGTCCTGTATTGATTCAGCAGCCTGCTGTTCTCAGGATCGGTTGCAAGCCAGCGCTTTAATTCCTTCTCTTCAGAAGCACTTGATTCACCGGATAGATGCCTGGTTATCAGATCGATGTCTATATATTGGTCCCTCTTCTCCATTTTTTCCTCCACTCATTACACACACGAAAGCCGTTCTACCCTTACCTCGATTACAAAAGTATTTGTGGGTGTGTCAATATAAACAGAATTATCATTCCTAAGTAATCTATCAGTTTCTCCCTGAGTATTTTCAGGGCTTTTGACATCTGTGTTTCCACGGTTTTAACCGATATGCCCTGTTTCTCTGCAATCTCCGCATATTTCAGTCCATCGAAACGGTTCATCATAAAGATTTCCCTGCATTTCTCAGGCAAACTTTGCAGCGCATCGTAGATCCGTTGTTCAAGCTCCTGCTCCTCCAACCGGTCAACACCATCAATGAAATCCGTACTGTCCAGCCTTTGAAATATCGTATCGTCCTTGTCAAACTTTTTCTGGTCCCGGATATAATTCAGACAGCGGTTGTGCACGGATGTAAATAAATATGATTTCAACGGGGATCCGGTATCAACCTGCTGGCGTTTTTCCCAAAGGTTAATAAAGACATTATGTACAATTTCCTTGGCAGTATCCTGGTCTGGTACATATTTCTGCGCAAATAGTACCAGTGAAGGAAAGAATGATCTGAACAATTCCTCAAAGGATCGTTTGTCCATCTTGATCTCTATGTTTCTTTCCCTGGTTCCCATGGTAGTACGAGTGCCCTAAATATAAGAAGAATGGTAAAAGTGCAGTAAGGAAGTTATTCACCCCAGGCACATAGATTCCATTGCTATCATCATAAAGGATGGATTTGATATAATCCAGGGTGATCCCGGCAACCAGAAGAAGGCCGGTCTTTTAAAACATTTTATTATGAATGCTAATAAATTACAGAAATCAGATGCTGGTTTCAGAATACTCAGTACAGAGGAGTTATTTGAGACTTATGGAGGCCGCTTCCTTACTTGGGGTGCCACAAGTGGTTATATGTTTCTCACATCCTTGGTGAAGGACCTGCTCAAAAAGGAAGAAGAAAAATAGCTTTCCTCTGCGGGTTTTGGTATATTTCTGGTATGAAACCCCGGCAGATCAGTATAGTCAGCATTATTTTCTGGAAAGATTGAATTTATTACACAGGTCTTTGGTTTTCAATCTATTATTTTTATTTTCGCCTGTTGAATTTTTTGAAACCATAATAAGACAAAAACAAGTAGATCATGAGATTTATTAAGTTAGTGTTAATCATGCTGGCCATGAGCCATTTTATAAGTGCCCAGGAAAACCCAGATACCAGCTATTGGACAAATTCAGGAAAAATCGCATTGAATTTTTCACAGGTTGGATTGTCAAATTGGTCAGGTGGAGGTGACCCTTCTATGGCCTTCAATGGCATATTCAATTATACCTTCAAATTTGAGAGGGATCCACATCTGTGGCAGAATGTACTGGATGCGGGATATGGTGCCCAGCGGATAGGCGGGAAAGATGAGCCTTTTAAGAAATCAGATGATAAATTTGTTTTTACCTCCAGGTATGGATACAAGATCAAGGGAAAGTGGTATGCCTCGGCTATGTCTGATTTCCGTACACAGTTTTACGATGGCTATTCCTATGACAATGATACAAGCATTTTTATCTCAAGTTTCATGGCTCCTGCCTACTGGAAACTCGGCCTTGGGATTACATTCAATCATAAATTCTCCGAAGAAGAGTCATTTTCATTTACCTTCTCCCCGCTGAGTGGCCGGACTACCTTTGTTCTTGATGATGAATTATCCAACCAGGGAGCTTTTGGTGTGGATCCCGGTCAGAAAACAAAATTCCATGCAGGGATGGACCTGACCATGGGCTTCAATAAGGAACTGGTTAAAAATGTGACGCTTATCACTACATTGGGATTATTTTCTAGGTATGAGGACATGGCAGTGGTAGATGTCAACTGGGATATGGCGATCTGGTTCAAGATCAATGAGTTTCTGTCAGCAAATATATCTACCCAGCTCATTTACAACCAGGATATAATGTTTATTAATCCGGATGGAACAAGCTATGGGTCCGCAGTACAATTCAAAGAGGTTCTCGGAATTGGAATAGCTTATTCATTTTAAGTCAAGGGGGGGTGACTCCCTTACCAGATAAACGGAAACAACCTGTATTTTACCCTTTCCCGGTATGCCTGGTACCCATCCAGCTCTGCTGCCAGGGTACGGTCTTCGAGCCAGGTCCGGATCCCCAGCACAATCAGGGTAGCCGATGCAGTAATGAGGCCATACATTGATCCCAGTATCATGGTGGATCCAAAATTAGCCAGAATGAGTCCGGCGTACCCCGGATGTCTCACAATACGGTAAGGCCCTGTGCTAATGACCTTATGGTTTCTTTCATGCTGTATCCTGACGGTTGTCTCAAAATGAGTGTTCTCCGCCATGGCCCAGTATAAAAGGTTAAAGCCTCCTGTAATGATTATCATTCCCGGTAGGATAAACCAAGGGCTGAGCTGTGACCATTCAAACCTTCCCACATCAAGGGCCATCAGTATGGTATGGAAATACATGCCGATCATGCCAAAGACCTGCAGCAGGATCTTATCCCATGTCTTGGTGTCTTTTTTTCTATTCCAACCTCCACGTTCATTTAACAGCCCGGGATTGACCTTGAGGATCACCATCATGCCTCCAACATAATAGAGGAAGGTTATAATGGCCCATAACCAGGCCCGGTTGATGTCCGTTCTTCCAGCGACCAGGAAGAACAAGGCTGCAAGGAAGAGAGGTCCGACGAGATGACCGATTAACTCTTTCCGGCCATATTTATTGAGTTTAACTTTTTCCCGGTGCATGTCAGCGGGTTTTAATTTCAATGGATATGCCCATCTTTTTCATCAATTCTGTTGCATTCATTGTCTGGCATACACCATCCCGGAGTTTGTAATCATAGATAAATTCCTGCTTGTCGATTTGTACTTCAAAGCAATAATTCCTTAAATGATCCGGGAATTCGGTTTCCAGTTTGCTGAGCTCCAGGTCATGTGTGGCAATGAGCCCTGCACTGTTCAATTCAATCAGCTGCCGTATAAACATCTCGGAACCAAAGTGTTTATCTCTCGAATTTGTTCCCTTCAGGATCTCATCAAGCAGCACCAGGGCCTGATTGCCCTGATTGTGGAACTCAATGATCTTGCGAAGCCTTTTTAATTCTGCATAAAATGTGGATTCCCTGCTGCTCAGGGAATCCCGGATCCTCATACTTGAAATTATTTCTATAGGTCTGAATTGCATCTCCCTGGCCAATACCGGAGCCCCACTTGCTGCCAGGACAAGGTTCACCCCTACAGTACGCAGGAAGGTACTTTTCCCGGCCATATTGGATCCGGTGATCAACATAAACTGCCCGAAATGATCAAGCCTGATATCATTAGGAATATTCTCATCAGGAAGAATCAGGGGATGGCTGAGGTTTTCTGCCCGGATGATAGGACCTTCCAGGTCAGGTATGGGGAAAATCGACTCTGGGACATTGAATCGGAAGCCAGCGAGGCTGTTGAGTGCTTCGAATTCTCCAAGTACAGCAAACCAGCCAGGTAAATCACGGGCACTGTTTTTTTTCCATTTCTCCAGGCGCAGGATGCATTGCAAATCCCACATCAACAATCCATTCAATACGACCCCCATAATCATGTTCAGTCTCCTGTCGAAATCAACAACAATGCGGGCAAGGGATCGCAATTTTTGGCCCACACTCCTGCCATCAGATCTCAGATCTTCCTGGAGGGCCTGTAAATGGGCAGATTCAAATTCTTCCCCTTCAACAAGTCGTATGAGATCAGCATATTTGACAAGCAATTCGTACTTACGGCTAATCTGGTTGTGATGATGGTTGATTCTCCTGAGATTCCAACCTACCAATCCCAGCTGGATGAGGATAAGGGTGATGGGTATATTCCAGGGGATCAACCAGGAAACCAAAGCCAGGCTGACAATAGTTAACAATGGAAGAAGGAAAAGCAGGCTTCTGTATATCCTGCTGCCAAGCATCATAGGCCGTGTAGAAAGCCACGCAAGGAGCGCTTCATAATCCTGCTCTGTCTCTTTCGAGAGTCTGCCGCAGGCGTAAAATTCCTGCCGCCAGTCAAGCTTATCACTAAGTTCTGCTACAGCTCGCTGTCGTTCAACTATTATGGCTGGTTCTGCGGGGTGGGACAACCAGCCGGCAAGGCGTTCCCTCCCCTTGGCTATGCTGGTACGGTTAAGGTACTGGAACAGGGATCTTTCACCAAAAATATCAAGATCGGAAGTATATGGATGCTCCGGATCATAGTATGATTGTCCCATGTCAAGACAACTAAAGTCCCACCCGAGTGCATTTAATTCCAATGTATTGATCTCAAGCAGTTCTTCCAGGAGTTTTTTCCTGCTTGAGATCCGGGCACTACGGTTCACAAAAAGAAGCAGGATGCTGAAGGCTGCAAGGGCAGATCCAATCGCAATGTAGAGGTTGACAGAGAGCAGTTTGGCAAGCAGGAAGATCGCGGCGATAAAAAAAAACAGGCGGAAAAATGAATACCAGTTACTCCGTTTTTTTATGCTTGCAATTTCAGTCTCATATGTTGCTATCCTGGACCGGTAGATATGAGCTACAGTAGGGCCCATTATTTCAAAATTTCATCAAGGATTTTTTCGGCATCCTCGACAAACTTTGCACACCTGGACTGAAAGTATCCTTCCCGTTCAGCCTCTTCTATTCCTTCCTTGGATTGAAGGTCAACACCCAGCAGTTCCCTGCAATTAAGCTTGCCATGAAGGGCTAAAAAGCGCTTATTGAATTCTTCAATGAGGCCATAGGTTTTATCCCGTGAGGATTCATCATCAGGGTTAACCCGCCCATGAAGGGCACCAATCACCATATAAGCTCCTGTTACAGCCCCGCATGTCTGTTGCATCTTTGCCATGCCAGCTCCGAAACCGGTAGCTATTTTTAATGAGTCCGTAACCGAAAGACCTGTGAGATCAGACTTGGCAGCCAGCACTGATTGAGCACAATTAAGTCCCTTGTCAAAAAGCTTGTGAGCAGCATCTTTTGTCATTATTCCTTTAAAAGTTTTGGTTATTATCCCGGAAAAATAGGTATTTTTATTCCACCTTTCAACTCGGAAATGAAAAAATGGTTGGTATCATTGACATAGTAATGATTGTAGTGATGGTCTGCCTGGCATGGGCCATAACATCTATGGTGCTGATTATAAGTAAGGTGGAGAAGAGTGGAACCCGGATCAATTTTTTCCTGATTAAACTTTTTATTTTTAAGTACATCTCGCAGTACAATGAGATGACAAAGAAAGAAAAGGGTAAAGTGGGTCCTTTGTTCTATCATTTCATTGTTCCCATGTGGCTTGCCTTTGCCGGAGTGCTTATCTGGATTATTTTCTCTCTCTAGGCGATTCCTAATCCCGCTTCTTGCCATAGATAAAATCACCTATCCGCCGTATCCTGGCCATTTCATCCACAGATAAGGGCCCCAGATTAAGTGTCTCCAGGTTTTCCCGCATCATTTCAAGATTCCTGGCTCCTGTCATGCAAACGTCAACTGATGGATTGCTTAGTACAAAGCGATAACATTCAGGTGCTGTGAGTGGTATTTCACCAACTGGCATTTTTTTCTCTTTCAGTAATTGTCCCCATCGGGTAGCTGTATAAGCCACCATTCCTGGTTTATTCTCATGAGGAAGAAGGGGGAAGACATCTTTTTCCGCTCCACTGTTCACTGCATTGTACCTGACATGGTAAATATCAAATAGTCCATCCCTGCTTAACTCAGCAAACACCTTCCTGTTATGGCTTGATACCCCGAGATGCCGTGCCAATCCCTGCTCTTTTAAGCGGATGGCCCAGTTCATGACAGACTTCCGTGGCATGCGGGAATAGTATCCCAGTAATAATTCGTCCACGTATTCCAGTCCCATTTTCCTCAATCCTTTCTTGAAATGATTTTGCCTGATCAGGGGGCTATGAGTATAATCGTACATGGCGACCACCAGTTCATCCCTCTTTCCTTTTGCAGTGATGTTCTTTATGGCTTTTATCATTTCTTTGGACCGGCCCTTTATGAAACTACCCATGTTAAAGTAATTGCATCCTCTCTCGAAAGCTTCTTCATAAGCTTCTGCAGGGGCGCCATAACTGGAAGAAATCCCCAGTCTGCCAACCCTCAATCCTGTTCTGCCCAGTGTGATTTTTTCTTTGAAATCCATATTACTTATCCATCATGTTAAATTCTACCTCCTTTCCCAGGGAAAGGATAAAACTACCTGTAGCAAGAGGTACCTTGATCCTGCCTGTACAGGACTTCTCAAAGGTATAAAAAATGGTTCCCAGTACAAAGTCATCCAGGCGGCCCTCGCTGCCGGTCTCTACACTTATTTCACGGAGTACTGTAAAACCAGAGACAGGGTTTCTCAGGCATTCCGGATCAATCATAAGTCCGATCATCGCCATTTGCAGGACGCTGGCTTCATTTCCTTCCTGGTCTGTATTGCTTGATATATCCTGTTCGCCTCCGGTGACCATAAATTTATCATCACTGAAATCGGTCCATGTATCCCCAGGCAATATCTCTATTACCCAGGCATCCTGTTTTACTGCTACCGAAACATCATCCGGATTGGGGACCCTGAGCCTTTCAATGGCTAGATCAATCTCGCCCCGGTTTATCTTCAGCTCCAGGTTCAATTCATCCTCTACAGAAATATTGTTCCTGACCAATATGGCCCTGACATGTTGATCATCCAGCATCACAGGTACAGGACCTATATGGTAGATTTTCTGCTGGCCTGAAAGATGATCATTTGAAACAAAAAATGAACTGATCATGCACATATCTTCATCCATTCCCAACCTGAGTATATAAATTTCATCGCAGGGTACAGGTAGGAGGGACATGGGATATGATTGATTGTTTTCCATGTGGATTAGTGAAAGTCCATTGTGATTGATTACGTCGGTCCCCGGGACAGTGTGGCCCAACTGTTCAGCCATGGCGACTGTGGCACAGAATCCTGTTGGTACTGAGGTCTGTATAACTTCAAGCACTGGTAATACCGGAGGATGACGGAAGAATCCCCAAACCGTATCGGTTTTTTCCTCAAGCTGTTCGCATCCTGATAAAAACAGGAAAAGGAACAACCAGGCCAGGTATGTACTTACTGCTTTCATTAGCCTGTTTGTGAACATTATACGGAAATTGTCGGGCATATGTTATTTAAGGTATTTTTCAAACACCCCTGCATCGAATGGTTTGCCGTGTGATGGATAGATCCGCCTGGCTCCTTCATCCAGCAAAACCTGCCAGCTCTGCTTCATGGTTTCCAGGTCATCTCCCAGGACGAATGGTCCTGGACCCGATAACCTCGGAAATCCACTCATCGCCAGGTCTCCCACAAAAGCCTCACCGCTTTCCAGGACCAGGGAAATGGAACCGGCCGTATGTCCGGGAGTATGAATGATCTTGCCATTGATCTGGTAATCCTCCAGCGAAAAATGCTTATCACCAAGGCTGTGGTCCACCGGAACAGGATCAATAGCCTTGTTCACCAGAGGTTTGATGGTCCAGAGAAAAGCTGTTAGGAACTTTCCCCAGGGGCCAATTCCCCCGGGCATTATGATTGTGCCCCTTTCAACCAGTTCCTTGTCAAGATGATGCATTGCTGATTTTGCACCTGTTAACTGGCTGATCTCTTCCAGGGACCCCATATGGTCGAAATGCATGTGGGTGACAAAGATCAGTTTGATGGTTGACGGATTAATCCCCATCTGCTCCATTTTTTGCTGGAATTTTTCCATGGCATTCGGGGGACCAGCATCTACCATAACAAAATCCTGCCCACCACGTATCAGGTAACAATTGGTCATTCCGAGTTTCACTGTAATAATACTATGATCATTCTTGTTCATATATCATCAATAAAATGTTAATCAGGTTTATACTTTTTACTTAACTTTAAAACCGATCAATTGTCAATTAAATTTACATAGAATGGATCAACAATCCTTAGAAAGACGCACTTTTATTAAGCACATAACAATGGCAGGAGCAGGTGCCATCCTAATTCCTGCTTTGCTTCCCAAATCTGCCCTGGCGATGGATACCAATGACGCACTAAAGGGCAAAAAGGTATTACTTGTTTTTGGTGGCTGGGAGGGTCATGAACCACAGCAATGCAAGGATATATTTGTGCCATGGATGGAATCGGAAGGAGCAGATGTCATTGTATCCGATAGCCTGGATAGCTATACAGATAAGAGCCTGATGGAGAGTCTTGACCTGGTTGTCCAGTTATGGACCATGGGAGAGATCGCCAAGGAACAGGAGGACGGATTGCTGGAGGCTATTAGGGGAGGTGTAGGGATTGCTGGCTGGCACGGGGGATTAGGAGATTCATTCCGGGACAATGTGGCTTACCAGTTCATGGTCGGCGGACAATGGGTTGCCCATCCAGGTGGTGTGATCGATTATGAAGTGAATATTACGGACCATAAAGACAATGTGACCAAGGGATTGAAAGATTTCAAAATGCATTCCGAACAATACTACCTGCATGTGGATCCCAATATGAAAGTGCTGGCTACTACGACATTCACGGGTGAGCATGCAGAGTGGATCGACGGGACTGTTGTTCCGGTTGTATGGAAAAAAGTCTACGGAAAAGGCCGGGTATTTTATTCATCACTGGGGCATGTAGCTGCAGATTTTGAAGTATCAGAAGCCCTTGAGATCCAGAAACGGGGGATACGATGGGCGAGCAAGAGTAAATATAAACCTTTGCCCAAATGGGTACAGCCGGTATATCCTGGTAAATAGGTACTACTTTCTGGAACAATATTTTCTTTTCATTTACACATTTGTTTGTCACTACTGGATAAGCGTTAAAAAAATGTTATCCCTGGGTTATTGCATTCATCTGCCGGTTCATTTTAATATATTGCCCCTATGAATGTAAGAAATAAAATACTCGTGCTGTTCGCCCATCCTGCTCTCCATAAATCAAGGGTCAACCGGCAAATGATCAGTGCCATACAGGATGTTGAAGACACTACATTTCATAACCTTTACGAGGAGTATCCTGATTTTCATATCGATGTGAAGCGGGAACAGGATCTGTTGCTGGATCATGACATTTACATCTGGCAACATCCCTTTTACTGGTATAGTTGTCCATCCATTGTAAAAGAATGGATAGACCTGGTTTTGAAGCATGGATTTGCCTATGGCCGAACAGGTACTGCTTTGAAAAATAAGAAGATCTTCTCTGCCATAACTGCCGGCGGACGGAGAGAGGTATACGAGGAAGGCAATATGAATAATTATACCATCCCGCAATTCCTGGCTCCTTTTCGGCAAACCGCCAAGCTCTGTAATATGGTTTATTTGCCTCCTTTTGTAGTTCATGGGACTCATTTGCTTGCGGAAGATGAAATCCATGCAGCCGCACTGGATTACAAAAAGATCCTGATATCCTTGAGAGATCAAATATTCAGTGATGAGGAGATCTGGCGTTGTAACTATCTGAATGACTTACTCGAACTAACTCAAAAATAGAATCATGCACAGTCAGGATTTCTTTTTCCAGGCAATCATTTTCCTGACAGCAGCAGTTGTTTCCGTCCCTATAGCTAAGCGCCTGGGACTTGGATCGGCACTTGGATACCTGATGGCGGGTGTACTGATCGGACCTTATTTTCTGAAGCTGGTTGGTGCGGAAGGTACAGATATCATGCATTTTGCAGAGTTTGGTGTGGTTATGATGCTTTTCATCATCGGGCTTGAGGTCAGGCCCTCCCTGCTGTGGAATATGCGAAGGTCCATCTTTGGATTAGGAGGTCTGCAAATGTTGATCACAACAGTCGTTATCGGCGGGATCAGTATGTTTTTTGGATTGAATCTGCTTCAGGCGATAGCCATTGGTCTG
>CAZXOJ010000020.1:17231-26507 GCA_964642325.1 uncultured Bacteroides sp. | reverse complement strand
ACCGCGTAGGTGAAGTTTTCGATCCAGTCTCCCAGGTATAACATTTTGCTTTTTTCGTTGAGGTCGAGGATCAGGGGCAGGTGGCGGTGGCCGAAGATGAAATAATCGAAGGGTTCTTCTTTTAATTTGTCATGTGCGTAGCGGACAAGGTATTCCTTGTCATCTCCCAGCCATTCTGTGGTGACGCCCTTGTCTGAGCGGCTTTTTTTAGACCAGTGGTGGGCCAGTCCGGTGGCAAAATTTGGATGGAGCCGCGCAAACATCCATTGGAGTATCTTGCTGGTGAACATACCTTTCAGGATTTTATAGCCCAGCTGTCCGGGTCCCAGTCCATCCCCATGGGCAATCAGGAATTTCTTGCCGCCATATTCCCTGGTGACAGGGTGCCTGTATAATTTTACCCCTACTTCCTGGGGCAGGTAGTCAAAAATCCATACATCATGATTGCCGGTGAACAGGTTGACAGTGACGCCTGCATCTGTGATCTCGGCTATCTTACCAAGGAAACGCGTGAATCCACGCGGCACAACTTTTTTATACTCAAACCAGTAATCAAAAACATCCCCGAGAAGGTAAATTTCCGATGCATCCCTGTATACCTCATCCAGCCATTTTACGATCATTTTTTCCCTTTCCATGCTTTCCTTCTGCGGATGCATGCCAAGATGAAGGTCGGAAATAAAATATATCTTCTTTTGTGTTGCCAAGGCCTAGGATGGTTCGTTCAATAGTCTCTGTATATTCCGGTCCAGGTCTATCCGGTTGAAGTTTTTCCCGACAATCTGTCCCTTCCTGTCAATCAGGAAAACAACAGGTAGTTCCTCAAGATTATATATAGGTGCCACCCTGGATTCCGGATAACTTAATTCACTTACGTTGACCCAGGGAAGTTCGTCGAACTCTATGGCATTAACCCAGGCTTCCTTTTCATTGTCAAAGGAAACCTGGTATACTTCAAGTCCCCTGGAATGATAAGTATTATAAATCCCTTTCAGCGGTAAATTATGCGATACGCTTGCCTGGTCCCAGGATGCCCAGAAAGAAAGTAATATCACCTTTCCCCTGAGGGAAGACAGGGCTATGGTATCGCCAAGGGGATCAGGCAGCCTGATATCCGGAAATGAATTCTCGGCAACCTCAACAACTTCCCTCCAACGCTGGTTATAAAGATTCTCTTCCAGGTTGGCAGCATCCATTTTCAGTGCCTGTACATGCTCGGAGCCTGGCCAGATTGTATCGAGGGACTGGCTGGTAATTTTGACCAGTTGTATATCCCTGTTCTCGTTGAGGACAAAGTTATTTTCGTCAATTTTCTGATACAATGCATAAATGGATGCCATGGAGGACATGTGATCCAGGATGAATTGGATGCTGTATCTTCGCTGGGCTTCAATAATTTCATCATAAGATGCTGACAGTTCCTGGGTAAATTCTTCTCCCGCATCTGGATTTTTCTGCAAGACCTTTTGAATGGAATCTATCCGACGCTTTGTCTTTGTGAGTTTCCTGTTCATCTCCAGAAGGTAGCTGGATTCAGCTGAACCCTCAATCTCATATCCATTCACAAAATTGTGCATATCCGCCTGTATTTCAGCCGAGGTCCCCGGGGCAAGCAGCAGGGGAATGATCTGCTGGTTACCGGTATGCAGATTGTAAAAAGTCGGGTGTTCAATTCTGTCCTTAAGTTTGAAGCTTCCATCTTTTTTTACCCTGACGGAATCGATCTGACGGATCTCACCAATTCCCTGTTCATCAAGATAGATCATGCATGTGTCACTGTTTTCTATAAAGACTGTGATCTCAACCTTTGAGCCTTTAGAGCAGGACAACAGCAATAATAAGGGCAATAGCCAGGAGAATTTTCTCATTGCTTAGGGATTAAATATTTGTTTCAGTTCTTGTTCTAACATGTCTCCGCGCAGATTCTGGGCAATGATCCTTCCTCTCCTGTCAAGCAGGTAACTCATTGGTATGCCCTGGATATTGTAAACCGGGACGACAATGGAATTCCAGAATCTCAGATCACTTACATGGATCCAGTGAAGCCCGTCTTGATCAATACCTTGTAACCAGGCATCGCGGGTCTTATCAAGTGAGACCTGGTAGATCTCAAACCCTTTGTCATGGTATTTTTCGTAGACTTTAACCAGGTTAGGATTTTCCTTGCGGCATGGAGGACACCAGGAGGCCCAGAAATCCAGTAAAACATAATTGCCCCTGAGGGATGAAAGAAGGATGGTATCGCCATTTGGACTGGGCAGGGCAATTTCCGGGGCCAATGATCCTGCTTCGAGCCGGGCTGAAGACATTGATTCAGCCATCTTTTTCTTTTTCAGTTCATCTACCTGCCGGTGCAGATCCTGGACTGCATCTGATTCCGGATATAAAATACCCAGGGATGAGTCGACCATGGAAAAATATTGATAATCTTTCTCAGGGTCCAGTACGTAGAACCTGGGACCGATCTGCTGGTAGAGGGCCATCAGGCTGGCCTGTGAGTGCAGGTTGTCTTCAATGAATGCGAAGGTGTATTCACGATGAGATTCAAGGATACCATCGTATGCGACATCGAGTCCCTCTTTAATCTCCATAAAATTCGGACTATGCACACTGTCCGTAAATACACTGTTCAGCTGGTATATCCGGGCCAGTACCTTATTCTGCTCCTCCGTCAACTCGCGGATCAGCCTGGAATCTTCAGAACCTGCCACAGTATATGTACTTGTTAATGCCTGGGCATCTCCTTCTATGGTGATCTTATCACCTTTGCCGGCCAGGATATAAATAAAGCTCTCCGGCTGGGTATGAATGGCATAAAACCTGTTTTCCGGGGAAATTCCAATCAGTTCAAAGCCACCAGCATCATCAATCAGGGTGGAATCGACAGGGATCATCTCCGTGCTGGTCATCTCCTTGAGAAAGATCATCATTCCCTCCCCCTTATCCAGGTTACCCGAGATTTTGAATGTACTTTTTTCACCATTGCAGGATAAAAGAAGGACAAGAAAACCTGTTAACCAAATATTTTTATTCATACTTATTTACGTTTATCCAATTCTTGAATGATCATTTTATTTGCCAATGAAGGATCAGCCTTTCCTCTGGTGGATTTCATGACTTCTCCCATAAACAGTCCGACCAGGCCTTTCTTGCCATTGTTATATTCACTCACTTTTTCCGGATATTTATCTAAGGCCGCATGGACATGCTTTATTATGGCATCCGAGTCTGACTCCTGTAAAAGATCCAACTGTCCTGCCAGTGTTTTGGAATTGGCGTCTGGATTCCGGATCAGCTCCGGAAATATCTTCTGTTGGGCGGCTGTATAGCTGACTTTGCCCTCAGAGGCCAAGGCCAGCAGGGATGCAAGTTTTTCAGGTGACAGGGGGAAATCATCTATCCGGGCATGATTTTCATTCAACCATGATTTAACCGGACCCAGGATCCAGTTGGCAGCCGTCTTTGGTTCCCCGGTCTGTTCAGCAAGTGCTTCAAAATACTTTGACAGGTTTGGTGATTCAACCAGGACACCAGCATCCTGTTCAGATAATTTATATTCAGTTGTGAACCGCAAGAGTAGCTCCTGTGGAAGGGCTGGCAGGTTTGCCCGGATCTCTGATACCCATTTTTGGTCAATGACAAGGGGATTCAGATCCGGTTCAGGGAAATACCTGTAATCTTCTGCCTCCTCCTTGCTTCGAAGCGGGAATGTTAGATTTTTCTGGTCATCATAACTCACGGTCTGCTGAACCACCTTCCCTCCCTCATCGAGTAATGCAATCTGTCTCTTAATTTCATATTCAATTGCCTTCCTGACATTCGACATGCTGTTAAGGTTCTTGATCTCTGTACGGGTTCCCAGTTTAGTATCGCTTTTCTTCCTGACCGAGACATTGGCATCACATCTAAGGCTGCCTTCTTCCATATTACCATCACAGATGTCCAGGTACCTGACCATTCTTCTGACTTCTCCAATATATAACTGGGCTTCCTCTCCACTACGCAGATCAGGTTCACTCACGATCTCGAGTAATGGGACTCCTGCCCTGTTCAGGTCTATCAGGCTGGCGTCGGGTTGCTGGTCGTGGAGGCTTTTCCCGGCATCTTCTTCTATGTGGATACGAGTCAGCTGGATCTTCTTATTTCCGGAAGGCAAACGGATATCGATGTGCCCCCCCTCGCAAATGGGACCCTCATGCTGGGATATCTGGTAACCTTTGGGCAGGTCAGAATAAAAGTAATTCTTGCGTGCAAAGGATAGGGATGGGGCAATCTCAGCATGGGTGGCTAAACCAAGCCTGATGGCATATTCTACCACCTTACCATTGAGCCGAGGAAGGCTTCCCGGATGTCCGAGTGAAATAACCGATGTATGTTGGTTTGGTTCAGCGCCAAACTGGTTGGGATCAGAACAGAACAATTTACTCTCTGTACTCAACTGGGCATGGACTTCCAGGCCGATTACTGCCTCGTATGAGTTTGCCTTTTTCACCAATCCTGCGAAGATACATATTTCTCAATGCACATCGTAAAAAAAATTAACGAATAAATAACTAAAAAGACGGTCAGGGGCATTGTTATATTAATATGAAATTTAGATATTTGTTAGCTTTTTTTGATAGTCCGAAAGCAATTTATTAACTTGTTGAATAATAGGGATTTGTAGAATCATACAAAAACAATGAGCTATATTAAATTTGATAAAAGTCAGCTGATTAACCTGGAATATTCCCTGGACAGGGAAATTATCCGGTCAAACCGGGCCGGATCCTATGCCAGCATGACCATTGTGGGATGTAATACCCGGAAATACCATGGCCTGCTGGTTTGTCCCCTTGAACAGTTCAAAGGTGAAAAGCATGTGCTGCTCTCATCACTGGATGCAACTATTGTTGAGAAAGACCAGGAATTTAACCTGGGGATCCATAAATACGAAGGGGATAATTTTGTGCCGAAAGGGCATAAGTATGTCCGCGATTTCGAAGCTGAGACCATTGCCCGCACTACTTACCGTGTGGGGAGTGTAGTTCTGGTCAGGACAAGTCTCCTGGTGGAGAAGGAACAACAGATCCTGATGAAATTTCAGTTACTGGAGAGCCAGGGGCCCATAAAGATGAGATTCCGTCCCTTCCTTGCCTTCAGGAATGCCCATAACCTGAGTAAGTCAAACCTGTTTGCCAATACGAAGATAAGGAAAACAGCCAATGGCGTGGTCTCAAAGCTGTACGAAGGATACCCCAGCCTGTATATGCAATTCTCAAAGAAACCTGAATATGTCCATGTTCCGGATTGGTATTATAACATCGAATACATGCAGGAAATGAAAAGGGGATATGCATACAAGGAAGACCTTTTCGTACCGGGTTATTTTGAACTGGCTATGAAGGAGGGAGAGACCATTATCTTTTCGGCGAGCACCAGGGAAGCTGCCACAGCCAGTCTCAAGAGGAAGTACACCAATGAGTTGTCCAACCGGATCCCACGCACAAGTTTCTTTAATAGCCTTGTAAATTCTGCACAGCAGTTCATTGTAAGAAAAGATCGTAAAACGGAGGTTATCGCAGGATTTCCATGGTTCGGCACATGGGGGCGGGATACTTTTATCGCTTTACCTGGTCTGACCATCGCTATTCGTGATCCGGAATCTTTTATCTCTGTGGCGGATACCATGGTGAGAAGATTAAAAAATGGATTATTCCCGAATATGGGCACCGACGATGATCCGGCGTTCAACTCAGTTGATGCACCTCTGTGGTTCATATGGTCATTGCAGCAATTTCACAATTTTGATCCGGCATATGACCTCTGGAAAAGATACGGTAAGCATATAAAGCATATACTGCACCATTTCAGGGTTGGTACTATGTTCAATATCCATATGCAGGAGAATGGTCTGATCCATGCCGGCGAAGAATTTAAAGCACTCACATGGATGGATGCGGTGGTTTATGACAGTCCGGTTACACAGCGGGATGGAAACCCGGTTGAGATATCAGCACTATGGTATAACGGTATTCGTTTTGCCCTGGAACTGGCAGAAAAGGCAGGGGAGAAGATGTTTATTGATGAATGGAAGGATATACCTGGCCTGATTGAAGAATCATTTGTCCCCGTATTCTGGCATGAAGAAGGTAATTACCTGGCTGATTGCGTGAAAAATGGGATACAGGATATTTCCGTCAGGCCCAACCAGATTTTAGCTGCTGCCATGGATCATTCCCCCCTCAGCGCAGAGATGAAAAAATCAATACTTGATGTTGTAGAGAGAGAATTGCTGACCCCCAAAGGATTACGTACCCTTTCACCAAAAAATCCTCTATACAAGGGAGTTTATGAAGGGAAGCAGGAGATCAGGGATGAAGCCTATCATCAGGGGACAGTCTGGCCATGGTTGCTGGAACATTTTTGTGCCACTTACCTGAAGATCCACAAAACAACCGGCTTATCCCTCGTGAAAAAATTATATTACAGTTTTGAGGAAGACATGAATGTGAATGGGATAGGATCTATCTCCGAGATCTATGACGGGGATCCTCCACATAAGGGAAGGGGTGCCATCTCCCAGGCCTGGAGCGTTGCTGCCCTGTTGCGCATCAGGAGGATGATCAAAAATTATAGTACAGAAAATGAATAAACCTTCCAGCCTATGAAAGTATTAATGTTCGGTTGGGAATTTCCTCCCCACATATCTGGTGGCCTTGGCACAGCTTGTTATGGCCTGACAAATGGATTATCCTATTTTGATGATATGGAGATCCTGTTCGTAGTACCGAAAGCATTCGGTGATGAGGATCAGTCCAAACTACGTCTGATAGGTGCAAACGACGTAATACTCAGTGAACAGAACATCCATTACCAGGATCTTATGGAAAAGATCAGGTTCATGGAGGTTAATTCCAACATTATTCCCTATACCGACCCTGAGGAATATTTTAAGCTGATGGAGCAAGATAATAGCGAAAGGAAGCAGTTTGTCCATACGCATTTCAGCGGTAAGTTAGCGTTCACCGGGGGATACGGTGCCAATTTATACCAGGAGATTGCCAATTATGCAGCCGTAGCAACTGACATTGCAACTACCCAGGATTTTGATGTCATCCACTCACATGACTGGCTTACCTATCCTGCAGGGATGGCGGCCAAAGAAGTATCTGGTAAGCCATTGGTAGTACATGTTCATGCAACTGATTTTGACCGGAGTGGCGGGAATGTGAACCCAGGGGTTTATGAGATGGAAAAGAGAGGCATGGAAGCCGCCGATAAGATTATTGCTGTCAGCAATCTGACCCGTAATACGGTGATCCATAATTACGGGATAGAAGCCGATAAAGTTGTAACAGTGTATAATGCGGTAGATCCTGTGGTTCAGCAGGAAAATATCATCGTAAAGAAAGGTTTCGACGAGAAGATCGTTACTTTCCTGGGCAGGATAACCTTGCAAAAGGGACCGGAATACTTCATTGAGGTGGCCAAAAAAGTCCTGCAGAAGATGGACAATGTACGTTTCGTGATGGCAGGCAGTGGAGATATGATGATCAAGATGATCTGGCATGCCACTCACCTTCGGATCATGGATAAATTTCATTTTACAGGATTTCTTAGGGGGGATGATGTTTACAGGATGTTTTCCCTGACTGACGTTTATGTAATGCCATCGGTCTCTGAACCTTTTGGGATTTCCCCGCTGGAGGCGATGCAGTCAAATGTCCCGGTAATAATTTCCCATCAGTCAGGTGTTGCTGAGATCCTGAAACATGCCGTAAAGGTCGATTTCTGGGATATAGATGCCATGGCGGATGCCATCTATGGCCTTCTGAATTATGAGGCATTATCGAGTACCTTTAAAAAGTATGGGAAAGAAGAAGTGGAAAATCTGAAGTGGGAAAATTCGGCCAAAAAGGTCAGGGAAGTTTATTCCGCATTGTTGTAAAAAATTAAACATAATATAATGAGAACAATTTGTCTGTATTTCCAGGTTCATCAACCCTTCCGTTTCAGGAGATACCGTTTTTTTGATATCGGTAATGAACATTATTATTATGATGATTATTCCAATGAAAGTATCCTCAGGAAGGTAGCAGAAAAATGTTACCTCCCGACCAACAAAATATTACTTGACCTGGTCCGGAAATTTGACGGAAAGTTCAAAATTGCCATGTCCATTTCAGGCATGGCGATGGACCAGATGGAACTTTATGCGCCGGAAGTACTGGAGAGTTTCAAGAAACTGGCAAAAACAGGTTGTGTGGAATTCCTTGCAGAGACCAATGCTCACTCTTTGGTGTCCCTGAAAGATGAAGATGAATTCAGATCCCAGGTGGCAGAACATGTTGGAAAAATCGAGAAGCATTTTGGACAGACGCCGACAGTTTTCAGAAATACAGAACTTATATACTCCGATGAAATTGGTGCCATGGTGGCCCGCATGGGTTACCAGGCCATATTGACAGAAGGGGCAAAACATGTTCTTGGATGGAAGAGCCCGAATTACCTGTACTGCAATGCTATTAATCCTAAATTAAAGGTCTTGCTGAAGAATTTCAAGCTGAGTGATGATATTGCGTTCCGCTTTTCCAATAAAGGATGGGATGAATATCCTTTAACCACAGAGAAATACGTTACATGGTTAAAACAAATCGGCAAGGATGAGGAGACGGTTAACCTGTTCATGGATTATGAAACTTTCGGTGAGCACCAATGGGAAGAAACCGGCATCTTTGAGTTCCTGAAAGCTTTGCCTGAGGCTGTATTTGCCAATACAGATTTTACCTTCAGTAAGCCATCCGAGGTGGCCAACAACCTGCAGGTCGTCTCTGCAGTGCAGGTCCCCCATCCCATCTCCTGGGCAGATGAAGAGAGAGACCTGACCGCCTGGCTGGGTAATGAATTGCAGGAAGAAGCATTTAACCGGCTCTATGACCTGAGGGATAAACTGAAAAAAGTTGAAGACCCGGTGCTTCAAAAGGACTGGGATTATCTCCAGGTCAGCGATCACTTTTATTATATGTGCACAAAATTCTTCTCGGATGGTGCGGTACATTCCTATTTCAATCCTTATGATACACCCTATGATGCGTTTATTAATTACATGAATGTACTCAGTGATTTTACCCTCCGTGTAAACTCAGCTGTTCCCCAGACGGGAGTGGAACAGGATATCTCAAACCTGACAGGGATCATAGAGGAAAAGGAAAACATAATCAGCAGGTATGAAGAAGAGATTTATGAGCTGAATAAACAATTATTACTTTCCGGCCAGGAGAATGGTACTGCCAA
>CAZXOJ010000020.1:0-17131 GCA_964642325.1 uncultured Bacteroides sp. | reverse complement strand
TTTATGAGCTGAATAAACAATTATTACTTTCCGGCCAGGAGAATGGTACTGCCAAGAAACCAACCGCTGTGAAAACACCTGCTAAAAAGACAGCTACGAAGAAACCAACCGTAAAGAAACCAACCGCCGTGAAAACCCCTGCTAAAAAGACAGCAGGTAAAGTCACTGCGAAAAACACCAAAAAACCAGGTCCGGAGAGCGGGAAGCGGAAAGCATAGCCATCATTCAGGATCCTGAAAAAATTCTCATTATTTAATCTATCATTTGAAATAACATGACAAAGAAATATCTAAGTCCTGACTACCTATTTGAGGTAAGCTGGGAAGTTTGTAATAAAGTAGGAGGTATACACACAGTAATATCAACCAAGGCAAAATCATTGCAGGCTGAATTGCAGGACAGACATATACTGATCGGTCCGGATGTATGGCGGGATTCAGGAGAAAATCCAGAATTTGAGGAAGATAAAATGCTTTTCCAGGCATGGAAGCAGCATGCTCTTGGCGAGGGACTAAGGATCAAGGTTGGCAGGTGGAAAATCTCCGGCCGGCCCATCGCCATCATCCTTGATTTTACCACCTTCATGGGAATGAAGGACGAAATCTTCAGTAAACTATGGGAGAGCTTTCAGCTGGATTCCATGTCTGGCCAGTGGGATTACATAGAACCATGTCTTTTTGGATATGCGGCTGGCAAAGTGATTGAAAGTTATACCCAGTTCTACCTCAATACCCGGACCCGTGTGGTTGCCCAGTTCCATGAATGGATGACCGGGGCAGGTGTACTTTACCTGAATGAAAAATGTCCCCAGATCGCCACTGCTTTTACCACACATGCCACTGTTATCGGGAGATCCATTGCCGGGAACCAGCTGCCCCTATATGGAAAACTGGAAGAGTATGATGGGGATGATAAATCTAATGATTTCAATGTCAGATCAAAGCAGTCCCTCGAAAAATTGGCTGCAGCAAAGGCAGATACATTTACCACGGTCAGTAAGTTAACATCCAGGGAATGTAAACAGTTCCTTAAAAAAGAGGTAAATGTTGTCACGCCAAATGGATTCGAGGATTCATTTGTTCCCGAAGAAGGTGAGTTTAAAAAGAAAAGAGAGAAGGCCAGGGATATGCTAATGGAGGTCGCCGGACTGGTTACCAATCAGCCAATAGCAAAGGATGCACTGCTGATTGCCACCAGTGGCAGGTATGAATACCGGAACAAGGGACTGGATGTATTCATTGATGCGCTTTCAAAAGTAAATCAGTCCGAGAAGGTAAAACGGGATATTGTTGTTTTCATATTAATCCCAGCCCATCATTACGGTCCCCGAAAAGAACTGGTGGATGCAATGAAAGAAAAGAAAGCACTGGATACACAGGAGATCTGTTGCCTGACACATCATCTTCATGATCCGGAATATGATCCCATCCTGAACAAGATCAGGGAAAACGACCTGGCAAATAAGGATGGCAACAGGGTCAAGATTGTTTTTGTGCCTTCTTACCTGCATGGGAATGATGGAGTATTCAACCTTCCTTACTATGATCTCCTGATCGGATTTGACCTGACGGTATTTCCTTCCTATTATGAACCCTGGGGATATACTCCCCTGGAGAGCCTGGCATTTAGAATACCCAGCGTAACTACTACCCTGGCGGGATTTGGTTTGTGGGTGAAGGAAGAATACGGGGAAGTAAAGCATGGGATAGCTGTTGTCGACAGGGATGATGATAATTACGGAGAAACTGTTGATGGGATAGCGGAAGCCATAATTTCTACTGCCGGACTCGGGAAGGCAGCTTATGAAAATGCAAGGAAAGAGGCCTGGGAGATATCCAGAATTGCGCTATGGGAGAACCTGGTGGAGAATTACTGGCAGGCTTATGGTATAGCCCTTGAAAAGGCAAGACGTCGCACCAACCTGTTTTTTGACAAGGATAGGCCCGACTATATTATTGATAAAATTACGGCAGAACAGCCTGACTGGAAAAAGTTTGAGGTCCGGGAGAATATCCCGGAAAAACTCAGTCCCCTTGAAGATATTGCGACAAATCTCTACTGGTCCTGGGACGAGGAAGCAACAGCATTTTTCCAGTCCATTGATCCGGATCTTTGGGAGGAATCAAACCATAATCCCATCCTGGCAGCCAGGAGTTTGTCCTTGAGCCGATTCAAAGAGCTTGAGGAGGATAAAGAATTTATCCGGGAAATGAACAGGATCCACAAAAAATGCCTGGCATATGCAGCGAAAAAAAAGGAGGCCGTGGGACCCGCTATTGCATATTTCAGCATGGAATATGGTATCCATGATTCTCTGAAGACTTATTCCGGGGGACTCGGACTTCTGGCAGGAGACTATTTAAAAGAGGCCAGTGATTATAACCGGAACCTTGTTGGCGTGGGACTCCTATACCGCTATGGTTATTTTACCCAGATCGTTTCCGCAAGCGGGGAACAGATTGCAGCCAACATGCCTCAGGATTTCTCCCGGATACCTGCCCGGCAGGTCAGGGATGAGCATGGTAACTGGCAAACCATCAGTATTCAAATGCCTGGCCGGACCATGAAGGCAAGGATCTGGCGGGTAGATGTGGGCCGGATTGAATTATACCTGATGGATACGGATTTTGAGGAAAATATTGAACAGGATAGGAGTGTAACCCACCATCTTTATGGCGGAGATATTGAAAACAGGTTCAAGCAGGAATTATTGCTGGGTGTTGGAGGGATCAGACTGCTGCAAACCCTGGGAATGGAACCGGATATTTACCATTGCAACGAAGGACATGCTGCATTTATCGGGTTGGAACGCCTTCGTACATTGATCTCTGATCAAAATCTTTCTTATCCTGAAGCACTGGAACTGGTCAGGACTTCAACACTCTACACCACACACACACCGGTTCCGGCGGGACATGATAGTTTTGATGAGGGACTCGTACGGATGTATATGTCTCATTACCCTGACAGGCTGAATATTTCCTGGGAGCAGTTCATAGGGCTCGGACGCTTGCATCCGGAAGATGGGAATGAAAAATTTTCCATGAGTTACCTGGCGATTAATCTATCTCAGGAAGTTAATGGGGTAAGCCGTTTGCATGGAAAAGTAACCCAGCATATGTTCAATGATCTCTGGAAAGGTTATAATCCGGATGAACTCCATATTGGATATGTCACCAACGGAGTCCATTTTCCTACGTGGACCGCCCCGGAATGGAATGATCTGTACAGGAAATATTTTGGAGATGATTTCCTGGAGAATCAATCTGATATGGATCGTTGGCAAAAAATCTACGAAGTGGATGATAAGGAGATATGGAATCTTCGTAACCATCTGCGGGACAAGATGATACAGCATATAAAGTCCAGGATTAAGAAGGCTGCTGTCAGAAGGCTGGAAGATCCACGGATCATTATGGAGGTGGAGGAGAACCTGAGCAGTGAGGTACTTACCATAGGTTTTGCCAGGAGATTTGCCACTTATAAGCGGGCCAATCTTCTGTTCCGTGATCCTGAGCGGCTGGCAAGGATTATCAATGATCCGGAAAAGCCAGTGCAGTTCATTTTTGCCGGGAAAGCACATCCCAATGACAAGGCCGGACAGGATTTGATAAAATTCATTGTTGAGACATCAAAACGGCCGGAATTCATAGGCAGGATACTTTTCCTCCAGAATTATGATATTAGCCTGGCACAAAAACTTGTGCAGGGCGTTGATATTTGGCTTAATACGCCTACCCGGCCACTTGAGGCATCAGGCACCAGCGGGGAAAAAGCCGTCATGAACGGAAGCCTTCATTTCAGTGTACTGGATGGCTGGTGGGCAGAAGGGTACAGGGAAGGTGCCGGATGGGCCTTGCCTGAAGAACGGACTTATGATAACCAGCATTACCAGGACGAAATGGATGCAGAAGCCATCTATTCACTACTGGAAAATGAGATCACACAGATGTTCTACAAGCAGAGAACAAATGATGTTCCCTTAAAATGGGTCTCTTATATAAAAAATTCCATTGCCCAGGTAGCCCCTAACTTTACCATGAACCGCATGTTCATCGATTATGAGGAAAAGTTCTATAATAAACTTAACGAACGGGCGGGAAAAATGAAGGCTAATGACCTGGCCATGATAAGGGACCTGAGTTCCTGGAAAAGATTTGTTTTGAGACATTGGGATGGTATCAATATCATTGGATTCACACATCCGGACGTTTCACGCCAGCCTGTCTCCCTTGGTGAAACTTACAGAGCAGAGGTGGTTCTGGAATTAAACGAACTGCATCCTTCAGATATAGGTGTGGAGATTGTAATACCCGAATTTAGTTATGGAGAGGACCAGGAAACCATAACTTATTCGAAGGAGTTTGACCTTGACAAACAGGAAAACGGGCAGGCTTTTTACAGCATTGAAGTTAGCCCGCCCCGCCCTGGTATATTAGATTATGGGATAAGGATATTTCCCAAGCATGCAAGCCTTCCTCACAGGCAGGATTTTGCCCTGGTAAAATGGGCATGATGGGCTTTTTTGTTGCTGGCCGTTATTGATGGACTCTTTTATGTGGTATTTTTTTTAATACCAGGGCCGAACGTGCAGGAATATACAATTTTAGCATGTGTCTCGGTGAAGTATGCTGATCCGGATTTGCAAAATAGGTCATATCAGCGTTTACCAGTCCCTGGCCACCATAATTCAAACTGTCTGTATTGAGCATGATCTGGAATTTACCCGGGTCAACGGGAAACCCATAGTCACTGAATGATCTATTCGGATTAAAATTAAAGACAAATACCAGGTCTCCCCTTCCAAATACAAGGACCTGGTCACCGGTATTTTCTAATAATAAATAAGGCCACTTAAAAGTGAGGGTCTTTTCTTTCCTGAACAGGTGGATCATATCCCGGTCAAAGCCGTTTAAGAATTTATACCTGAGATCCGGATGATCCACCAGTGACCATTGCCGCCTGGCATACTTATAGGACCAGTTATTGCCTTCACGCGGAAAATCGATCCATTCAGGATGGCCGAATTCATTGCCCATGAAATTCAGGTATCCCCCTCCACAGGTAGCAAAGGTGATAAGGCGGATCATTTTATGCAGGGCCATCCCCCGTTCAATGACCAGGTTATTGCTTCCAAGGTTCATGCTATCATACATCTCCTTGTCCAACAGTCTGAATATAACTGTTTTATCTCCCACCAGCGCCTGGTCATGTGACTCCGCATATCCGATGGTAAGCTCATCGTCCCGTCTCCGTGTGAGTTCATGGTAGATTTCACTGACGTTCCATTGTTCGTCGGATCTTTCTTTCAGGATCTTTATCCAGTAATCAGGTGTCCCCATGGCCATCCTGTAATCAAAACCAAATCCGCCTGATTTCAGGGGAACCCCCAGTCCAGGCATACCACTCATCTCCTCTGCAACCGTGACCGAGTCTCTATGCACTTCCTTTATTAGTTTATTAGCCAGCATAAGGTAGCATATTGCATCCTCATCCTGCTGCCCGTCAAAGTACATCTCGTAACTTGTAAAATCCCTTGACAGGCCATGATCATAATAAAGCATGCTTGTGATCCCGTCGAAACGGAATCCATCGAAACGGTATTCTTCAAGCCAGTACCGGCAGTTGGAAAGCAGGAAGTGAAGCACTTCATTTTTGTTGTAGTTGAAGCAGAGGGAATCCCATGCGATATGTTCCCTTCTCGGACCGTCATGGAAATATTGCCAGGGGGTACCGTCAAATCGTCCAGGCCCTTCCACCTCGTTTTTAACTACATGGGAATGGACCAGGTCCATTATCATTGAGATACCCAAACCATGGGCCTCATCAATCAATTCTTTCAATTCTTCAGGGGTCCCGAAGCGTGAAGAGGCTGCAAAAAAACTGGACACATGATAACCAAATGATCCATAATAAGGATGTTCCTGTATGGCCATAAGCTGTATCATGTTATAACCACCGGCTGCAATACGTGGCAGGACATTTTCGCGGAATTCCCTGTAGGAGGAGATCTTTTCTTCCTCCGATGACATGCCCAGGTGAGCTTCATAGATCAGGGGAGGGGATTTTAGGGCAGGCATCCATTTGTTTTTCCATGAATATTGCTTATCCGGATGCCAGACCTGGGCATTGAAGATTAAGGTATCCGGATCCTGCCTAACCCGATTTATCCATACCGGTATGCGGTCACCCCGCCCACCTGGCCAATGTATGGACAGCCTGAAGAGATCTTCATGCTTGAGGCTGCCAAGGGGCAGCATAAGTTCCCAGTTTCCGTTGGTGGTGGACTTCAATTCCCATGCTGGCAATTCTTCCCAGCCGGTAAACTCACCAACCAGAAAGATCCGGGTTGCATTGGGGGCCCATTCGCGGAAGACCCAGTGATTATCCAGGCGGTGCAGGCCATAGTATAGATGTCCCGAAGCAAAAGCTGCAAGTCCCTCGGGAGATAGCTCCGCTTCCTTTCGAAGAGCCCGCTTCATCCGGTCTCTAATGACTGACTCAAAAGGATTGAGCCAGGGATCATTTCTTACAATCTCAGGAGTTTCCATAGGTAGATCAAAGACTTTGAAAATTAACCAAATTGCTTGATTTATCCAAAGCCGCATGTCGGGTTCACCATTTTATGCTTATTTTTGCAAATCTTTTAGGCGCCATGGTGATCCACAATGATATATTATCCTTTTCTATCCCCCGTCCAGTACTAACTGTTGGCATATTTGACGGGGTACACCTGGGGCACCGTTATATTCTTACAAAATTGAAGGAGCGGGCCAGGCAACTCAATGGACAATCCGTTGTGCTTACCCTCTGGCCACATCCTCGGATGGTCCTGAACCAGGGCGGCGATCGTGTCAAATTGTTGAATACGCTGGAGGAGAAAAAGAACCTGCTGGAGCAGGCGGGACTGGACCATCTGATCATCATGCCTTTTACAACTGAACTCAGCCAGCTCTCATCCTGTGATTTTATTCGTGATGTGCTGGTTGACAAATGCGGGATCTCCCATCTCCTTATTGGCTATAATCATCGCTTTGGGCGCGACAGGGAGGGTGATTTTGAAAAACTAAAAGATTGTACCCGGCAGTATGCATTCGGAATTGAACAGATGGAAGCCTTTCAGACAGCATCCGGTAAGGTAAGTTCCACCGGGATCAGGGAATTTTTACTGAAGGGCGAAATCCAGCAGGCAAACAGTATGCTGGGATGGGACTATGGATTTTCAGGCAATGTGGTTGGAGGAAGCAAGCTGGGCAGTTCCATAGGTTTCCCTACTGCCAATATCATCATGGATGAGGATTATAAATTAATGCCAGCCGATGGCGTTTATGCTGTCAAAGCTGAACTAAAAGGAGAATTGTACGGTGGAATGATGAATATGGGAAGCAGGCCTACGGTGAATGATGATCCCGCACTTAAAACCATAGAAGTGCATTTATTTGATTTTAATAGAAATATTTACAGTGAAAGAATAGGGATAAGATATGTAGCCCGTATCAGGGATGAACAGAAGTTCCAGGGTGTTGAGGCCCTTAAAAGGCAGCTTGGGGAGGACCGTAAAATGGCCCTCAGGATCTTAGAAGGAACAGACAGAAACCATAGAGAATAAAGAAAACCCGAGCCAGTTAATTCATGGATTTGAGTAACTTTGTCGGGATTAATCGAGAATAAAAAGCAAATAATAATGGCTATGAAAACAATGGAAGATAGAGTAGAGGTAAATCCATATAAAGTACATGACATCAGCCTGGCTGAATTTGGCCGGAAAGAGATTGAGATTGCCGAAAAGGAAATGCCCGGATTGATGGCAATTCGTGACAAGTTTACCTCTGAACAATCCCTGAAGGGTGCCCGGATCACAGGATCACTTCATATGACTGTACAAACAGCCGTCCTTATTGAGACCCTTGTCAAGCTTGGTGCAGATGTCAGATGGGCCAGCTGTAATATTTTCTCCACCCAGGATCATGCTGCGGCAGCCATAGCAGCGGCCGGGATCCCTGTATTTGCATGGAAAGGCGAGACACTGGAAGAATACTGGTGGTGTACGGAACAGGCACTCACTTTCCCAGGAGGAAAAGGACCAAACCTGATTGTTGATGATGGTGGAGATGCCACATTAATGGTTCACGTGGGGTATAAAGCAGAAGAAGATTCCACTATACTTGATAAAGAACCCGGAAACCGGGAAGAAGAAATAATCCTGAACAAACTGAAGGAAACGCTCAGCCTTGATCCTGATAAGTGGCACAGGATTGTGAAAGAGATGCAGGGTGTTTCAGAGGAAACAACCACCGGCGTCCACCGTTTATATCAGATGCATGAGAGTGGTGAATTATTGTTCCCTGCTATCAATGTGAATGATTCAGTCACCAAATCCAAGTTTGACAACCTCTATGGCTGTCGTGAATCACTTGCTGATGGGATAAAACGTGCCACCGATGTAATGATTGCAGGGAAAGTAGTAGTGGTGATTGGTTACGGGGATGTGGGTAAAGGCTGTGCACATTCAATGAGGAGCTACGGAGCCCGTGTACTCGTTACCGAGATTGATCCCATATGTGCCCTTCAGGCTGCTATGGAAGGATTTAAGGTGACTACCATAGATGAAGCGGTTACCGAAGGAAATATCTATGTAACCGCCACAGGGAACAAGGATGTGATAACTGCCAAGCACATGTCCAGGATGAAAGATCAGGCCATTGTTTGCAATATAGGCCATTTTGATAACGAGATCCAGGTTGAAAAGCTGAATGAACTGGAAGGGATAAAGAAGATCAATATCAAACCACAGGTAGATAAATATATTTTCCCCAATGGGAACGCTATCTTTATGCTGGCGGAGGGGAGACTGGTAAACCTGGGTTGTGCAACCGGACATCCATCTTTTGTGATGAGCAATTCCTTCACCAACCAGTCCCTTGCCCAGATCGAACTCTGGCACAATAATTATGAAACCGGGGTTTACCGTTTGCCCAAAAAACTGGATGAGGAAGTTGCCCGCCTCCACCTGGCACAGCTGGGTGTAAAACTGACCCTCTTAACTGAAGAGCAATCAGCATATATCGGGGTACCTGTCAAGGGCCCGTATAAATCTGATCATTACAGGTACTAATTGCGAACGATCAGGGCATTATTATCTATAAATGATGGATAATTTAACAGGGGCATGGCTGCGGGTCCCTCGAAGACAAAACCACCATTCTGGACGAGAAATTTTGAGTCACAGCAGGGACATACATAAAGTCCATCGAAGTCCTCATCCCTATCCAGCCTGCAATAATCTGTCTGTGCCTGGAAAGTGCATGTAATATCATAAACCTGATATTGGTAGATATCACTCCGGAATATAATTACGCCGTTTCCCTGGAGGATCTGGCCGGCGCCTAAGGGTATCACCGGGTACTGGGGATTGCTGAAGCGGATCTCCCCGCCAATCCCGCTTGCATTGGGAATGACGGTAGCTGTTTCCTGGGGACCCAGGTGAGAAAGATCGGTTGAAAGATCAAGGATCAGGTCTATGCGTGCATAGGGAACAACATCCTTATTGTCCTTGACACAGGCTGTAAAACTTATGGTCGTTGCCAGAATTCCAAAAAAAAGACCTAATTTTGATATGGAATAATACTTATTCATTGCGTGGATAAGAACGGGACAAAGATAATTAAATTGTTCCTGATCAGGATTTATCTCTTCCTGTTTCTGTTGTTGCTGCCGTTTGCTTCTCTGCAGGCCCAAACAAAAAAGGTCAAGCAGGCTGAGCGAAAGCAGGAACAACAGATGCTGAAGGAGAAGAAGGGATATGAGCAAAGGCGACAGGCAGCCCTCAAGCAAAGGGATAATATACAAACCAAGGAAGTAAAGGCACGCATGAAGGAGACCAAGAAAAGATCTGATCATTATAATAAAGGGAAAAAGGAACCATTCTACAAAGGCCTGTTTAACGGGAAAAAGAAAAGAAGAAAGAGACGCCGATGAAAATAGATATTAACAACATTTTTTATATTGTCCTCATGATTATTGTTTTGGTAGTCAGCGGATTGGGTAGCAGGCGTAAAAAACGGGCCCAACAGATGAAAAAAGCCTCTCCTTCTTCTGCCCAACCTGGTACACAGGAAGCAGAAGGTATGGCCATCCCTGGGTCACGTGGTGCTGTTATGGACCCCTTTGAAAGGCTTGAGCAGATCCTGACGGGACAGTCCCGCTACCAATCCATGGAGGGAGAATCACTGGAGGTCCTGGAGGATGAAGAAGAAATGATCATTGATGAGGAGGAAAAGATCCTTGCTGCACCTGACCATCGACAGGAGCGTATGCAGCCTGATCTTACTGCCGAAATGGAAGATGAACAAGAGGAAAAAAGCGTGGATGGTCTTTTCAGAGATCTGGATGAGATAACCAGGGCCATTATTTACAGCGAAATATTGCCAAGGAAGTATTTTTAGGGCAGGATTGAAAGGTTTCCGTTTGCCTTTTTTTATAAATATTTTTATCTTTACACATGCAAAGAGTCTCGCAACCGGGATTCTTTTTTGTTTTATTATATCGAAGAATTAGCTATGTCGAAGATTTCCTTTATGACTCAGGAAGGCCTGAATAAGATTAAGAAGGAGCTTGATCAGCTGGTCAGGGTAGAAAGACCATCCATCTCACAGCAAATTGCTGAAGCCAGGGATAAGGGTGATCTTTCTGAGAACGCAGAATATCACGCAGCGAAAGAGGCCCAGGGAATGCTCGAACTGCGTATCTCGAAACTTCGGAATAATTTAGTGAATTCAAGGATCATTGATGAATCGCAGATAGATACCAGCAAGGTTCAGATACTGAACCGTGTAAAAATCAAAAATACTAGCAGTAATGTGGTCATGGAGTACCATATTGTGCCTGAAACTGAAGCCGATCTGAAAGCCGGGAAGATGTCCATCTCCACGCCTATAGCCCAGGGATTGCTCGGCAAAAAGGTCGGGGATGTGGTAAGCGTGAAAGTCCCCTCCGGAGAGATCGGTTTTGAGATCCTGGACATTTCGATTTAGAGTTATAGCATCCAATAAAAACCATTCATCCATGGCCTCCATTTTTACAAAAATTGTACAGGGAGAGATCCCCTGTTACAAAATAGCTGAGAACAAAGATTACCTGGCCTTCCTTGATATTAATCCACTGGCCAAAGGTCATACACTGGTCATCCCGAAGAAAGAAACGGATTACCTTTTTGATCTGGACGATGAGGTACTGGCAGGCTTAAATGTTTTTGCCAAGAAAGTGGCTCTTGCCATTGATAAGGTCTCGGATAAAAAAAGGGTCGGGGTGGCTGTACTCGGACTTGAAGTCGCACATGCCCATATACACCTGATCCCGATCAATGGGCTTTATGACATTGAATTCTCACGGCCCAAACTGAAACTTTCGCCCGAAGAATTTGAGGATATCGCTGGCCGGATCCGTTCAGCGATGTAATTAACCCCCGGACATCCGGTCGGGATTTTTGGCCAGAAAATCCTTCCAGCTATTAAAACCGCCACCTTTATCTGGGATATCCTTCTGGTAAAAATGACAGACTGCGGCCGCCAGGCCATCCGTAGCATCCAGGTTTTTGGGTAATTGCTCGATGGTAAACAGGTTTTTAAGAATACCGGCGACCTGTTCCTTGGAGGCATTTCCCTGTCCCGTGATTGCCATCTTGATTTTCTTGGGTGCGTACTCAAAAATGGGCATGTCCCGGTAAAGGGCAGCTGAGATGGCTGCACCCTGTGCCCTGCCAAGTTTAAGCATGGATTGAACATTTTTCCCATAGAAAGGAGCCTCAATGGCCAGTTCATCAGGGTGGTACTGATCTATCAATTCTATGGTACGGTCAAAGATCCGGCGGATTTTTACATAATGATCTTTGAATTTGTTTAGTTCGATGGCCCCCAGGGTGAGCAGTTCAGGTTTTTGTTTATCTCCCCTGATAATTCCATAACCCATGACAGAGGTTCCGGGATCGATGCCAAGTATTATTTTCCCTTCTTTCAAACTTTGATCATTAGATAGCCCCGGAATGTGGGATCCGGTCCCATTGATGCAGATCTGCAGGGATGGATTTCTTCACTCCTGAGCCGGTAAAGCTACCATTTTCAATGTAATATAGCACTTCCTGCAGGAGTGTTTCTTCCGGATCTCCAAATTCTTTTGTAATATCTTCCTGAATATATGAGTTGGCTGGCAATCCGTCAAAAAAACCACCTTCATCTTTCCGGTTCATGTATCTGAATGTGATGGGGATCAGGGTTGAATCTACATACCTTGCCGATATTGAACCAACAGGTTTGCCGTGGGTATCATCACCGACCAGGAAAATTTCGAATGGCCGCGTTAAGCCCATAAGGCCCATCAAGCCATTGATTACCAGTTCGCTGGCCGAAGCAGATCTGGTAGTGGTAATAAAGAATACCCTTTCAGGTGTTGGGGTCATCAAGTTTTCAACATCCAGGAATGGCCGTGTCAGGTTCCGTTCAAAATGCTGGTCATTGTACTCCAGCCTGACGAAGTCCCGTTTAATGGCATATTCCCCGGCAATTAAGCTCCCCAGATGTTGGGCCACATCTACTTGTCCCCCGGGATTATACCGCAGATCCACAATGATGTCATCGATCAGACTATCCTGGAATTCCTTAAAAACGGCATCAAGTTCTTCCACAGATGTTACCAGGAAATGCTGGTAAACCAGGTAGCCGACTTTGGTGTCATTGACATTGATAATATCACTGTAGAGGACGGAGTTTATATCCACAATTTGCTTCTCAATGTCCAGGTTTGTTGTCTGCCCTCCCGGCTTCCTGAATGTAAAGGAGTTCACCAGTCCTACCTCATCATCACCCAGAAGGCTGTCAAGGTTGGTCTCGCTTGTTATGTTCTCACCGTTGATGCTCAGTATTTGCCACCCCCTCTCAACTCCCTGATTTTCAGCTGGGGAATCAATATAGACCCAGCCGGTGTACAGGGTTCCTCCATTATCACCGATAAGGCCTATCCCGTGGCCGATATATTCTCCCTTCTTATAATACCTGTCATATTCTTCTGTAGACATGACGTAACTCCACCTATCTGTTGGACTGAAACGCAGGGCGTCAAGCAAGGCGTTCAGGGAATGATAATCATCAGGATTTACGACTGGCATGACATCGTACCAGAGATACCATTCTTTCATGACTTCATACAGGACATTTTTGGTAAGCTTATTCTGCTCCGGATTAAGTATATCCCGCTCACAAGTGATTACCAGAAAGGCAATACATATTATCAACAATCCGTGGATTGAACGATAAGGCTTAGTTATTCTCATCTTATTATTAGATCAAACGGAGTTTTTCAACTAATATTCCTATGACAATTAACGATAAACCGATGAGAGAGGTTACATAAATTGTCTCGCCGACGAAATAATGAATAAAGATTAAGGAGAGGAAGGGAGCGATATATACGAGATTACTGATCTTATCGTTGCTTGCTGTATATTTCATGGCCCTGATCCACAGTAAAAATGTGATACCCATTTCGAATATGCCGGCATATACAGCGAGTGTTATCCCGGTCAGGTCCAGATTGCGGAAGTCATTGAACATCAGGATGAAGATGGTGATGTAGATGGATGCGAAAAAGAAATTGAGCAATAACTGCAGGGTTTCGTCCATGCCTTTCTTGACGTTGTAGATCCAGTAAAGCGACCATATCAATGAACTACCGGCAGCCAGCAAGACCCCAAGCGGCTCCTTGAAGGCCAGTACCCCTGGTTCTCCCTGGGAGGAAATGAAGTAGACACCGATGAAACAGATAAACAAGGCTATAAAGCTTTTATAGGAGATTTTTTGATTGAGCAGTATTACCGAGAGGAATACCAGGACAATGGGCCAGACCATATTCAAAGGCTGGGCTACCTGGGCAGGTAATATCTCGTAGGCCTTGAAGAGCATCAGGTAATAGCCAAAGGGACTGAGGGCACCCATTAACGCGGAAAAGGCAAGATCCTTTTTTTCGAGGGATTTCAATTTGTTTAGATTGCCCCGGAAAAGGTTGATAATTAACAAGACAAAAAGGGAAGTCCAGCTGGCAAAAAACAAAAACTGGATAAAATTAATATGTTGCAGTCCCACTTTAAAAGCTGAGGCTACGGTAGACCAGAAAAAGATCGCTATGCCTGCATATAAATATGCCTTTTTTTGGTTTGTCACGGCACCTGATTTGATATCAGATCGAATCCGGTATAAGGTTTAAGTATTTCAGGGATCTTTATGCCATCCGCTGTCTGGTTATTCTCAAGCAAGGCAGCCACTATCCTTGGGAGGGCAAGAGCACTTCCGTTCAGTGTATGTGCCAGTTGTGTTTTCTTGTCACCTTCGTCTTTAAACCTGAGTTTCAGCCGGTTTGCCTGATATGATTCAAAGTTGGAAACTGAGCTGACTTCCAGCCATTTTCCCTGTGCACCTGCATAGACCTCGAAATCGTAGGTCAGGGAAGATGTAAAACTGATATCACCACCGCATAATCTCATAACACGATAGGGTATGCCTAGTTTGACAATGAGGCCTTCGATATGAGAAGCCATCTCCTCTAGTGCCTGGTATGAATGGTCAGGGTGAACGACCTGGACAATCTCTACCTTGTCAAACTGGTGAAGCCGGTTCAGTCCCCTTACATCTTTCCCCCAGGATCCTGCCTCCCGGCGGAAACAGGGTGTATATGCTGTATATTTTACCGGCAGGTCTCTCGCCTTAAGGATCTGGTCCCTGAAAATATTGGTTACCGGGACCTCAGCGGTTGGTATGAGGTAATAATCGTCAGCCTGAATATGGTACATCTGTCCCTCTTTATCGGGAAGTTGCCCGGTTCCAAACCCTGAGTCTTCATTCACCATCAGGGGAGGCAGTACCTCCTGGTACCCTGATGCAATATTTTCATCCAGGAAAAAATTGATCAGGGCTCTTTGCAGCTTTGCACCCTGACCCTTGTATACGGGGAAGCCTGCGCCCGTCAGTTTATTACCCAGTTCAAAATCAATGATATCATACCGGGAGATCAGGTCCCAATGGGGGACTGAGCCGGTTGCCAGAACAGGTAGCTTTCCACCCTCCCTCATCTTCTCATTGTCGGCTTCTCCTTTTCCTTGCGGAACAGATACGTGGGGAATATTGGGTACCTGTACCAGTAATTCCTGAAGGGTTGAAATGGTTTTTTGCAAAGCCTGCTGAAGCTCTTTGATCTCTTCTTTTAAATGGACAGTGGTTTCTTTGGCCTCATCAGCTGCCGCTTTTTTACCCTCCTTGTAGAGTGAGCCAATCTCTTTTGATTTGGCATTCAGTTCTGCCTGCAAATTATCCTGTTTCACCTGGAGGGACCTTCGTTCGTTGTCTTCGCTGATAATGGCATCAATGATTTCAACCCGGTGGAAGTTCTTAACTTTTAATCTTTCGATCAAATGGTCCCGCTGCTCACGGATAAAGGAGATCGACAACATGTTGTGCTTATTATTGTGGAGGTTAAAAATAAAAAAATCTCCTGTAACATACCAGCTTTGCAGGATAGTCACAGGAGATCTGTACGGTTTGGTACGATATGCTAGTCTTCAACAGGAAGAATGGAGACGTAAGATTTATTTTTGGCTCTTTTTCTAAAATTAACTGTGCCGTTAATGAGGGCAAATAATGTATGGTCCTTGCCCATACCTACATTGTCACCTGGATGGTGTACAGTACCACGCTGACGAACAATTATATTCCCGGCCTTAGCAAACTGGCCGCCATAGAGTTTAACCCCTAGTCTCTTACTTTCTGATTCCCTACCATTTCTTGAGCTTCCAGCTCCTTTCTTATGTGCCATGGCTATTTATAGTTTTAAAATTTTTACTATTCTTTGGTTTCTTTTCCGGCAGCAGGTTTCTTGGCAGCAGGTTTCTTAGCAGCAGGTTTCTTGGCTGCAGGTTTGGTAGCAGTTGCCTTGGTAGCAGTTGTTTTGGCCGCCGTTGGTTTTTTAGCTGCAGGTTTGGCCGTGGCAGGCTTCTTGGCTGCTGTTTTCGCTGCTGTCTTGGGTGCAGCCTTGGGTGCTACCTTGGCTGCTGCTGCTGTAGCGGCTGGTTTGCCTTCTTTGGCTGTTGCTGTTTTTGCGGCTTCTGCCTTTGGGCTTGCAGTAGCGGGCTTTTTAGCTGCCGGTGAAGCTTTCTTGGCTGGGGGCGCTGTTGTTGCGGTTTTCGCTTTGGCTTCCTTTACCGCACCCTTCTCAATAATGTCTTCTATTTGTATCTCTGTAAGATTCTGCCTGTGTCCTGTCCTGACCTTATAACCTTTACGACGCTTCTTTTTAAATACCTTGATCTTGTCTCCCCTGGGATGGGAAATTACCTTACCGCTGATCATGGCTCCCTTTATGGTAGGTTCACCTACGACCACGCTATTATCGTTATCAATCAGGAGAACTTCATCAAAGCTCACAGATTCACCTTCTTTTTCCACCAGGCGGTGAACAAATAATTTCTGGTCTTTCTCCACCTTGTGTTGCTGACCTGCAATATTTACAATCGCGTACATCCTGTTTGGTTTTTCAATTATCAAATACCCTGAAACTTGGGAGTGCAAAAATATAAAAGTTTAGTACAACTGCAAAGATTTTAACTCGACTTTTAACAGTATTCATAAAATCCTTTACAGGCAGATCTCATTTAAAATGAACGAGATTGAAATTTTCCTGACTAAAAGAATGATTTCATTATATTTGTGAGAATGGAACCGCAAAAGGACTTGCATCTATCATAGTATTATGAGTAAGATTAAACTGAATGTTCTTGGTATCTCCTACAGTCAGACTCAATCCGGGGCGTATGCACTGGTGCTGACTGAAGAGAGTGGAGACAGAAGAATTCCGATCATTGTTGGAGGTTTTGAAGCCCAGTCGATCGCCATACAGCTGGAGGGATTGAAACCACCACGGCCTTTAACACATGATCTTTTTATGAATTTTGCCAATTCCTTCAATATTGACCTGCTGGAAGTGAATATCCACAAGTTAGAGGAAGGAGTATTCTATTCTAAGTTACTATGCGATAATGGGGAGAAGAAATTAACAATAGACACACGAACTTCCGATGCCATTGCCCTGGCAC